>NZ_CP046883.1:0-315522 GCF_014262665.1 Corynebacterium anserum
TCACTAACAGGTACCTTCCAGCAACGATGGGATTCCATCATGGATCGCTGGACCTCTTCACCAGAAAAAGACTCCTCTTTCCCCTCCCTCACCAAGCGTCAAAAAGCATTGCTTGGTCAAATACGTCCAGAAGTACTAGCCGGGAACTATATGATTCTCGCAACGTCTAGCCGAATGGCTCGCGAAGAAGCAGAAACCAAAATGCGCGAGCATATCCACAACGTTTTCAGCCGGGAACTGGGGATACCGGTGCAATTCTCCATCAACATTAAATCTGACGATGAGATGGAGCCACTGTTGCGCCACACTGAGCACACTCATGAGGATCATCAGGATGAATTAGCCGAGGAACACGCACGCGGTTACCGCCCACGCATGGATGCTGTGGATCGTGAGCCTTCCCCTAATCCGAGTAACTGGGGACACATGGTAAGCCCAAGTCTGGCTCGTCCGGAACAATCCAGTGCGCAGCGCCGTGACACACATCCCGCACATGGAACACACTCCAGTGGGGTAGAAGTGGCGCAGAAACACGATGGTAGCCGGGCTCTGTTTCCCAACCATAACTCTCCGGAGACGATGAGCTCACCGCATCCTCACCAGGCCGGTACCGGTCCATCTGCCCCTGAAGGTACACAGCACAGTACGGACTCCAGCGGCGGTGAAAACATGCTCATCAACTCGGCATATACCTTTGAGAACTTTGTTACGGGCTCCTCCAACCAACTTGCCTATGCAGCGTGCCGCGCAGTAGCAGAGTATCCGGGTGCCGCGTACAACCCGCTGCTCGTCTGGGGAGAGTCGGGTCTAGGAAAAACCCACCTGCTGCACGCAATCGCCCACTATGCGCGGGAGCTTCGTCCAAAATCACGGATCAAGTATGTATCCAGCGAAGAGCTCACCAATGACTTCATTAATTCTATCTCGACTGGTGCGCGCGAAGATTTCAAACGGCGATACCGCAATCTCGACCTACTCATCGTGGATGACACCCAATTCTTACAAGGTAAAGAGTCCACCCAGGAGGAGTTTTTCCACACATTCAATGCTCTGCATCAGGCTGGCAAACAGATTGTCTTGAGTTCTGACCGCCCTCCTCACCAGTTGACTACTCTGGAAGATCGTCTACGTACACGTTTTGAATCAGGACTGATTAGCGATGTGCAATCTCCTGATTTGGAAACGCGTATGGCAATTCTGTCGCGCAAAGCTGAATCCAGAAATCTGCAGCTTCCACAGGATGTCAAGGAACTTATAGCCACCCGATATCAAAACTCCATTCGTGAGTTGGAGGGGGCGCTGACCCGCGTTATCGCATATTGCTCCTTGGGGCACCAGCCATTGACCTTGCAATCTGCAGAAGCTGCACTGCGTGACATTATGCCTGATGATGGCGACACAGAAATCACGCCTCAATTGGTCATAGATGTTGTTGCAGAGTTCTATGATCTCTCCGCTAGTGAAATCATCGGTAAAGGTCGAGCACGGCAGATCGCTAATGCCCGCCAGATTGGCATGTACCTCTGCCGTGAGCTGACAGATCTCTCCTTACCGAAGTTAGGCGCAGCTTTTGGAGGCCGTGACCACACAACAGTGATGTATGCAGAACGTCGTATCAACGACAAGATCCAGGAAGATCACAAGACCTTCAACCAGGTACAAGAGCTCACACAGCGAATTAAGGCTCGCGCAAGGAATTAGCAAATTTTTCGCGTTGCGGGTGGAACTGACCGAAGTTATCCACAGTTATCCACAGTTTCCTGGGGACAAGTGGATTTTACTGTGGATAACTAAAGGCCGGTCTACCTCAGCAAAACCTAGTTATCCACAATTCCACAGTGTTTTCCACAGCTGTAATTACATCTTTGTTATTCCGGGTGGAATCCTACAGAGAATCTGAGCACTGTCACTTCGCGGCCTGACTGGGGATAACCTAGCCTTAGCTGGGAGTAGAACAGTGGATAATCTGTGGATAGCAACCCTTCGGGTGCAATTATCCAAAGCAACCCTTTGTTATCCACAAGCCTTTCCACGTACATTCCACAGTCCGAAAACGCCGCTGAACAGGGAAAAAGGGGAGAATTGCACAAAACTCACAGCGCCTAACACTTCTACTGAATCTCTAACTAAAGGGAAAAGAGAAGCAACCTGGACTTGTGAGTTAGTCTTAAACCACGCCGAGAGTGCACGAAACTCGGCTCTCCAACCAGATGCAACACGACAGAATTAAGAAGGATCACACAAGCTATGGAACAGCACACCGTGAGCTTCACAGTGCCGAAGGATGATTTCTCCTCCGCACTCGCCTGGGTTGCCCGCTCTCTGCCATCAAAACCCACGCAACCCATCCTCCGCGGTGTGATGATTGTTGCGGATGACGATGGTTTAGAACTTTCAGGCTTTGACCGCGAAGTCTCTACGCGCGTTCGCATACACGCTGAAGTTGATGAACCCGGGCGGATTCTCGTTGCAGGAAAGCTGGTTTCGGACATCGTGGGATCTCTGCCGAATAAGCCGATCACCATGCGTTACGAAGGCACGACCGTCACCCTATCCAGTGGTTCTTCCCGTTTTGAGCTGCGGCCAATGACCATCGAGGATTACCCAGTTCTTCCGGAATTACCAACTCCAACTGGTTCTATCAATCCCCATCTGTTTTCCCAAGCCATTAACCAAGTTGCTGTTGCTGCTGGTCGCGATGACACTTTGCCCATGCTCACAGGCATTCACGTGGAAATTGACGGCAAAGACGTTGTCATGGCCGCAACGGATCGTTTCCGCCTTGCCGTGCGTAAATTCGAATGGAACCCTTCAGAGTCTTCTTCGAAAGCCACGCTGTTGGTACCTGCCCGTACTTTGCACGATGCCGCCCGTTCTCTCGACCAGGGTTTCACTAATGACGTCACTATTGCCGTCGGCTCCGGGGAGAACATCGGAAGGGAAGGTCTTCTGGGAATCGAAACCGATTCACGTCATATGACAACCCGGTTGCTCGATGCCGAGTTCCCTAAATTCCGTCCACTTCTTCCTAATCAGCATTCTGCGTTGGCTTCGGTAGAAATCGCTCCACTACTCGATGCGATCCGCCGTGTTTCTCTTGTCGCCGACCGTAATGCGCAGATCCAGATGGAATTCTCCAGCGACTCGTTGATCCTGTCTGCTGGCGGCAGTGAAGTAGGTAAAGCCACTGAACAACTCGATTGTGCTTTCACAGGTGAACCTTTGACCATCGCATTTAACCCGAGCTATCTCAAAGAAGGTCTGTCCGCTATTGATTCTCAGCGCGTAGTATTTGGTTTCACCATGCCTTCGCGTCCGGCTATCCTCATCCCTGAACCACAGGAATTGCCTGAGGCAGACGCTGAAGGAAATTTCCCGACTCCGGATACGAAATTCACATATCTTCTCATGCCAGTTCGCCTACCGGGCTAAGCTTCACACTTTCACGACATGTACGTCCGTTCTTTGCAACTCGAGGATTTCCGTTCCTGGAAGTCTCTTGATCTCACGTTAAAGCCGGGCGTTGTCGTCTTTTCTGGGCCGAATGGGCACGGCAAGACGAACATCGTCGAAGCTTTGGGTTACTTGGCTCATTTGGGTTCTCATCGCGTGAATTCAGATGCTGCAGTGGTACGTGAGAATCAATCGATGGCACTGGTATCTGCTACGGCGGTAAACGGTACGCGGGAACTCACTGCCCGGCTTACTATCAGACCTCACGGTGCCAATAAGGCTCATATCAACCGGACAACGCTAGCTACTACCCGAGAGCTTCTAGGCATTGTTCGTACTACATTGTTCTCCCCGGAGGATCTGGCTTTGGTGCGTGGAGAACCGGAGCAGCGCCGTAATTTCCTCGACACCATCATGATCGCACGTTATCCACGATTAGCTGCCGTGAAAAGCGATTATGACAAGGCTCTGCGCCAACGCAATGCACTGTTGCGTTCCCATGCTATGCGTTCAGCTTTTGCTCCAGGCGAAAGTGATGAAGATGCTCTAGCCGCATTGTCTACCTTGGATGTGTGGGATGCACAGTTGGCAGCATTGGGAGGGCAAATCATGTCGGCACGTGTGCAGGTGGTGCATGATTTAGCCCCTCATCTTGCGGAAACTTATCAACGACTGGCTCCGGAGTCTCGTCCTGCACACATGTCCTATACCTCCACCGTTGATGCCCTACTTGCGGACTCGGGCGTGCATCTTGCTTATTCTGAGCCAGGAGAGCCGACAGCTTTGCTGAGCCCTGAAATCGCTGAGGCCACGTTGCTTCAAGGTTTTGCGGACAAGCGAGCCCAAGAAATCGATAGGGGGACGACACTCCTTGGACCACACCGCGATGATGTGATTTTGATGTTGGGTTCGCAACCCGCAAAGGGATTCGCATCGCATGGGGAATCATGGTCTTTTGCCCTCTCTTTGCGCCTTGGAGCATTCTTCATGCAACGGGGAGATGGCATAGAGCCTGTGGTTATTCTCGATGACGTTTTCGCTGAGCTTGATTCTTCTCGACGCCACGCATTAGTATCGCTCGTTTCCGAAGCAGAACAAGTGCTTATCACTGCAGCGGTGAATGAGGATATCCCAGAGGAGCTAAAGGAAGGAGCACAGATCATCACCATTGAAGCTCGTGTGACAGCAAAAGATGGCCGCATCTCTCATGTCGTAACGGGCGATGTTTCTCACAGTGTTTCACGAACTAGCGTCTCGAATATATGTGAAGGTGACTGTGATGAGTGAACCACATAGTCAGCCTGATAATTCCAATCCGCCTGATCGGAACTTAGACCCTGTTGCTCAAGCGTTGGCTGCTCTTCGGCAGGCGGGTGGTACTCCTACCGGGAATTTGCCAGAAGTGGCGTCGAGAAAAAGAATGAGAGATACCCGAGGCCGCGGTGCTCATGTGAGGAAAAGGCCGACGGGTCTCGATGGACGTGCTGACCGGAGTTACCGGGATCCTAAGCCTCTCAGCGAGTTGGTTTACAGCACTATTAAGCGTTTTGGTTGGGCTGAGGACTTCGCAGTCGGTTCGATCATGACTAACTGGGCTGAGATCGTGGGACCTCACGTGGCTGAGCACACGCAGCCGGTAACATTTAACAAGGGCAAGCGAGAGTTAGTGATCCAATGTAATTCCACGTCGTGGGCTACCCAGTTGCGCTATATGAAACCGCAAATCTTACAGGCTATCGAACGACTTGCCCGTGAAGATCTGGTGCGTGATGTGAAGATTCTTGCTCCGAATCTGGGTCCGAAGCCGAAAGGACGCTTCCGGGTAAAAGGCCGGGGACCCCGCGATGATTACGGATAATCGTTGCAGCCAGTGACCCCATGAAGCGTCCTGATTGAAAAAGGGGGGTCCTCCCTGAGGAAGGGATAGAGAAGAAACTAATTAGTCATTCTTCTTAGCTTTTTCAGCCTCCCTCTCCTCTTTAGTTTTGCCCTTATTCACCTTCTTGTGGCCAGGCTCGTAGAAAGAATCGCCGATGGCAGAAGGGACAAGTGAACCGAGGGAGGAGCGCTCATAAGAAGAATCAGCGCTGTGAGTTGCTCCTTCGAGATCAGGCTTGCCATCACCGGGACCATCGTTGTTAAAGCCCATGCATGTTCCGGTGACAGGTCTATTGTTAAAACGATCCATCAAGAAGCTGAGACCAAATGGACCGCCGGAAATTGCTTGGATGAAGTGGTTGTAGTCCTCGGCTGGCGGGACAAAATCATCGCGGTAGACCACTTGGCCACCCTTTTCACACCAGGTCTTTGCCAAATTCTTAGCTTGCTCGTATTCAACGTTCGCATCATTGCGGCCAGAAATGATCATCACCGGTGCGGAAGGCTTACCATTGCCAATCTTCTGGTCATTCATCGCTGTAGTTGCAGCAGGAAGATCCTTAAGAAGCGCATCGAGGTCTTTGCCGGACGTGGTCCATTCTCCGGTGCGCTGGTAACCGTATTTTTCAGTGATTTCATCGGTGCAGGAGGTTGAGAGATCTTCCAAAGCTGCCTTACCTGCCGGACTGAGATTTTTGTCCAGATCAGGCTTGAGTTGTGGATAACGAGCGATTAGACCATTAATGGTGAATCCGATAGCGCCGACCAAGTCAGAGCCATCAATGTGTTTCTGAACAGCATTGAGGTCTGCTGGGGGAGCGGATGCGTAGCCACCGGCGATCTGTAGATCCGGGGCGTAGTTTGATCCCTCCTCGATGGCAGCTGCTGAGGCACCGCCACCTTGGGAGTGACCGTAGAAACCAACCTTGCCGAAGTTATCTTTACCCACCAGGTTCCGAGCAGCTCGCGCAGCATCCAACATCGCATGCGCTTGGTCGAGGCGGTTCATGTAGGTGTGCATACCTGGGGTACCCATGCCGATGTAGTCAGTGACAAATACGCGAACACCTTGGGCTGCAAAAATCCCGTCGTACAAGCCTTCCAGATTGACGGTGCGGCCTGTTGTTAGTGGGTCAGGGTTTCCATCGAGAGGCCAGTTACGGGTAGGGGCGCATTGGTCACCCTGGCCGACGGTTCCGCGACCAATCACCACCGTGGGACGTGAGCCGGGGCCTGTCCATGGAACAGTAGGTTCCACCATGTAACCGGTTACTGGGGTTGCTTTTCCGTACATGTCGGTGGTGGTGTACATCACCTTGGTTGCCTTCTTTGGCATGGTGATATGCACACCGTTGATTGGACCGGACATTGCGACTTCCTTCTTCCTGAGGATGTCGCCAGGAGCACCGGGGGTTACGTTGTCTGTGTTGTAGAAGGGATCGACGTCACCTTTTTCAGTCCGTGGTTTCGTGCTCGAAGAACCAGTTGAAGAGCCGTGAGGGTATTGGTTTTTGGAGACACTGGATAATAAAGAGGACATTTCCGCGCCGGGATCATTGGCATCTTTGGCTGTTGCTGTGGCGGGGAAGGCGGCCATTGCAGTGGCAGTAGCAATGGCTGTGGTTGTATAGGCTGCGGCCTTGAGGGCGCGGCGCAGAGCGTTGGTGTTCTTCATGCCGGCAATTATGTTGCATGACAAAATAACAGGGGAAGAGTTTGGAGAAAAATAGTGTTTCAAGGCCGAGAAACCGGTGAAAATGCATGTCGCTGCGCCCCCAAAGAGGGGGAGTGACGACTCACTCTTCACATGGAATCTCTACACGTCCTTGTATGATTTTTGCACCAAGACGGGCTAGAATGGGGTGGTTAATGTCCGCTGAAAAGGGAGCTTGACTCAACGTGGCTGAACCAAAGCCGAAGAGCAACTACGGTGCAGAATCCATCACCATCCTGGAAGGTCTGGAAGCAGTTCGCAAGCGTCCAGGTATGTACATCGGTTCCACCGGTGAGCGTGGCCTTCATCATTTGATCTGGGAAGTCGTTGACAACTCAGTCGATGAGGCGATGGCTGGTTACGCTACGACGGTCAACGTTAAGTTGCTGGCCGATGGCGGCGTGGAAGTTGAGGATGACGGGCGTGGCATCCCTGTGGAGATGCACCCCACCGGAATCCCGACCGTCCAAGTAGTCATGACCCAATTGCATGCGGGCGGTAAATTTGATTCCGAGTCCTACGCCGTATCCGGCGGCTTGCACGGTGTGGGTATTTCTGTAGTAAATGCGTTGTCCACCAAGGTGGAAACCGAAATTAAGCGCGATGGCTACCTATGGCACCAGAACTTTTTTAATGCTGTACCAGATGAGCTCGTTAAGGTGAAGAAAGCTCGGGGTACCGGCACCACTCAGCGTTTCTGGCCCGATCCAGAGATTTTTGAAACCGTCGAATTTAACTTCGATACCGTAGCTAAGCGTCTCCAGGAGATGGCATTCCTCAATAAAGGCTTGACCATCAATCTCATCGATGAACGAGCTCATGCCGAGCCTGAAAAAGATGATTTGGCTGATGCAGCAGAAGATGCAGAAGCACCAAAAACTGCAGAGGAAAAGAAGGCCGAAGAAGAGAAGAAAAAGGGTCCACGTACCCGTACCTTCCACTATCCAGATGGTCTGAAAAACTATGTTGAGCACATCAACAAAAAGAAGACCGAGGTTCATCCGAGCATCGTTTCCTTCGAAGCTAAGGGTGACGATCACGAGGTTGAAGTGGCTCTCCAATGGAACAATGGCTACACCCAGTCCGTTCATACCTTCGCCAACACCATTAATACTTTCGAAGGCGGTACGCACGAAGAAGGCTTCCGTGCCGCACTGACCGCCTTGATGAACCGCTACGCCCGCGCCCATAAATTACTAAAGGATAAGGAAAATAACCTTACCGGTGATGATGTACGGGAAGGCCTTGCGGCTGTCATCTCCGTCCGAGTAGGTGACCCGCAGTTTGAAGGACAGACCAAGACCAAGCTGGGTAACACTGAAATCAAGAGTTTTGTCCAGCGTGCTGTCAATGAACATCTGACTGATTGGCTGGATGCTAACCCAGCTGAGGCGAAGGCGATTGTCAACAAGGCTGTGGCGTCGGCTCATGCTCGTGATGCAGCTCGTAAGGCTCGTGATCTGGTTCGTCGTAAGTCAGCGTCGGATATGGGTGGGTTGCCGGGCAAGCTAGCTGATTGCCGTTCCAAAGACCCACAGGTTTCCGAATTATTTATTGTGGAGGGCGACTCCGCAGGTGGTTCGGCGAAATCCGGCCGTGATTCCATGTATCAGGCCATTCTTCCTTTGCGTGGAAAGATCCTCAACGTAGAGAAAGCTCGCATGGATAAGGTGTTGAAGAACGCCGAGGTTCAGGCAATCATCACTGCGTTGGGTACAGGTATCCATGATGAGTTTGATATCAACAAACTGCGGTATCACAAGATTGTGCTGATGGCCGATGCCGATGTGGATGGCCAGCATATTGCCACCTTGTTGCTAACGTTGCTGTTCCGTTTCATGCGTCCGTTGATCGAAGGCGGATATGTGTACCTCGCTCAGCCACCCCTGTACAAACTGAAATGGGCCAAGGGAGAGCCCGGATTCGCCTTCTCTGATCGTGAGCGGGATCTTCAGTTAGAGGAAGGATTAGCTGCCGGTCGTAAGATCAATAAAGATGACGGTATCCAGCGCTACAAGGGTCTTGGTGAGAT
This sequence comes from Corynebacterium anserum, assembly GCF_014262665.1. Classification (NCBI taxonomy): domain Bacteria; kingdom Bacillati; phylum Actinomycetota; class Actinomycetes; order Mycobacteriales; family Corynebacteriaceae; genus Corynebacterium; species Corynebacterium anserum. The sequence continues at coordinate 9,078 of NZ_CP046883.1, forward strand.
GAATGCCAAGGAATTGTGGGAAACCACCATGGATCCGACAACCCGCACCCTACGGCGTGTGAACTTGGAAGATGCCGCAGCTGCCGATGAATTGTTTAGCATCTTGATGGGTGATGATGTGGTGGCTCGCCGCAGCTTTATTACTCAGAATGCTCGCGACGTGCGTTTCTTGGATGTTTAATTATCGATGTGACTTCTTCCGCGTCAAATAATTCAGACATTCAATTCCCTCGTCTCTTGAACACGGTAATGCCCGATTCTTCCGTGTCTTCGGTGCGTCTTTTCTCTCCTGAGAACGACGTCACCTCTCCTCTCACACGGGCTACACCTTTAATTGTCATGTGGCCCGGTTTTGGAATGGGAGCACGTTATTACGATCCGATGGGTAAGGAACTTGCACGGCGGGGGTTTAACGTAGCTACCGGTGAATTACGGGGACAAGGCACATCAACAGCTCGAGCTTCTCGCGAGAAAAGTTGGGGCTATCACCACGTGGCATCGGAAGATTATCCGGCCACCGTTAGGGCAGCCAAAAAGGCATTTAACCTGCCAGAAGCCTATCCCACAGTGTTCCTCTGCCACTCCATGGGAGGGCAAATTGGTGCATTGTTCATGGCTCGAGACGATGCGAATGTCTTAAATGTCAAAGGGCTCATGGGAGTGGGTGCAGGTACCCCCTATCATGGTGGTTTTCAGGGCAAACAGTATTGGCGTTTACGAATTGGTTCCCAACTAATGAAAGCCGTCATAAAGCTCAAAGGCTATCAGCCAGAAGGCGTGTTGGATTTCTCTGGTTATGGGCGCCAAGCAAAAGATCACGTACTTGAGTGGATCCGGTATTCCCAAACAAATCATCTGAGGGAACTCGCGGGAGAAGACTGTGATTATGAAGCGGCCAAGGCTCAGATAACGAAGCCAGTCTTATTAACGCGTTGTATCAACGACGAGGATTGCCCTATTCCATCCTGCAATAACTTGGCCATGAGTTTGCCTAAGGCCGATGTTGAGGTGGAACAATTATCAGAGCCACTGGGCCACAACCGTTGGGCTCGAGAACCTGAAGTCATCGCTAACCGCTTAGAGCGGTTCATACGAGAGAAAATTCGCTAACGCCATCTCAGCAGATCGTGGCGTTCTTGACCCCTGACTTCATCCTTCAACGCATGAACCGTTCAGCGACAGTGGGCTAGGGGTTCTGCGGCTAAGGCTAGTTTTACCCCTGACTGGAAGGCTCCTGCAGGATGTGTGTGAAACAATGGGATGCAGGTTTCTCTGTTGAAGACCGTCTCTTTATTGAAGACCGAGGAGTGAAATTTCCATGCGTCGAATTAAGTGTGGATACCGTGCAATGGAGCCACAAGCTGGTCTAAAGCACGTAGGGGCTCTGGCTCTCAGCGTTGTGCTTGGATTCGGTGTGGTAGCTTGCTCCGACTCTGGCCAAGGAACGTCCGACGCGTCAAATCCCACCGGCGCTCAGGCTGCCGATGGTACTAATCAGGCCACTCAAGGGAGTGAACAACAATCTAGCGCAAACAATAAGGACAATGTTTTTGCTGTTAAGAAGGGGGATTGTTTGCAGCTAGAGGGAAACCTCAACGGTGAGGTCAAGAGTTTGGATCGCCGTGACTGCAAAGAAGACCATAACGCAGAGGTCTACGCAGAGACAGAAATGACTGATACTGCCTTTCCAGGTATGGAGGCAGCAGCAAAGAAATCCCAGGAATACTGTGCTGAGGAATTTGAGCCTTTCATCGGCAAAAAAGGCAGCCAGTCTGAATTGACAGTGCGTTTCCTCCATCCAACCCAGGAGAGCTGGGATCAAGAAGATGACCGCACCATTCAGTGCATCGTGGTTGATCCGGGGGGCACGGTGAAGAACACTTTGAAGAATTCAAAGCGCTAAACCTAGAAGGGTTTCCGGGGCTGCAGTACGGCAGGATTAGGCCTGTAACGTGCTAGAATGGTTCAGTCTGTCCCTAGTAGAAAGGAACGCTCTCACGTGAGCGATGATACTAACGGCGGAGAGGGCCTCTTCGACAAGATCGAACCCATCGATCTGCAGGAGGAGATGCAGTCTAGCTATATCGACTACGCCATGAGCGTGATCGTTGGCCGTGCCCTCCCAGAGGTGCGTGATGGACTTAAACCTGTGCATCGTCGCATTCTCTATGCAATGTACGACAATGGCTACCGGCCGGATCGCAGCTATGTGAAATCCGCAAAGCCAGTGGCGGACACTATGGGTAATTACCACCCGCACGGTGACTCGGCAATTTATGACACTTTGGTTCGTCTGGCTCAGCCATGGTCAATGCGGTATCCCATGGTCGATGGCCAGGGTAACTTCGGTTCCCGTGGTAATGACGGTGCTGCGGCCATGCGCTATACGGAGTGTCGTCTGACGCCGCTCGCGATGGAGATGGTACGTGATATTCGCGAAAACACGGTCATCTTCCAGCCAAATTACGATGGTAAAACTCAAGAGCCAACGGTTCTTCCCTCACGTGTTCCCAACCTACTAATGAATGGCTCCGGCGGTATCGCTGTGGGTATGGCCACGAACATTCCGCCGCATAATTTAAACGAATTGGCGGAAGCGATTTACTGGCTGCTTGATAACCCGGAGGCGGAGGAGCAAGAAGCTCTTGAAGCCTGCATCGAGCGGGTTAAGGGTCCAGATTTTCCGACGGCCGGTCTTATCGTCGGGGATAAGGGTATTCAGGATACGTACCGTACTGGCCGTGGCTCCATCCGCATGCGAGGCGTTACCTCCATTGAAGAAAAGGGTAACCGCCAGATCATCGTCATCACCGAGTTGCCCTACCAGGTCAATCCGGACAATCTTGTCGCTTCCATTGCCGACCAAGTGCGGGACGGAAAGATTACAGGTATTTCCGAAATTGATGACGAATCCTCTGACCGTGTAGGTATGCGCATTGTCGTCACCCTTAAGCGTGACGCGGTACCTCGAGTGGTGTTGAACAACCTGTACAAGCATTCTCAGCTGCAAACTAGCTTCGGTGCCAACATGCTGGCCATTGTGGATGGGGTGCCTCGCACCCTGCGTTTGGATCAGATGTTGCGTCACTATGTGACACACCAGATAGACGTCATCGTCCGTCGTACTCAGTACCGTTTAGATGAGGCCGAAAAACGCGCCCACATCTTGCGCGGCTTGGTTAAGGCGCTGGACATGCTCGATGAGGTTATTGCCCTCATCCGTCGTTCAGCAACCGTCGATATTGCACGCGAAGGTCTGAAAGACCTTCTGGACATTGATGACGTTCAGGCAGATGCGATCTTGGCCATGCAGCTGCGCCGTCTCGCCGCTTTGGAACGACAAAAGATCATCGATGAACTGGCGGAGATCGAGGAGATCATCGCCGATCTGAAAGATATCTTGGCTTCCGAAGCACGTCAGCGTCAGATTGTTCATGATGAGCTGGCGGAGATCGTGGAGAAATACGGAGACGAACGCCGTACGCAGATTGTTGCTGCATCTGGAGAAGTGTCCGAAGAAGACCTCATCGCTCGCGAAAACGTTGTGGTCACCATCACTTCTACTGGGTATGCCAAGCGCACAAAGGTAGACAGCTACCGTAACCAGCGACGCGGTGGTAAGGGTGTGCGGGGTGCTGAACTCAAACAAGACGATGTCGTACGCCACTTCTTCGTCTGTTCAACACATGACATCATCATGTTCTTCACCAACTTTGGCCGTGTGTACCGCCTCAAGGCCTTCGAACTACCGGAAGCCTCACGCACCGCACGAGGCCAACATGTGGCGAACTTGCTGGAATTCCAGCCGGGCGAGCAGATCGCCCAGGTTATCCAGATTCAGAGCTATGAAGATGCCCCATACCTCGTTTTGGGAACTGCTCATGGCCGTGTGAAGAAGTCCCGCCTTACGGACTACGATACTGCTCGTTCCGGTGGTCTCATCGCCATCAACTTGAATGAGGGTGACCGCCTGGTCGGAGCTCAGTTGTGCAGTGGTGAAGACGACCTCCTGCTGGTATCTGAAGAAGGCCAAGCTCTAAGATTCACCGCGGACGATGAAACACTGCGACCAATGGGACGAGCCACCGCTGGTGTGAAGGGCATGCGATTCCGCGGCGACGATCAACTACTGGCATTGACTCGGGTGCGTGAGGATTCAAGCTTGTTTGTGGCGACTTCCGGGGGTTATGGCAAACAAACTCCAATGGAGGAATACCCGGTCAAGGGTCGTGGCGGACTGGGTGTGGTTACCTTCAAGTACGATCCAAAGCGAGGCAAGCTCATTGGTGCTCTCACTGTGGGGGCAGATGACGAGATTCTTGCTATCACCTCTGCCGGTGGCGTGATTCGTACTGATGTCAAGCAAATCCGCAGCACCTCGCGCGCAACAATGGGAGTGCGCTTGGTCAACCTCGGTAAGGGAGTGGAACTACTCGCCGTAGACCGCAATATTGAAGAAGAGGTTGAAGAGCACGCTGAGGCTAAGGCTAAGGAAGATAAGTAGAGGTAATTTCTCGCCTACTGCCTGCTAGATTCACCACCCGGTGTTGGATGGTTCTTGTAAAGAGCTGCCGTGCCGGGTGGTTTGTTTTTGCCAGAAAGCACTAGTGATTCGGGATGATGTGGCGTCGAGAATTCAGGGGAGAAGCACAGTCAAAGAGAAGAAAGAAAGGCAAAAAGAGAACGCGGAAAGGAAAGGGAAAAGAGTAGGTTGAGCACGCGCCAAGTTCCCGAAAGGTACGGTGAAAGAGTATGACATTGCCGACAATGGCGCATGAGGAGAGAACATGACATTCCACAGTCCGGGGGATGACTCGGTGGTGAAAAAAGAGGATAACCCCTATGTACCGCGCACGCAGACGGCAGCAAACGCGGAGGAGGACACGCGTGGGCAAAAAACGCACACAGCAGAGACACGTGAGGCAGAAACACGTGCAATCATGTATGTCGACCCTATGAGCGCGATGAAAATGGGTTTTTTGCTGGGCGCCGTAATGTTCGCAGTGTGGATCGTGGGGGCAATCGTGCTGTTCTTGGTACTGGCGATCGTGGGCGTATGGAGCCGTCTGAATTCCTTGATCGTTGATCTAACCGGTGCAGAATCATTAGGATTTGGCCTGTACTTTGGGGCGGTACTGATCCTAGGAATTATTGAATTAGGTGTTATCACGCTGTTTGCTCCCGTGGCAGCGATCGCTTATAACGCGACGGCCGCTCTGCTAGGTGGATTGCGGATAAAAGTTGATGACTCAGGTAGTGCTATCACTACACGCAATGACACCGCTGCGAAGACTAGTGGCGACGCGAAGCCTCAAGCTGAAACATAGTGATGAGAATCGTGATGTGTTTGGCTCCATAGACGAGTTGATATTTCTCGCCTTTTAGTGCTGTGACCTGCTGATTTGTTAATAACAAGAAGGGTATGTAGAGTACTTTCTTGTTCGAGGGTCTATAGCTCAGGCGGTTAGAGCGCATCGCTGATAACGATGAGGTCGGAGGTTCAAGTCCTCCTAGACCCACCATCGGACAGATACGGGGCATTAGCTCAATTGGTAGAGCACCTGCTTTGCAAGCAGGAGGTCAGGAGTTCGATTCTCCTATGCTCCACAAGTTATAAAATCCCAGCTCATATCCGAGCTGGGATTTTATTGTATCTACAGTGGTCAGAGTGGCTTTAAGCCTAACGCAAATGTTGTCTCAAGTACTCTCCTGTAGTCTGGATAGCCGAACAATAGTGGAACACAGAAGAACAGTGTTCTACAGCCCGGGGACTAGCAACATGACCCAATAGAAGATAGTCTCAATGGCTCCCCCGCAACGCCATTCATTCGGTCGCATTCAAGCTCGAGGTAACGAGTTCTTTGTCTACTGTCCCGGCCTGGATGGAAAACTAAACTACGCCCCCGGCTGTAGCTTTAGCACGCGCAAAAAGCAGAACAGTGGGTAGATCAGTCCCACAACCCTCCTGAGGGTTCCGTTTATTCAACGGTTTGAGGGGTTCCGTTTATTCAGCGGTTTATAGAACAAAGCGGAGAGCCGTTCTCCAACGAACGACCCTCCGCTTTTCTATTGAAAAACCTTATGCCAAGAACTTTGGACGTAGTTTCTTGAGCATCTCTAGTCCTTTACGCAGTTCACGGTGACCAGTAGATTCGCGTACTTCGTCGTAGCCGCCGCCTACATGGGTGAAAGCTTCATCAGAACGAACTTCTGGAGCATTCCATGGATCTGCACGCAGGAATTTGTTGGGGAGGGAAAGCTTCAGTAGCGTGCGCTGAACTTCGAGGAACTGCTTTGGGAAGCTGTCCGTGTTGTACGGAAGGCCGAATTCCTCTGCAATTGCTTCAACCTTTTTACCAATGGCAGCTAAGCGATTGGACGGCATGTCTGGAAACAGGTGGTGCTCGATTTGGTAATTCAAATTGCCAGACATGACGGTCAGGATTTTGCCGCCCCGGAAGTTAGCCGATCCCAACATTTGCCGTAGGTACCATTCACTGCGGGATTCTTCATCCAGTGTGCGTTTGGTGAAAGTTTCTACGTCATCGGGGAAGTGTCCGCAGAAAATTACGGCATATGCCCATATGTTGCGTAGGAAATTCGCCAGCAGCGCAGCTTGACCCGCGCGAGTAGCTCGATGCTTTGCTTCCGCGAAGCGGGTGCGTTTGGCGCTCTTACCAGTCCAGCCAAGTCCCTTCTTGCCGAATAGTCCCTTTTTCTTTGAGCCCATGCCAGCTAGCACGTAGCCAGCGGCTCCGGCCACAACTGGGAAAGCCACGTAATCTTTTGCTACTTGCTTTCCAACTTTCCTCAGGGTCTCAAAGAGGCGGGGTTTGGTTTCTTCCCATGTCTGACGCCCGGCGAAAAAGCGACCGAGTTCCACGTCGTAGAAGCCTACCGCGTACTCGAACAGGCTGGCGAGGATCACGTTCTTCACGGGCTGTAACAGCATGTCTGGTTTCCATGCACGATCGCGGGTGACGCGCAGCAGGCCATATCCCACATCGTTATCCATCCCCAGGATGTTCGTGTAGGTGTGGTGCATGACATTGTGGCTGTGTTTCCAGCCACTAGATGGGCCGGTGTTGTCCCATTCCCAGGTGGAGGAGTGGATTTCTGGGTCGTTCATCCAGTCCCACTGACCGTGCATCACGTTATGGCCGATTTCCAGGTTTTCCAGGATTTTCGCGATGGCCAGCGCCGCGCCTGCTGGCAGTGCGGCGGCTGGGGTGATGATGGTCGCCGCGCGTGCTGCTAGATCCGTGGTGCGCTGTGCACGGATGAGCCTGCGGATGTATTGCGCATCCTTTTCACCGAGAGATTCGCGGTGTTCACGTTCGATTTCGGTGAGCCTACGGCCAATCTCTTCGATGTCTTCGTCGGTGAGATGTGAATATGCTCTGATGTCTTGAACTGCCATAGTGGGTTACTTTCTTGTCGTTCTTGGTGTGTGGTGTGTTGGTCTATTGTTCGACGCTAGCAGCTATTCGCTAGTAATCGAGTTCCTTGAGTGAACTGATTGTGGATTAATGCAGTGCATGTGCGTCATGAAGCCAGCGCCGGTTATGTTTCATTGCCCTGCAATAGTGAGTGTGCCGGCGGGCACGGTGCAGCATGTACGGATCTGTTCACCTGGCCCGTAGGTGTGGCCGTCACGAAGATCCACGGCTGCACCGTCTTCGATGGGAGTTACGCATGTGCGGCAGATGCCCATTCGGCATCCGTGCATCAGGTTCACGCCAGCAGCTTCTGCTGCTTCGAGAACAGTTGTGGAACCAGTGGATGTTGTGGAGACTCCGAGCGTGGAGAAATGAATATCTCCTCCGTGGTTGTTTCCGTCAACTTCGATGAAAAACTTCTCAGAATGCATGTCTGGGAATTCATCGTGGAAGCTATCCAGCATCTGGGTTGGTCCGCAGGCGTAAAACTGGCGAGTTGTTGCGTCGGGAACAAGATCTTTGAATGTGTCTACAGTGAGGCGACCCTGCTGGGTCGTATCCCAGGTGATCAGGTGATAATTCGGAACCTCGTTGTGAAGTGTTTGGAGCTCTTCGCCGTACGGTGCAGCGGGTTGAGAAGCTCGTTCGGAGTGGACGTGAATGACATCTGGGAAGCTTGTGGAGTCATCGTCGCTATCGCTCTGTGGCGGAAATTCCTGCTTCAGCCAACGCAGCATGGACATGACCGGAGTGATACCAGCACCAGCGGTGAGGAAAAGTAGTTTTCGTGGTACAGGTTGCGGGAGATAAAAGTCTCCGCCTGGTGCCGTAAGGCGGATGACCTGACCAACCTCCGCATTGTCGGCGATGTGTTGAGTGAACAAGCCTCCAGGTACAGGCTTGATGGAAACAGTGAGCGAGCGGCCGCGGCGTTGCGGTGCGTTGGTGAGTGAATAGCAGCGCCAGCGCCAGCGACCGTCGATTTGCAAACCGAGGCCAATGAATTGACCTGCGTGGAAAGTTCGTGGCATTCCGGGCCCGGGAGTGAGGGTGAGGGAAAGAAAATCGTCGTGTTTTTCTATGGAGGTGATTTGTCCACGGACTTCGCGCCCACGCAGTGGATTAACCAGAGTGACGTAGTCCACTGGAGTGAGCGGGGTGGTGAATGCCTCGAGGAGTCGGCTAAGAGGCCCTTCGGTGGCTTGATTCATGGAACCCCTGGCGGCTTTGCGAAGGGTTTTACTGGTCTTACGCAGAAAGGAATTGCGTGAGTTGTTGGAGTGGATGTCTTGATTACCTGTGCTTCGGGAGAGCCGTGGGTCCATATTCACACTCTAACCCCTGTGTGGGGAAACAAGACTGGTTTACTTGTCTGTCCCCCTAAACGGAGCAGGTATGAATGACCGAGCCTCGAAAACACTGATTTTGGCGCACAGAGAGGACTGAAAGATATAAAGAAACAGTTATGTTGTGAGAGCCGTTGGTTCGCTAGCGTGGTGGTATAGCAACACATCAGTTCGGCCGAGTATGCATGTAGCCATCTCTGGGCGTGCATTAACCCAAGGCGCAGGCGATAAACACCCTGTGGGAATCTACGATGGCAGCCGTGCATCGCAGAAATAAGTGTCGGATGACGTTATGGTCGGATATCGAAGGCGAACAGCTCACGAATGTGCCCGATGTCAAGGAGATGACAACCATGGCAATTGAAGATATTGGACCACAGCCCCAGGCTTTCGATATCGAAAAGGAAACCCTAGCTAACAAAAATTACCGCACCACCGCATGGACGGGAAAATACCTTCAAGTCACACTGATGAGTATTCCGGTTGGTGAATCGATCGGTTTGGAAGTGCACCCGGAAACTGATCAGTTTCTACGCCTTGAACAGGGTGTTGGAAAGTGTGTAATGGGTGATGCTCAGGATGATCTGGACTTTGAATAAGTTGTGGAAGATGACTGGTCCATCTTTGTTCCAGCAGGTAAGTGGCATGATGTCATTAACACAGGGGATGAACCACTGAAGCTATATACGGTGTACGCGCCAGTGCACCATGCTCACGGCATCGTACAAGTTACAGCTGAGGATGCTGAGCGTGATGAGGAGTCCGGCAAGGACGTTCCACCGGAATGGACCGTGCAGCCAGGCACGGGAGCGGCTGATGGCCACGCTTAGTTTTCACGTTTGTAGCCCCGATATTGTGTGGTTTTAGACGGCGATACGCTCTGATTGACAGTCAGCGCTAAGTGTATGTCCTCTGCGAAAAGCAACACATGTGATCCGCTCGGTGCATGGGGGTGGATGAGCTGGGTGGTGGGCTGCGTTGCGAGGACCCCAACATTAAGTGCCACAACTGTTGCCTACGCGTGTACCGCTTAACCGCCAGAGTAATGGGTATGCAGCAAGGGTCCACCACAGGAATGCGTTACCGATTATGTGCCAGAGCACGCCCCATTCCAACTCCCGTGAGTCACCGCTTGGTACAAAAGATATGGGTTGTAACGCAAAGCACGCTGCACCGGTGACTACCAGGACAAAACAAATCACTTGCTGTTGATGCGTCATTGCAAAGTGGGTGCCACGAGAATAACGAGTGTCCCACCACATGATTCCCAGGACAATGAGCATGATGGGAACCCATATGAAGTGGTGAGCCCAGGACACTGGACTAGCGAGAAGCGCTACAAAGCTATTGAGACACAGAGCCAGCAGCGGCATGTTCGCGAGCAGTAGGCGTCGCATCACAATCACGGTGGCGAGTAGCAGCGTCGCGACCAATACTAGCCATAACCACGAACCAGAGTTCTCCGTACGCAAACCTAACCGAAAGAGCTCCCCATTAAACGACTGGTTCGAGGCGTAAGCGATACCACCAATCCGACTCGAATTCTGGACGGTACCGAGCCAATAATCTTTGGAATCCTGCGGTAAAACGAGAAAGCCCAGAGCAGTCATCCCCAGCGCGCCTAATCCCATGCGTAGAAGAGATGCCCAATCACGGCGCATGACGAACCACAGTCCGAAAACAGCCGGGGTGAGTTTCAATGCAGTGGCAATACCCGTGAGTAGGCCGCGGAATTTTCGAGGCACAAGTGTGGCATCAAGAAGTACCAAGAGGCCGAGAAACAGATTGATCTGTCCAAGCATCAGCGACCCATAGACCGGACCAAATTGCGTGAGTATGGCTGATAGCCCCACAGCCAACCAGATTGATGATGAGTGATCTAGACACGCGACATAGTGGAGAAGTATCCACACAATAGTAATAAGTAATACGAGATTGACGAAGGTCACCGCGATAGATGTGCCGGTATTGCCGAATACCGTGAGCGGCAAAAAGAGGAGGGCCGATATAGGAGGATAAGTAAAAGGGAGACTGATGTCATCGATGATGTGAAAATGGCCGTTATAGAGAGGTAGGCCATCAATGACACGTTGAGCACCGAGTCGGTAGACGTTGGCATCCAGCATGTAGCGAACACCCTGGGGTTTGAGAAAAGTCCACGCAAAGAGCACTGTGGAAAGCGCAGCGATGAGACGCTTGTGCCACAGTGTGAGAGGAATCTGGCGTGAATAATTAGTGCCGCTCGACATTGCTCAAGCCTATTACATCGCAGGGATAGGTTTTCTCATTGCGCCTTGCTGAGTGTAGTGACTTCGGTCGCAGAAGTGTGTGGTGGCAAAAGCTTGGAAAAGACTGAGAATCACGAGCAGCGGTTGTGACTGACCAGTCAGTCAGTTTACTATGAAGCCGTGCAATCAACAGACTCCGCAGCCGAAGAAAGGGCTGCCAACAAGTGGGCTGAAGCAGAAACAAAGGCCCTGGACCCCACCGAAGGGATGACTGCCGCTAATACTGCAAGCGTTAGTCGTTCGGACTGTGCAGACATTATTTCCGCTCGAGACCTACAGCTAAAAACAAAACAGGGCATCGTTTTTAGTGATGTAGACCTCGCCATAAAGGAAGGCAGTACCCACGCCCTTGTAGGACCACAGGGGTCTGGACGCACTTCCTTGCTTCTCGTTTTAGCAGGCCGTATGCAATACTCCGGTGGCGAACTCATCGTTGACGGAAACCGCATCAAACCAGGGCGATCAGCTCGAATATTTGGCAAACTACGCGCAGTGCAACGTATCAGCGCGATCGCCGGTTTCCGTGACATCGATGACCTGGATATATCCACTGGAGTGGGAGAGATTGTCAACGAGCGTTTAGGGCTCATCTCTCCCTTGCTGCACCGTGCTGAAACGTGGAATGCTCCCCGAATTCAAACTATTCGCGCACTGACAATTCCGCGAGTGGATCCCCAAACATGGGTACGTAACCTTAGTGCATATGAAGAGTTTGCCATGCGCATCACTCTCGCGTTGTTGGATGACCCGCGGATACTGCTTGTGGATAACGTTGATCAACTCTCGAACCCAGAAGACCAACGCGAAGCCTGGGAAATGCTTGGGCGAATACAAGAATCTGGAGTAACAGTGGTGGCGTCGACTACCAATACAGAAACCATGCCGGATTGGGTTGATCGGACCACCACCCAGCGCCCTTATAACCAGGAAGAAGAAAACTACCCAATCTATAACGAGGATCCGAACAAAGTGGACGAGAAGGAAACGGAGGATTAGTCAATGAGCTCGCATAGGAAATTTGCACGCGGAAAAACAAGCAGACTGTGGCATGGAAACAGTGAGATAAGACGCTTTCGTGCTTTCCCGGCGATGCTTGGCGTAGTCCTGCTCATCCCTCTTTTCTACGGTGGCATATTTCTGTGGTCTATGTGGAACCCCGTTGACAACGTTAACAACATGCCAGTGGCGGTGGTGAATGAAGACCAGGGGGCAGAAACTCCTGACCACGAGAACCTTAATGCGGGACAAAAGATTGTCGATAATCTGCACAACAATGACCGTGTGGATTGGCGATTTGTGGATGAGGAGGAGGCAAGCAAAGGGCTCACTGATGGTAAGTACTTTGTTACCGTAACCATTCCCGAGGATTTTTCTCGTGCCGTAACCTCGATTGGAACGGACACACCGCGCCGTGGTCTATTGGAAGTCAACTATAACGATGCAAGCGGTTCTACAGCTCGGCAAATTGTGGAAAGAATCGTTCAGAATCTGCGTGAATCTGTTTCTTCGTCAATCGGGGCTCAAGCAGCTGATAAGCTGTTCGGTTCCATCGATCAGATATCTGAAGGCGTAGACAAGGCTGCCAATGGATCTGGCCAAATCAACGATGGGGCACAGAAACTCAATACCTCTGTGCGAGACGAGTTAGCTCCGGGAGCTAATAAGCTTAAAGATAGTGTGCAAAATCAGCTAGCTCCCGGCGCAAAAGAGCTGTCAGATGGAATTAATAACCAGCTGGTTCCAGGTGTGACACGACTTAATAGCTCCGTGCGGGATGAGCTTGCACCAGGTGCGTCGAAATTGGCCGATGGAAACCGCCAATTAGCTACGGGCATGGAGCAACTGAATGGTTCTGTCGCGGCTTTACGGGAAAGTCCAGTAGCGATGTCAATCCCACAGGTCCGAGAACTGGTAGACGGAGTGGAGAAGCTGAATGCAGGAGCCGCTCAAACAGCAGCAGGCGCTGAGAAACTGAGTAATGGCATCAACCAACAGCTGCTTCCAGGAACTGAACAGCTGCAAACATCGGTGACCACATCGTTAGCCCCAGGAGCTCAAAAACTGTCTGATGGCATTAACGATCAACTCGTTCCCGGAGTAAGTAAGCTCGCTGATGGTATCAGTACACAACTAGTAGATGGCACTGGAAAGTTGGCCGCAGGCACTAGCGAACTTAGCCATGGCCTCAACGATGCATCTGGTCAAATCCCTCGTTATAACCCTGAACAAGCGCAGAATAACGGCAGTGTCATTGTTAACCCAGTGGGTGTCAACGAAAACTGGATCTATCAACAAAAGAATAACGGTGAGGGGATGGCACCGTATTTTGCAGCGTTGGCATTATTTATTGGGGCGATCTTCACGTGGCAGGCTCTACGCCCATTATCTCGTCGTGCGCTTGTCGCTCGCGTGAGTGCATTCCGAGCACTCATGCATAGCCTGGCACCAGGTTTGCTGCTTTCCAGTGTGCAGGCGGTTCTGCTTGTCACTGTGGCGGCACTTGTGTTCCACCTGCCCGTCAATAGGTGGATTCCCGCTTTTGGCATTTTGCTACTAGCGGGGTGGATGTTTACAGCTTTGCAACAAATGTTTGCCATTTGGTTGGGTAACGCGCCGGGTCGCTTACTTTCCATCATCTTCTTGCTCGTGAACTTGGGTTCTGCAGGCGGAACCTATCCTCTGCAAACTTTGCCGGAAGGTTTAAGGTCCATTGGCCCCGTGTTGCCCTTCTACCATGTTGTTCAAGGCCTGAGAGAGGCAATGATTGGAGCAATAGGTTCGGACTATTGGTCTGCGCTGTCCTATCTTGGCATCGGATTAGTTGTATGCATTGCGTTGAGCATGTTTGGCGCAAGCCAACGCAAGGTATTCACTATGAGGCAACTGCGCCCGGTCATCCCCACGGCTTAAACAAGCGTAGGTAGGCGCTGTAGTTGAGAAAGGCAAAAATGCTGGATCGTTGTAGTTTAAGGTGATTGAAAAATGACAACGGATACTTACCTTCGCACCGCCACCGAAACGCCACGGGTGACTGACTTGATAGTCACTATCGGCGGATCGTGCATTGAAGGCACAGCGGAGGATCGCCGCCAAATTTTGCTGGACGCCCTAGATGGAGATGAATTCGATACAAAAGAGCGCATTACTCTAGCAGCTGTCAACCTGGTGTTGAGCCAAGGTGTTCACGCCGCACCCATCGACGCAATTGCGACACAAGCTCGAGTATCTAAAGGAGCAGTGTTTTACACCTTTGGTTCCCGCGATAAATTGATCATGCATGTGCTTGCCACATTGGTCGATGTACTGGCACTGTCCATGGCAGAGGCTCGTGGGGGATTGCGTGGACGAGAAGCCTTGGAGGGAGTTATTCGCGAAGTATTGACTTTGACAGTTCGCAATCATGCAGCTGTACATACAATTTTCAGCGAAATTACTCGCCCGGATTCCAAATGGGGAGTCACTGTGGCTGCGATGGTAAAAGGGGTGTATCAACCATTGGCAGAAATTTTGTGTGAAATTGGACTTTTTGAAGAGCCAGTATCAATGAATGACATGCTGGCGATATCTTTTCCGTCTCCCAATGATGATGCCAACATTGCGGACTACCCAGACGCCCAGCGTTTACGTGTGAGCATCGTTGCAATTGTCGGCGCTATATTCTTGGTTGGGCAAACCTTGGCCACCCAGAGTGCGGATGCCGCCATGATTGACGCCGCTACTAATCATCTTCTAGAACTTGCCCAGATAGGTTCCCATAGTTAATGCAATATTCTGACAACTGGAGTGGGAGGACGTCGTTCCGGTAGTTTTCAAGTCTCACTGCGATCGGGTGACGGGAGCGGTATTTCTACCTTCGATAGAGACGTTTGCGTTGGAACTTGGGATCTGCAGTGATAAGCACACCTAAGCTGTGAAACACGCGTTCGTCAACCGAACCGAGGATGGTGGTGACGTGGGCGTCGCAGCCGCAGAGATTTTTCAGTTCGGCCAAAGCTTTAGCGGCTTCGGGGTTTGTTTCCGCAGAAACGCTCAACGCAATCAGAACTTCATCGGTATGAAGGCGAGGGTTGCGGCTGCCCAGGTGCTTGGTTTTCAGCGTCTGAATCGGCGCAATAGAACCTGGAGAGAGCAGGTGCACCTCGTCTGGTATTTGCGCAAGGTGCTTGAGGGCATTGAGCAGCATTGCCGCTGAGCATCCCAGCAGGTCGCTTGTGCTCCCCGTGACAATCGTTCCATCTGGCAGCTCCAGAGCCGCGCCAGGCTGCTGTGTTCTTTCCTCGACGCCACGAGCTGGTGCCACCACCGTCCGCTGATCAGCGGAGATACCTGCCTTCGCCATAACTACGGCAGCCCGCTCTGACTGGGTGGAATCGAGACCTTCCCGGGCTTCTTCGACGAGTGCTTTAAAGTAGCGGCGGATAATTTCCTGCTTAGATGCTTCGCGACAGACCTCATCATCCGTGATGCATAGTCCGGCCATGTTCACACCCATGTCGGTCGGAGATTGGTACGGTGTCTCACCCGTGAGGCGTTCTAACAGGGTCTTTAACAGCGGAAAAGCTTCTACATCGCGGTTGTAGTTCACCGTGGACTCGCCGTAGGCGGTGAGGTGAAAATGGTCGATAACGTTTGCGTCATTGAGGTCGATGGTCGCAGCCTCATAGGCCAAGTTCACCGGATGCTCAAGCGGCAGATTCCACACGGGGAAGGTCTCGAATTTCGCGTAACCAGCGTGAATGCCACGCTGATGCTCGTGGTAGATCTGGGACAAACAGGTAGCTAATTTCCCTGAGCCCGGCCCCGGGGCTGTGACTACGATGAGATCACGGGTCGTGGGTGCGTACTCGTTACGGCCAAGGCCGTCTTCTGACACGATGAGATCCAAATTAGATGGATAGCCGGGGATCACCCGATGACGGGCAACCTTGATACCTAAGCGTTCGAGGCGCTGGATGAATGCGCCGGCTTGCCGGTCATCTTCCTCGAATTGCGTGACGACGACATGTTCCACAAGGAAGCCGCGATCACGGAACACATCCACGAGGCGTAAGACATCGTCTCCATAGGTGATGCCCAGGTCAGCACGGATTTTTTGACGTTCGAGATCTTTGGCGTTGATGCAAATGAGAACCTCGACTTCATCCCGGATGTGATCCAGCATCGCAACTTTGTTATCCGGTGTAAATCCCGGTAATACGCGTGAGGCATGGAAGTCATCGAAAAGCTTGCCCCCCATCTCTAGGTAGAGTTTTCCACCCAGCTGTTCACGGCGTCCCGTGATGTGTCGTGATTGTAATTCAACATACTTGGCACTATCAAAACCAATGCGGTGACCCATGGTGTCTGATGGTAGCAATCTCCACGACGTGGAATTCAACGGGTGAATACATGAGAATCCCCACGGTCTCCGAGAGGAAAACCGTGGGGTTGTGGGTGGCCTACTGTGCTTTGACCTTACAGCGTGGTGTGTCTTCACGGCGCTGTCTGACGATTACAGCGTGGTGATGCTGCCTGGCGCTGACAACAGCGGAAGTTCTGTACGGTGCTGTGGGTCAGTGGTGGCGTCAAGCTACGACGCACACCAACCAACGTTTACAGCGAGCGGTACCTTAGCGGTGCAGGTCGAAGCGGTCTGCCTCCATGACCTTTACCCAGGCTGCCACGAAGTCTTCGACGAACTTGTCGCTTGCGTCGTCAGCGGCATAGGCCTCAGCGACGGCGCGCAGTTCAGAGGAAGAACCGAAGACTAGGTCAGCACGGGTGCCGGTGAAGGTTTTACCGGAGATAGGGTTAGAACCGTTGTAACGGGTGCCCTTTTCGTCGGCCTTCTCCCATACATTGTCGATGTCCAGCAGATTAACCAGGTAATCATTGGTCAATACCCCTGGGCGATCAGTCAGGACACCATCCTGAGAGCCATCCCAGTTCGTGTCCAGCACACGCAAACCAGCCACCAAAACGGTCATTTCTGGGGCAGTCAGTCCCAGGAGGTTTGCGCGGTCGATCAGCAGGTGCTCGGCAGGTAGGGAGTGCTTCCCGGCATCGTAGTTGCGGAAGCCATCTGCCCATGGCTCGAGGTAGGAGAAGGACTCTTCATCAGTCCACTCCTGGGTGGCATCGCCACGACCAGGGGTAAACGGAACGTTCAGATCCTTACCGGCAGCCTTAGCAGCCAACTCGATGCCTACGCCACCGGCCAGCACGATGAGGTCGGCCAGGGATACGTTGATGCCCGTGGAGGACTTGATCTCGTTTAGCTTGTCCAGCACCTTGGCTAGCTGAGTTGGGTTGTTAACTTCCCAATCCTTCTGTGGAGCCAGTGCGATGCGC
The DNA here is from genome assembly GCF_014262665.1 of Corynebacterium anserum. NCBI lineage: Bacteria > Bacillati > Actinomycetota > Actinomycetes > Mycobacteriales > Corynebacteriaceae > Corynebacterium > Corynebacterium anserum. The sequence continues at coordinate 26,481 of NZ_CP046883.1, forward strand.
GCACCATTGGCACCACCACGGAAGTCAGAGGTGCGGTAGGTGGAAGCGGATGCCCAGGCAGTGGATACGAGCTCGCCGACAGACAGGCCAGAATCAGCGATAGCGGACTTCAGGGTGGAAATCTCGGAATCGGTCACCACATGCTCAGGTGCCGGGACTGGATTCTGCCAGAGCAGATCCTCCGTAGGTGCTTCCTTGCCTACGTAACGGGACTTGGGGCCAAGGTCGCGGTGGATCAGCTTAAACCATGCGCGGGAGAAAGCCTCAGCGAATGCGTCAAAGTCATCCTTGAAGCGGCGAGAAATCTTCTCATATACCGGGTCAACGCGTAGTGCGAGGTCGGAGGTCAGCATGCGAGGCTCACGGCGCTCGTTACCTTGAGCCATTGGAACCATGTCGGAGCCGCCGCCGTTGACCGGACGCCACTGCTTGGCGCCTGCTGGGGATTCCATGAGTTCCCATTCGTAGGCGAAGAGGATGTGGAAGAATTCGTTGTCCCAACGGGTTGGGTGGTAGGTCCAGGTCACTTCTGGGCCACCACCGAGGGTGTCGTTACCTGTTGGTCCACGCCAGCCGATGCCCTGATCTTCCAGTGGCGACTCTTCAGGGGAGTCGGTGATCTGGTCAGGGGTAGATGCGCCGTGGGTCTTACCGAAGGTGTGACCACCGGCGATCAGCGCAACGGTTTCCTCATCGTTCATACCCATGCGCTTGAAGGTCTCGCGGATGTCAATTGCGGACGCCTTAGGATCTGGGTTTCCGTCTGGGCCCTCTGGGTTGACGTAGATCAGACCCATCTGCACTGCCGCGAGCGGGTTATCCAGCTCCCGCTCGCCGGAGTAGCGCTCATTAGCCAACCAGGTGGTTTCAGGTCCCCAGTAAACTTCCTCTGGCTCCCACGCATCGACGCGGCCACCGGAGAACCCGAAGGTCTTAAGACCCATGTCCTCCAGGGCTACGTTACCTGCGAGAACGATAAGGTCGGCCCAGGATAGGTTCTTGCCGTACTTTTTCTTCACTGGCCACAGGGTGCGACGGGCGCGATCCAGCAGGACGTTATCTGGCCAGGAGTTGAGAGGCGCGAAGCGCTGCTGACCGGTGGAAGCACCACCGCGGCCATCCTGTACGCGGTACGTACCTGCAGCGTGCCAGGCCATGCGAATGTAAGCGCCGCCGTACGTGCCGAAGTCTGCTGGATACCACTCTTTGGAATCCTTCATGGCAGCGGTGATGTCTGCCTTGACTGCGTCCAGGTCGAGGGATTCGAACGCAGCGTGGTAGTCGAAGTCAGCGCCATAAGGGTTGCGCTCTGGGGAATTCCAGGCCAGCAAGTCAAGGTTCAGCCGCTCTGGGAACCAGCGCTGGTTCTGATCACCGGCGGTAGGAGGGGTGGCTGCGGCACCGTGGCCGAATGGGCAGCCTCCCTGTTCTGGTTGGGTATCACCAGCAGGGACATTTTTGCTCTGATCAACATCAGACATGTGTGAAAACCTTCCTCAATCGTCTCAGTCTTCTCGGATAGGTAAAGCTAATTAGTCTTTTAGCTGTGGATGCAAAGTCCTATCAATTCACAGTAGCATCTTCCGACGCTTTCCACCCTACTTGGAATCCGGACAGAGAAACGAGGTTATGTTCGCAATCCGACATGAATTTTAAAACGATTTTCAGTAATTCTGCAGACCCCGTTCATGAAACTCCCACGCTGCTGAGTCATGAACCCCGCTCTGTTAAGTTACATCGCCGAGTTGTGCCTCTAAAGCCTCGAGTAGTGCACTGGCTTTTACCAGGATTTCTTGCCATTCCGCTTCAGGATCTGAGTCTGCGACAATCGCTCCTCCCACACCGAAGGTAGTTGATTGCTTATCTGTCACCAGGGTGCGGATAGTTATCGATAAGTCAGCTGCACCGTCGAGCCCAAGCCAGCCGATTGCGCCTGAATACAGGCCGCGGGCGCGTCGTTCCAAAGATTCAAGCAGCTCCATCGTCCTGGTTTTCGGTGCTCCCGTCATCGAGCCCCCTGGAAATGCGATTTCCAGAACATCCACTGCAGTCTTGCCTGCCGCTAGTTGAGCCTCAATGGTGCTCACCAATTGGTGCACGTGGCTATAAGACTCAAGCCCAAATAACGTGGTCACCGCTACACTTCCGATTTCCGCAACCATCGATAGATCGTTACGGAGTAGGTCGACGATCATCAAGTTTTCGGCGCGATCCTTGTCGCTATTCCTCAGTTCCCGACGCCACATCTCATCATCTGCACGGTTGCCCGAACGAGGGCGTGTCCCTTTGATTGGTTTGGCAGACACGCGGCCCTCCGCGCTCACTGAAAGAAAACGTTCCGGGCTTGCCGATAAAACGTGGAGATCACCAAACCGCAGATAAGAGCCATAGGGAACGGGGCTCACGGTGCGTAAAGAAAGATATGCCCGCCAAGGATCGGATAGTGCTGGCCCCTCAGCAGTATTCGTCAGACACACTTCATAGGTGTGCCCAGCTGAGATGAAGCGCTGCGCTCGTTGAATGCTAGCAATGTAGCCTTCATGATCCTGGTCGAAAGAAAAATTGAGAGCAGTGGCCTTTTCGGTTGCTGCAGTTGTGGGACTGCTTACGTCTGGTGTTCCCGCACTTTCTGCTGCTTCTGTGCTGTTTGTGTGCGGTGTTTCGGGAACGCTGGTGTTCTGTACTGATGACCGCTTCGCGCGTTGTACTGGGAGATCGCTTTCCCGGTTACCCAGCGAGTTCACTATGCGCAGCGAATCAGTGACCCATTCGTGTTGAGTTGCGTTAATGTGCTCGAGTAACGTACCCGACCCTGGCATGGTGTAACCCCGACTGCCCCTCATCTCGGGTGCCGCACAAGCTAAGGCGAGGAGGGTGATTTTTTGCGTGTCATGATCTACGATGACGGCGCGGTCAGCCCACAGCAACGCAGCGTCTGGGTATTTGCTGCGGTAAGGCTCTGCGACCGCTGTTGGTGAGTGCTGCACCCAGTCCGAGTGATGTTTCAACTCATAGCCGAAAGCGCCGATCCACCCCAAGGAGAATTCTGTGCGCTCGGTTAGTGCAGGTTCTGCGCTCAGCTCGGCTTGCGTGCGCTCAACATCGCAGGTCAGTCCTGCGCGGAGCACATCATAAAACCCACCCCGTCCAGAACGAACAACCTCAATTTGCTGGCGCACCTTCTGTGCAACAAAACCCTCGCCAGTAACCTCATACTGGTCTCTACTGTTCATTGTCTGAACGCTGCATGCATCGCCCCCGGAAATAGAATGCGTTAAAGAAAAACCCAAAGGTCCGGCATGTTTCCCGCCTGGCACGATGATCGATTGCGTTTGTTCATATGAACTGCTCGTGGTTAAAGAGGAATCCAGAACAACGATATGGGTGGCGTCGGGGAAGAGAGCCTCAACCAGGCAAGGAACGAGCGATCCCGATGCGGAGACCCACTCTGCACTGAGATTAGCCGAGCGGCGAATCGGACGGAGACGCGGAATCATGCACAGATCATAACGCGGGCGCGGGACAACGAAGCCCACGCTCTGAAACGAGCGTGGGCAAACCGAGGGCATGATGAGGACACGAATAAAAACAGAGCCAGAACAGCCCAAGCTAGGGCTTAGAGGCGGTGACGGCCGCCCTCGCCGTCATCCTCCTGATTCTCAGTGAAATTAGGGAACTCGCTTTCGGCATCGTGCTCAGCAACAGCCTCGGAATCAGTGGTTTCAGCTTCCTTGCCCTGCGCGTGATGCACAGTCGGGGCGGCTGGTGCCCCAGGGGCGGAAGGAACTCCAGGGGCTCCCGGCATCTGGGAAGGCTTTGGTGCCGCCTTCTTTTCTTCCTTGGTGCTGTTGTCTTCTGCAGTCTTAGTGGACTCAGAAGTCTTAGTGGACTCAGAGTCGACAGAATCTGCCTCGTCTGCGTGAGCTGCCGGGGTTGCTGGCTTTATGGACTCGGGTTCATTGACAACTTCTGGTTCGCTGACGACTGCTTTTTCTGCAGCGGCTTCCATGTCCTGGGCTTTGATCGCGTCAGTGGCCTTAGCCTTGGCAGCTGCACCGGTGGCAGAAGGTGTGAAATCCTGAACCTTAGGGGCGGATGCAGGGACGTCCTTTTTAGCAATCAGGAACTTATAAGCAGCAGCCGCGCTTGCAGCCAGTGTCAGAAGCAGAGCAAAAATGCCGAACTTGTTGGACTTCTTCTGCTTCTTCAACCCCTTTTGTGCCAAAACCTTATCAGCCTTTTTCGCTGCCTTGGCTTTGCGCTTGTCCAGATCCTTGTTGAACTTCTTCTTATTCTTCAGGAAAGCCTTCTTATTCTTCTTAGCCTCCTTGGCAGCCTGCTTCTGGGCCTGAGCAGAACGCTTTTTGGCCTCTGCTGCACGCTGTTGAAGGTTCTTCTCAGCTTCCGCTGCGCGGTTGCTCACGTCCTTTTCCAATTCGACGCCACGCTGCTTCGCCGCATCTAGAGCCTGAGAAGCTGCGGCGGCAAACGCTGCGCCCTGCTTAGCGGCAGCCTTGCGATTCTTAGCCAATGCCTTGCGCTGAGACTTTGTGTTCTTTAGAGCTTTCTTACGGAGTTTTGCCGTCCGCTTTTTCAGCTCCTTTTTGTCCACGCCAGTTTTTTCAGAGACCAGGCTTGTAGCCTTAGAAGTGAAATCGGCTGCTTGATCTTGAGCTTCAGCAGCGGCAGCGGCTGCACGCTTACGGAAGCCCTTGACAGTGGCGGACAGATTGCGATTCTTGTTCACACGCTTCTCCTTCTTCAGCTGTGCTGCTGCAGTCTTTGCTGCAGCGAGTTTAATTACTGGTCGTGCAGAAGCGCCCCGGGCTGCTTTGTTGTTATCACTCCGGGCGCCTTCGGTTTCGTTCACAGCAGGTTTATCCTGATGAGCTGCAGTTCCATCACCTGCTGATCTATTGCTTCGGGAATTCCCGGCGGTCTCGGAAGAGGCTAGGCCGTTGTCGTGGTTTTGCTCGTAGGCGAGCGCTAGAGTACGTGCCTTATCCAGGGCTTTTGCAGCACCATCCTGTTTGCGCATGTACTCGGCGACAGCACGGATGTGCGCTGGGGAGTTCGCGAGCAGTGCGTCGCGTTCATCCTCAGTCATCATGCCACGGCGCAGGGCATCAACCGCATCAAAATTCTTACGCTCGCGGTTTTGCTTGTACTTGTTAAGCAGACCTTTGGTCTGCCGTGCGCCATTTAGCACGAGCTTTAAGCTGGCGGTGTCCATGAAACACGAACTCCTTCTATTGGTCGCTTCTGAGTTTGTCGTATTTGTCCAGATAATTTCTTATGCAGGCTTGGTGCAAGCTCGAATGTGATGTCCGCATCCGCGTTGGTGACGTTCGTGCCTCCGTGTGTGATGGCCGCACCACCATACGTGAGGTGCGCACCTGTGTTCGCGATGAGTACTCCACCGTATGTGGGGTTCACATCTGTGTACGCGATGTGTGTACCTGCGCTCGCGATGTTCACGATCTTCATTCCTGCATAGGTCGCCTGGATGGCCTTGATAGGTCGCACTCCATCCTATGCAAATGATGAGACGCGCGAGCGTGAATACTGATATCTCCAGTTCAAGTCCAAGATTGCGTTGGAATGAAAAGGCGGGGAGCGTGTGGGAGGGGAGTCTATTGGGAGCGTGTGGGAGGGGAGTCTATTGGGAGCGTGTGGGAGGGAGTCTCTTGAGTGTGTGCCCAAACGAGGCGTTACGGATCCCATCCAAAGGATAGTCAAAGGCCTGGAATAAGGGTCTCCAAAGGCCGGCGGAACAGGGGTCTTAGGCAGATAGTTGACAGTGTCTGGCGAGTCGATCTGTTCGTGCCGCAGTTTTACTCGCGTATGCGATGGCGACTTCTTTAGCGGCGGGAAAAATGCGTCGGGGTATTTCAGAGAAACAGTCGGGACAAGAGACATGTACAAGAGGCATAAAGAGTCCTGCGTGAAGAGTCCTGCCTGCATGAAGGTCAAATGGACGCCTGCCGAGACCTACGTAGAGGTAGATCAGCAAGCATGTACCGGGTTTTGCGAGCATGAGAGTTAACAACCACGTACAATCGTCGGCGTGACTAAAAAGACTGCAACCGCTATTTTCCACACAAACTACGGCGACATTTCCGTAGATCTCTTTGGAAACCACGCTCCTGAGACCGTAGCCAACTTCATCGGCCTAGCTCAGGGCACCAAGGAATACAGCCAGCCAAATGCCTCTGGTTCGAACGAAGGTCCGTTCTATGACGGGGTGATTTTCCACCGAATCATCGACGGATTCATGATTCAGGGCGGAGATCCAACTGGTACAGGCCGTGGAGGCCCGGGTTACCAGTTCGGCGACGAATTCCACCCAGAGCTGCAATTCGACCGTCCGTTTTTGCTCGCCATGGCAAACGCTGGTCCAGGAACTAACGGCTCCCAATTCTTCATTACAGTGACTGCTACGCCGCACCTCAATAATCGCCATACCATTTTTGGTGAGGTCACTGACCCTGAATCGCAGAAGGTTGTTGCCAAGATCTCCCGCGTAGCCACCGATCGCATGGATCGCCCAAACGATGACGTAGTCATCGAATCCATTGAGATCCAGGAGTGATTTTCCCCCGATTTCATCGGGAGCTCCGGTAGTTACAACGTATGTGGCAGCATGTTACGCGGTTTTCGCGCTGACAGTACTGCGCACTGGTCGCTTGACCAACTCCATCCGACAGCCAGGTGATTGGGGTTGGTTTTTGCTTTTGGACCCTGGGCGGGTGACTGCTTATGGCCAATGGTGGCGGGTTTTTACCTCTGCACTAGTGCATCTCAGCCTGACGCACTTGTTATTTAACATGCTCTTGGTTTTCTTGATTGGCCGAGAGCTAGAACGCTTCTATGGATCCTGGGTAATAGCAGGATCGATGGTGGCTGGGGTCAGCGGAGGAGCAATGTTTTGCATGTTCATGGAACCCTACTCAGCGATGGGAGGCGCTTCGACTGTCGGATTTGCATTCTGCGTGATGTTGTTAGGTCTAGCGCACTTGCGACAGCAAGACTTGGTGGCACCGTTCGCACTGATCCTCATCAACTTTGGTTATACGTTCACCACGGAGAACGTATCCGCGTGGGCGCATATTGGAGGAGCCGTCGCAGGGGCTTTTGTCTCCGCTGTACTGAGGATCAGCTATTTGAGGCACAACTCTCGAGATGAGCACGCAATTGCTGAGCGTAGTGATCGCCATATTGGTCGTCGTTTAGCGTCTCAGACTGGGGTGTTGCCGGGTGCGGGGGGTGCTGCCGGTGGACAGCCGGGTGCGGGGCTGACACCTGGAGTGCTGCCGGTGTGGATTGTCGCTCTCACCCTGACGGCCTTGGCCTTGTGGGTTGGGTTCAACGGGGTCACAACCATTTCTTTCATATAGTGGCTGATCCTTGGCACATTTTTGGAAGCTTTCCCGTATATCTTTCGGTGTTGCTGGAGTGTACCTCTGGTGCGGTGGTCAGGCAGGCTTTGGGTGATGGGGTGCATTTTGGTGAGTCTTGGAGTGGAGGGGCTGCTTATCTGAAAAGAGCCTCTGTTCTACTCCCTGATGGCCCGGTTTTTCGTCAGTCATAGGTGCATAACGTAAAAAACTCCCCACAGGTGGAGTATGGCGTGATTAAACCGCAGGTCGAGCCTTGCAAATTCCATTTTGTGGGGAGATTTTTGCGGATTGTACGGTCAAAGCTATAAGAGGAAAGCTATAGAATGCACTGGTCCCGGGGGTTTTATAACTGCTTTCATAGGCATCCATTTGCCTAGGCACCCAATGGGTAGTGTGCGTAGGCAATTCCCCAGACGCTGCTGGCAATTTTGTTTGTATCCGAGTGCTTTCAGAGGAGGCAGATCCGGAATAGCTTGGGAGAAATCTACGGCAATGTGTGAACGTTTATGTAGGTTCAGGCGTCAAATAGAACACCGGTTGGGAGGTAAATAAGAGAGTCTCGCTAGAGAGCTAGTCAGGTGAACCAGGCTATACATCCAGAGCCTATGTATCTAGACCCAGTGACTGGCCACCCAGCCCAAAAGGAGAAGACGGATGAACTGCAGTAAAGGGGAGCTGCGCAATGTGGGGGAAGTTAGACGGAGATAGTTGTTTCCTGGTATCGGCCGAGCTTGATACCAAGCAACGGTCGTGGCTATACCGCGAATTTAAGAAAGGCAACTTGGTACGCCTAGCTCCCGGAGTCTTTGTGACCCTACATGACTACCAACAAGTAACGTCACAGTCTGGCCAGAGGCAGATCATCGCCTCTCAGGTGGCGGGAGCTCGTAAAGCTATTGTTGTGGGAAGATCTGCGGCGCTGTTGCACATGCTTGCTGAGCCGTGGCCGCCAGCCCATCATGAACAGGGAATTCCTTCGGTAGAACTTGGTCGAATCGATTGTGCTGCGAAGACGCGCCATGGCCGTATCACCAGACACCCGTTCGAGTATTCACCACACGTGGTTTTTCGCCACGTCAGTACCGGAGTATGGGAACGAGCGGTGACGGTGCAAACAGAGTATGGCGAAATACTAACGGCGAGTATTCCCGATGTAGTGACTCAGCTTGCAATGTGGCATGCCAGGGACAAAGGTTTGGCTCGCGCGTGTATTGCGGCAGAGGATGCGCTCAATCGAGGGGTAATCAGCTGGCGGGAGTTTCTGCCAGAAAAACTAATGCCTGCCTTTGCCAGCCGTGCGGGGAATGTCGTTGCCAAAGAGGCTTTTAACCTCATCACTCCCTGGTCGGAAAGTCCACGGGAAACTGAGCTCAAGTTAGCTATGTGGGAAGCTGGTTTTCCACCGCCTTTCCAGCAGGTTGTGATTCGTCGGCGCGATGGAAGGTTCGTTGGGCGCGTTGATTTTCTGTTTCCGTGTGGCCTAGTTGTTGAGTACGACGGGGTGGCCAAACATACCGGATTGCTCGCGCAAGACTCGAAAGTTATGGCATCGTCAGAGATCACGAGTAATGAGTGGTTAAATGCTACGTCCGAGATCGCTCCATTGGCTCAGGAGGCGGCGAGGGTATCGATTCTTCGTGAGCGGGAGCGTGAACGCCAGATCATAGCGTTGGGTTACGAAGTTGTTCGGGTGGATCGGCATAGCTTCAGAGATGGCAGCGCTATCGAAAGCATTGGGCAGCGTCTGACATGGCTGGAGGAACACCCACGGCCGTTCATGAATGACTGGAACTGGACGGCCGCGGGGAAAGCATGGAAACAGTGTGGCGATCAGGACTGGTTGCCGGCGTAGGCATGGATCGGAACGATCTACCGTATAGGCATTCCTCGGGGGTCGGCTACTGTCGTAGATATTGATCGGAGCTGTTTGCCCACGTAGGCTTTCATTGTTTATGCGTTGCCAGCATTGAGAGGCCGATTGTCTACGAGTCGTCTCCGGGTCGCGGGTGCTGGTTCCAGCCTGGTGCCTTCAGATCACCGGTACTATTTCCAGCCCATCGTCATCAGAAGGCCGGCGATGAACAGGCCGAAGCCGATCAGGTAGTTCCATGCCCCGAGAGTCACCATGAATGGAATTGAAGGGCCTGCGATGTAGTTCACCACCAGCCATGCGAGGCCAAGGAGCATCAGCCCAAGCATGACAATGATGTACCAGCGCGGGGTAGCGGTTGCATTGAGCTTCACCGGACTACGGCGATCGACATTGCTATTGGTGCTGCTGTAAATGTCGTCGGTGTTATTGACCTTAGACTTTGGCATCTGGGTGAAACCTCATGGTTGCTGTTGGTTTGCTTACTGGTGCAGTTGGTGTTCGACGCCACGATTCATGCTGTTGGTGCACATTGTGCGTCGTTTGTACGTCGTTTTCGGGATTGTTGCGCTTGGTGTGCGTTAGCAACTGCCTTCCAACGTGCGTCTGGAAGTGGGAGGGTCGAATCCCTGGGGTTCCCAAAGAAAGTTACCTCCCAAAGAAAGTTACACCGTGGAGTCTAGCAGCCTTCAAGGAGCGCTAAAATCTATCTCTATGCGCATCCTTGTCATCGATAATTTTGACAGTTTTGTTTATAACCTGGTCCAGTACGTGGGGCAGCTGGGTTTTTCTGGGGAATCGTGCATGGTCTGGCGTAATAATGCGCCGGAGTTGGGTTCGAGCCGCGATGATTTGGTTGCTGTTCTTTCTTCCTTCGACGCCATTTTGATTTCTCCCGGACCTGGTGAACCCACGCAGGCTGGGCGGACTATGGATGTTATCGAGGTGGCGGCTGAGTTGGGCACACCGCTGTTTGGTGTGTGTCTTGGCCATCAGGCGATTGGCAAGTTCTTTGGGGGGGATGTTGTGCGTGCGGAAGAGCTGTTCCACGGTAAGACTTCTCCAGTTGAGCATGATGGTACGGGTGTGTTGGTTGGTGTGCCGAGCCCTTTTCGCGTAACTCGTTATCATTCGTTGACGGTGGATCCCCATTCTTTGCCGGAGGATTTGATTGTGACGGCGCGGAGTGATTCCGGCATGATCATGGCGATGCGCCATAGATCGTTGCCGATCCATTCTGTGCAGTTCCATCCAGAGTCGGTGATGACACAATATGGCCACCGCATGATTGCTAACTGGTTGGCGGTTGCGGGCCATCCGTTGGATGAAGAATTGGTTTCTAAGCTTGAGCAAGATCAGCTGGAGGTGACGGGAGCTATCTCTGCTACGGCGGCGATGCTCTAAGGCGCTTGTAGTATGTCAACACATGAGGAAGGTCGGCTCAATACCTAGATCTTTTTCTGAGAAAAGCTGGTTGAGAATAAATGGGGTCAATTATGCCAGGGGAGAACCGCGGGAAAATGAGCGTGACCCGGCAGAGGTGAGGGGAGACTCTGCCGGGTTTACAGTGAGTGGTTGTCTTACAACAGGGGGTCTGGCAGGAGGCTGAAGGTGTAGACGTCGATGGTGAAAGACGAATGCTTATCAGCTTTGTCCCCAGCGCGGACGGACTGTTGGGCGACTTCTTCTTGTCGGGTGATGTCCGTAGTACGGATATCCCGGCGTTGAATGTCGCTGGTATCGCCTTCCCAGCCAGCAGAGCGCAGCAGTCTTACGATGTCGTCGTATTTCTTGCCCTGAAGGCTTGGCATTACGAACTGGTTGCCCTTGGATACTTGGAGGGTAACCACACTTCCCTTCTCCAGGTCTTTACCTTGTCCAGTCTGTCCGAGAACCTTACCTTTGGCTTCTGTGGAATCCACTTCGTTGACTTGAACTTGGAACCCCGCTGATTCCAAATTTGAGCGTGCATTATCCACATCCTGGCCTACCACGACTGGTACGCGGACAAGCTCCGGCCCACTGGATACCGTGATCGTCACACGGGTGCCCTTAGAAACCTGGGATCCTTGATCAGGCGACTGCGAAAGAATCTGCCCAGCGGGAGTATCCGAGCTGGCCTCCTCACGAACCTGAGGGTTGAGCTCCAGGCCAGCTTTCTCTAGGGCTTGGCGGGCGGCGTCGGTGGTGAGGCCAGTGAGGTCAGGAACCTCGGTGATTTCCTTACCACTGGAGATGACCAGTTTGATACGGGTGCCTTTTGGAACGGTGGAACCCGGTTCAGGTTCGGTGCCGATGGCGGTATCGCGAGGGATCTGGGCATGGGTGTGCTCCGTGACGTCATATTGGAGCCCGGCTTTGCTCAGAGCCTTTTCCGCATCTGCGCGAGACAGGTTCTTCACGTTGGGAATAGTCACGTTGACATCGGCGTTGGTGGATTCTGACCCGTGGGGGTCTTTCAATACATAGTTGTAGACGGCAAAACCGCCCGCACCCAGGGCTGCGAGAATCACGAGCGTCCACAGGACTGGAGCAACGCGAGAACGTTTCTGGTCATCCTCGTAGTAGTCCTCGTCGCTGTCATCGCCATTGTGCTCGCCGTAGTTTTCGGCGGTGTTGTAATCGGCGTAGTCGCTGCCGTAGTTGTCGCCGTAGCTATCGTAGGTGTTGCCAGCTCCGGGGTAACCGTCGGCGGAGGAGCTGTACTGTGCTTCGTCGCGTCCGGTGGCTCCTTCCGCTTCGGCAGCGTGAGCAGCGCCATAACCTGCAGCGGCTCCGGCCAGACCACCAGCGCCAGCAGCGGGCATGACTGATGTAGATGTACTTTCGCTGTGATTCAGGTATTCCTGGGCAACGAGGGGAAGTTGATCCTCGCTGAGACGGCGCAGGTCAGTGGCCATCTGGGAGGCGTCATGATACCGATTTCCCGGTTTTTTGGCCATGGAAGCCAGAATGATCGAATCAATGGACAGAGCTTCGCGCTTTGACAGATGCATGCCCGGAACCGAGCTTGGTGGAACCGGATCGTCCTGTACATGCTGGAACGCCACAGAAAAAGGGGATTCGCCTTCGAATGGGGGGCGCCCAGTGGCCAGTTCGTAGAATACGCAGCCTGCGGCATAGATATCTGAGCGAGCATCAGCGGATTTGCCGCGCGCCTGCTCGGGTGAGAGGTACTGTGCTGTACCGATCACCGCTGCTGTTTGAGTCATTGCGGCGGAGGAATCCGAGAGGGCACGGGCGATGCCGAAGTCCATCACCTTCACAGATCCCGTGTTGGTGATCATGATGTTTGCCGGTTTGATATCGCGGTGAATGATGCCCGCCTCATGGCTGAAGTGAAGGGCATTAGCTACTTCGGACATCACCTTTGCGGCATCGTTGAGGCCGAGTTTGCCGTGTTCATTGATGATGTCACGCAGGGTGTCTCCGTGGACGCGCTCCATGATGATGTACGGGACGGATCCATCGGATTCTGGTGTTTCGCCGGTATCGTAAACCGCCACGATGTTCGGGTGGTTCAACTTGGCGGAGTTCTGTGCTTCGCGGCGGAAACGTTCCAGGAATGAGACATCACGCGCGAGGTCCGCGCGCATGATCTTCACAGCCACATCGCGGCCGAGTAGTTCGTCGGTCGCTGCGTACACATCGGACATTCCGCCTGTGCCGATTTTGGCGTCGAGGCGGTAGCGTCCGCCAAGCACTGTGCCACGTCGGTCCACGTGTCTGACTCCTTGTGTACGAATAGATAGAGATTATCTGTCTAACAGAATAGTCACTCTCTGAGCAATCCTGTTGGTGTTGCACAAGCTTGTGGTCGTTCGGTTAGGCATAGGCAGCTCGCCATCACCATTTCATCTGCTGTGCGGTGCATTGTTGTTGGGCGCTCGCTGTGCGGTGCAGTGTAGTTGGGTGTCTGCCCAGCGGACCTCTGCGCAACCAGCCGCTGGGGATCATTCTTCGGCTGTGATCATCTCCCCAGGAGCGCTCGTTGCAGAGGGGGTGTTGGGTGCGCCGGGCTGGTTGTGTGCAGCGGTATCGCTAGCGTTTGAGTGCGCTCCGCCGTTGTTCCCATTGCCGGGTGTTTCTATAGGTTTCGGCGCCCCCGTGGGTGGGTTGTTCGGTTCGTCGATACCTGGGTTGGTCGGCGTCTCGCTCGTTGGCTGGGAATTTGTTGGTTTAGTGGAACTGCTTGAGGGTTCGGATGATTTCTCCGAGGTTGATGTTGATTGGCGGGTGTCGGTTTCCGGTTCCTTTGTGTGAGTCTTTTGTTCTTCAGTTGTGGGCTCAGAATGGGTTGAGGTGACTCCGGTGGTGTGCTCCTGGGTCACGGATGGTTGCTCTGAATCTGGCTTGTGGTCATCTTTACTCGACGCCACCATGTACCCAACCACGCCCAGCGCCACGAGTACCAAAATCCCTAGTCCGATGAGGACACCGCGCTGGGTGTGAGAACCGCCTGGCGCTTGTTTTGCCGCAGAGTTGTTGATGGTGGAGGATGTTGTTGTACCGAGCGGCTCAGAGTTATCTCCAGACATCGCGGAGTTTCGTGGAGACGGGGACCCTGCTGGTGTGTTTTCACTGCTCGTTGTAGCGGTACCTCCTACTCCAGCCACAACTGGTGGAGCGATTGCGGAGTGTGATGATGCCGTATCTGGGGAAAGTTGCGGCCCTTGTTCGGGGGGAACGGCCGTGGTTGGATTTTGTGTCACGGCTTGGAGCTGTTCCGTGCGGGGTTGCACAGCGACGTCTTTGACTGGTACCCGATGTGGTTGCGGTGGGCGCTGGCCTCGGTGGACATATTCAGTAGCCGCAGCTAGTTCCCCGCCATTTGCGAAGCGAGCGTGTGGGTCCTTGCGCAGGCAAATACCAATGAGTTCCCGCATGGGCCCGGAGATCGTGTCGGGTAGAGCCGGTGGAGCTTCGGAAATGTGTTTGATCGCTACGGAGATGGTGGAGTCTCCGGAGAATGGGCGGTGTCCGGCAACCATCTCATACGTTACGACGCCGAGAGAGTAAATATCTGAAGCGGCCTGGACAGATTGGCCTTGCGCCTGTTCGGGGGAGACGTATTGGGCGGTGCCCACGACCATTCCGGTGCGGGTCAGGGGTACTGCTGCGGCGGCTTTGGCAATGCCGAAGTCCGTAATCTTCACTACTCCTTGAGGAGTAATTAGAAGGTTGCCTGGTTTGATATCGCGGTGAACCATGCCTGCTTCGTGGATGGTTTGGAGGCCACGGGCAACCTGGGTGGTGACATCAAGCGCGAGGGATTCCGGCAGGGTGGATTCACGGGAGAGCACGTCTGCTAGTGATTCTCCGCGGACGTATTCCATGATGATGAAGCAGAACATCGCGCCGTTGTCGCCGCGGACTTCGCCGTAGTCATAGGTGGCTACGACATTGTCGCTGTGGAATTCTTCTGAAGCTTCGGCTTCGTTGCGGAACCGCTTCCGGAATTCATCGTTTTCTGTGTATTCCGGCTTGAGAATTTTGACGGCGACGTCGCGTTCCTTGTCCTTATCCCAAGCAAGCCACACGGTCGACATGCCACCTCGGCCGATGATCCAACTCAGCTGGTAGCGGTCACCGAGGAGGCGTTGGATGCTTTCGATGTCTGTACGGTCTGGTTGAGTCACTGCTGCTCCTGTACAGCCGCATTGATTACTGCGCGGCCAATCGGTGCCGCTACTGAGCCACCGGTTGCGGCTTGGCCCACGTTACCGCCGTTTTCTACGAGTACGGCCACGGCAACATCACCGGTGAGAGAAAATGCGATGTACCAGGCGTGTGGTGCGGAATTGCGGGAATCTTCTCCGTGCTCAGCGGTGCCTGTTTTAGAAGCGATGTCGCTTTGGCCGTGTGCGTAGAGCTCGGCATCTTTCATCAGGTCGGTGAGTTGGTTGGCTATGTCCTTGCTGATGGCCGTGCCGGCTTTTTTCGGGCGGATGGTGCGCAGGGTTTTGAGATCCGCACCTGACACCTTAGAGATGAGGTGTGGTTCCATTCGTACCCCACCATTGGCGACGGTCGCTGCAATCATGGCGTTCTGTAATGGAGTCAGTGCCACGTCGCGTTGTCCGATAGCGGATTGTGCAAGGGCTGCGTTGTCGGGGATATCACCCACCCGTGAGGGTTGGACTGGGAGCCCCAGGCTATCGATGTTGTCACCGACACCAAAATCTTCCGCGGTCTTGCGGAAAATATCTATACCGTTCTTCACGGATAGTTCGGCAAAGGCAGTATTGCAGGAGCGACGGAATGCTTCGCGGAGGGTCACAGTGCCTCCACCGCCACAAGAGGAACCTCCGTAGTTCTCCAGGGTGGTGTTTGTTCCGGGCAGGGTTATCTGATTTGCTCCGGTCACGGGAGTATTAGCGTCGTCGCCCTTTTCCAAAGCAGCGGCGGTGGTGATCACCTTAAATGTGGATCCTGGGGGCTGTGTCTGCTGAGTGGAGCGGTTGAGCAGGGGGGAACCCTCGGACTGGGAATATTGTGTGAAAGCGGCCGCTGCGGCGTCACTGTCCTTTTGGACGATTTGTGAAGGGTCGAAGCTCGGCGTGGAAGCCATTGCCAGAATTTCACCTGTGGATGGTTTGATAGCCACGACAGATCCCGAGTATCCATTGTTGGCCAGTTGTTGGTAGGCAACTTGCTGGACGTTGGGTTTGAGGGTGAGTTCGATGTTTGCTCCGCGTTTTTCCTTTCCGGTCAGTTGATCCCAAATCTGTGAGGCGAATAGAGAATCATCATCGCCGGTGAGGATGCCATTTTGGCTGGATTCTAGGCCAGAGGCACCGTAGCGATCCGAAAGATAACCAAGCACGGAGCCGTAAGCTGCTGGGTTGGTGGGGTATTCGCGGTAGTACATCTCGTGGTCGCCGAGCGCCGATTCTGCGAGGATTTGTCCGCCTGCGGTGATCTGTCCACGTTTGATGGTCTTAGCCGCTAAGAACTGGCGTGAGTTAAGCGGGTTATGCGCCAGACTGTTGGTTTGAAAAGCCTGGATGTATGTGAGGTTGGCGAGAAGGATGAGTATCAAGATGAAAGAGAAGATGGTGACTGTGCGAATAGCGCGATTCATGCTTGTACTCCTCTCTGTTCGCCATAGCCGCTGAAGCCCTGGCCGGTCTGGCCTCTGTTGACGTGTGGATTCTCGTCCTCGGTGTTAGGCGCCGCAGTGTCCTTTTCCTTCTTTTTATGGCGACGCCACTTATTACCACCAGCACTGACCTCCATGACTGCGCGTGATGAGTGGGATATTCGCAGGAGAATGGCCAGCAGTATGTAGTTGGCCAGCAGCGAAGATCCACCATGAGCCAAAAATGGCGTGGTGAGACCGGTCATTGGCAGGAGACGGGAAATACCACCGGTGACCACGAAGACTTGCACTACCAGGGTCAATGACAGTCCCCCGGCTACGAGCTTTCCGTAGGAATCGCGGTTCATCATTGCTGTGTTAAAGCCGCGAGAGGCGATGATCACGTAGAGCAGTAGCACGCCGGCCAGGCCAATGAGCCCTAGTTCTTCACCGATGGCTGCGAGGATGAAGTCAGAATGTGCGACAGGTACGTTTTCCGGGTAGCCTTCGCCTAATCCGGTACCGGTAACTCCACCCCAGGACATGCCGAACAAAGCCTGGGATAGCTGGTAGCCGTTGCCGTGGAAGTTTGCCACCGGGTCTACAAAGTTAGCGACGCGGTCTTGGATCTTCGCGGAAATTTGGTACACGCCTACGGCGCCGATGATGGCCAAACCGAATCCTAGCACTAGCCATGACGCACGTCCCGTTGCGATGTACAACATGCCTAGAACAGTTCCGAAAAGCAAAAGCGCCGGACCGAAGTCGTTTTGTAGGGCCATAATGACAAGAGCCACACCCCAGACGAGGAACAGTGGTCCCATGTCGCGGAGACGGGGGAATTGTAGACCCAAAAAGCTCTTGCCCGCCACGGTAAACAGTTTGCGTTTGTTGACGAGCAATGTGGCAAAGAACAGCAGCAGCATGATCTTTGCGAACTCGCCGGGCTGGATAGAGATGGGTCCTAAGGTGATCCATACGGCTGCGTCGGCATTAAGATCGGACTTCGGCCACACGATGGGCAGGGCGGAGAGAATCAGTCCGCATAGACCCAGCAGATATGAGTAGTTTTCCAGGCTCCGATGGTCCCGCAGGAAAATCAGCACCGTCACCATCATGCCCACAGCTATGACGGTCCACATGATCTGTGAATTCGCTAGTGAAAACCCAGTGGCCAGGTCCAGACGATAAATCATCACCAGGCCAATGCCGTTGAGCAATGCGACAGCGGGAAGCATGATCTGATCAGCGTCCGGTGCCACAAAAGAAATCACTAGATGCGCGATAAGGAAAATGCCGACAAAGCCGCCGATCAGTAAAAATACGTGTCCGGTGAGCTCGTTGCCCTGGGAAATCTCCAGGGAGATGAGAGCCACCATTACAACGAGAGCAGCAAGGATTAGCAGCGCTGCTTCGGTCTTACGGCGAAATATAGCCATGCCCTACTTCACTTCCCGGCATGAGACGCCTGGCGTGGTCAGATCCTCCGGAGCTGCCGTGCGCTGTGTCTCCCTCGTGTTTTGTCCGTCTGTTTCCCGGCTGTTTTCTATCGTCGTAGCACCGCCGCTGTCAGATCTGTCGCCTGCGGAGTTCCCGTTCGCGGCATCTTTATTTGTATTCTTGGAGGCATTCTTGCCGTCCTTTGTGTCTGACTTTGTGTCGTCTTCTTTCGCAGGATTACGCGTCACGCATACCGGCAGAGTTTGTTCTGCGAGGCGATTGACCTGAGCGACCACTGCGTCGAAATTATCGTCGGGCAAGTTCTCTAAAGCCCCACGAGCTGCTGGTGTGAGATCCGATGTGGAAAACCGGTGGCAGTCACTTGATGAATGTGCTCCCAGCAACAGAACTTTCGAGTCATCAGTCAAGCACATCTCTTGGTAGAGGCTGGTCAACTGAACACCGAGAACAGGCTGAGGCATACCGTGATTAATGACGATGTCGGAATTGTCATTGGTAGTTACGTAATAGGTCGCCTGGATCTTTTGGTAGCTGATATAACCGCCGGTTCCCAATCCAGCAAGGAGCAATAACAGAATCACCAGGGCGGCTAGGAGACCTTTACCCTTTTTCTTCGATGCTCGGGATTTCTTGTGAGGGCGTTGTCTTTCTGCCGAGTCCATCCCCGTGGCATCACTGTTTGGAGAATGATGGTGTGTTTTGAGGTTTGATAATGCGGCTGCCCGGGAAGCAGGAGAATCCGGGCGCTCCTCTTCCTTGGCCTCACCAGCGACGGCACCAACCATAATGGCGGTCTGTGGAAGTTTGATATCGGAATCCGTCGGTTGGTCACTGGTGGCGTCGAACTCCACAACATCTGCGACCACTACGGTCACGTTATCTGGGCCGCCGCCGCGCAAGGCCATTTCCACAAGCTTCCGGGCGGCTTGATTCGGTGGATATCCCTTGAGTATCTCGGTGATGGTGTCTGGGCTCACAGGGTCAGATAGCCCGTCAGAGCACAGGAGATAACGGTCACCGATCTGCGCTTCAAAAGTCTCCAGCGTGGGCTCAACTGGTCGTCCCGTCAACGCCTTCAAAATTAGAGAACGCTGCGGATGACTGGACACATCCTCCTGTGCCAGCTTGCCTTGATCTACAAGAGACTGAACGAAAGTATCGTCCTTAGTGATTTGTTGCAGCACACCATCGCGCAAACGGTAACCACGGGAATCGCCGACGTGGCACATCCCCACTTTGCTGCCGCGGAATAGCAGAGCGCTGAGAGTACAACCCATCCCTGCGAGGGTTGGGTTGGCATCAACATGCATGGCGATGTTCTGATTACCCTCTTCCATCGCCGTGAGCAGCAGTGTTTCTAAGCGCTCGTGGTGCTGCGGATCCTCGATGAGTGGAGTGTCCAGAGGCTGCAGAGCCTGGATCATGAACGTAGAAGCCACCTCTCCGGCGGCGTGACCACCCATGCCATCAGCCAGGGCCAGCAACCGGGGTCCCGCGTAGGCAGAATCCTCATTATTACCGCGCACGAGACCACGATCCGAGCAGGCCGCATAGTTGAGGGTTAGGTTCTTGGTCATACGTCAA
The DNA here is from genome assembly GCF_014262665.1 of Corynebacterium anserum. Classification (NCBI taxonomy): domain Bacteria; kingdom Bacillati; phylum Actinomycetota; class Actinomycetes; order Mycobacteriales; family Corynebacteriaceae; genus Corynebacterium; species Corynebacterium anserum. Next base: position 45,877 of record NZ_CP046883.1, read on the forward strand.
ACCTCACGTTTATTTGCCCTCCATCCGGACGAGGGTCTGACCAATGCGGACTTCCATGCCCGCAGAAAGCTTTTCCGGTTGGTCAAGACGCTGGGAACCAATGTACGTGCCGTTGCGCGAATCAAGATCTTCCAAGAACCAATCTGGCCCGCGTTTGATGAGACGAGCATGGCGGCCAGAGGCGAAATCGTCTTCCAACACCAACGTGGCGCTCTGCGAACGGCCGATGGTGACCTCTTCATATCCCTCAAGTTCCAAGTGAGTGCCCATGAGAGGCCCCGAGACGAGGGTCAGCGAGGTAGGCGCCTTAGCGCGCCAAAAAGCATTGAAGCCACGGCCGCGACTTCCGTCACCATTACTGTCATCCTGAACAAAAGGAGCTGCGGCAACAACCGGCGCAGCTGACAGAAGCCCCGAAGCACGGTCGGCATCAGAACGCAGTGCGCGAATGGTCATCCAAATGAAAAACCACAGCAGCAACAGCAGGCCGACCTTGGCTACCAGCAGCAGTGTGGTCTGCACAGCAGTCAACTCCTTGCGATAGGGGTAGAAAAAAGTGGATACAACTAGTTACCCCGCTCAGCCTAGTAGACGAGCGAGACGGAGGGGAGAGTGTTCAGCGAGTACTGCCTAAAATACAAGGTGAGCGACGTGGAGAAAAACGGCTCTGTCGGCTCAGTCCCGGAACTGGACTTCAATTTCTGAATGACCCATCACAATGATGTCACCGTCTGCCAAGAGCCAGTTTTCAATAGGAGTCTCATTGACCGATGTGCCATTCGTTGACTGGAGATCAGTGAGCACGGCGTCGTATCCGTCCCACGCGATTTCAGCATGCTGACGGGAGACCCCAGTATCTGGGATGCGAAGATCTACACCATTGCCGCGGCCGATCAGATTAGACCCCTCGTGCAACACATATTTGCGGTCAGAACCATCACGCAAAATCAGTGTGACCGTAGCTCTCTGCTCATTTGGCTCACTTGAAGCGCCTGTTACTGGCTCCTCCTTATGCAGATTCTCAGCCATGACCTCCGTGCCTGGGTAGCTTACGGGGCGGTTGGAGTCTAGGTGAGTTGCCGAAGGCTGTGGGTCGCGTTCCTGGGGTTGTTCATTATCCCGCGTCCACTGGGCATCAGCTCTATCTTGTTGTGCGGGTTGCTCCTGCTGTTTGGTGTGGTGTCCTTCAGAAGCACCGGCTTCCTCCCGAGCCTCAGGCCTATGAGTTACAACGTAGTAGCCAGAACCCGGTGCTTCCCGGACGATGTTGGAGAGCCCAGAGTTGGCGTCGGAGGAATGAGAGGAGGAAGAAGGATCGGATGCGGGGGATGAGGAACGAGAGTGGGAGGAAGAGGGATTAGAATCCTGCGAACGCTCTGTAGAACGCTCCTCAGATTGCCTACGACGAGCCGGCGGCGCATTGAACATCGAATTGGCTTTGAGCTGCCCGGAGTGGAGGCTCTCATCAGAATCGATAGTAACCGTGACCGTTGCGTACGTCTGCCAGCCAGAATTGCGGATGTAGCGCTGTAGGCGGTCGCTAAGGTCGGCTTCTAGATTCTCGTGTTTGTCCAGCAGGGAATTATAGTCGCGCTTGGATACATTCACCATGAAGTGACATGGTGCCCAGCGGTGTCCGTCAGGATCCATCATTACCGAGGATTCAGCCTGCTGTTTGAGCAGTTCGTCAATCTCAGCGGGTACAACCTCGCCGCCGAAAACGCGCGCAAAGCCATTATCCAACCCGCGTTGCAGCGAGCTGTCTAATTTGCGAAACCTTCCAAACAGGTCCATTGGGTGAGCGTTCCTTTCAAAAATGGTCGAGCGGTTCTAGTAACGCTGGTGGCCTGTGGTGCGTTCTTAAGTGTGCGGCAAAGTGTGCCTTGGGCTGCCGTGAAGCTGCCATAACGCGCTTGCGCGGCAGACGCTTGGCACACGCTCGCTCACGCAAGCTGGCAGTGCGCAGACCAGGCGGACTAAAGGCCGTTGGCCGGGTTTCCCCTCGTGTACGGAAGAAGTGCGGTTTGCGCACTGTTGCACTGGGTTTGACTACCGGGGTGCGGCGGCCAGAACCCGTTGAAGGGAATGCTGCGCCCATTATAGATGTGTGGAAGACTTTTTCTGAGTTAGGCGTTAGGGGTTTGACCTGCCCTTCTGTTACTGCAGGTGCTCGTGACATCTTATGTTGCTGGTGTGGTCAGCTTGTTGTGCTCGTTTCTTGCCTATTTTTACGATGCCACCCGTATTATTTCCCTAGTTCTGCGCAGGTAGAAACGCGTTTTTGTGAGAGTAACGGGGGTGCTGCTATAGTTTCTCCTTGTCGCAAGCTGCGAAGTTGAGAAATTTTTCTCTACATTACATTCAGTAGTGACGTGTGCGACACCATGCGGATGCATGACACTCGGGCGAGTGGCGGAATGGCAGACGCGCTGGCTTCAGGTGCCAGTGTCCTTCGGGACGTGGGGGTTCAAGTCCCCCTTCGCCCACAGAAAGCGAATCACGCTTGATGACAACCGGTGGTCGTGAACTCTCTAGAGCTCATGGCCACCGGTTTGTGTTTCTGCATTACCGCGATATTTTGACGTCGTGAACGGGGTATTCACAGGAAGGGCGCTCCTGGCCAAAGTTTTCCACACGGCCTATTGAAAATTCCTGACATTTACTCAGTGCAGCCGATGGAGTGAACCTCAGTGCGTTTTTCATATTTCGGGATTTCTTCGCCTGTATAAGTAACTTCAAGCCGTGAGTACACGTCCAAGTTGTATCCGCAATTCTCTTTGTCACTAATCTTCACGCGCACTGGATAAGGCTTGGTTCTGGAACTGGCGCAGGTAGGATCACAATCGTTTACCCATGCAGTGGCTGTTGCTGTGGCCATAGGAGAGTTCCATTGATCCCAGACTAGGTTCGTGAGTACGTTGTTCTGATCAGCGCATGCCAGGCTTATTTCCTCGGGTCCTTCTAAGCCGACTACGCTCGTGCAGCCTAGGATGCCGATGGCGTCGATAGTGGTGGTTATGCCATCCGCGTACAGATTGTCGACGGATATCACTTCGCCAGTAGTCGGTAGCAGTGAAACGCGAAGGTTGTCTTGGGGACGATCAATGGTCACTACTTTGTCGTTAGACATTGCAGTGACTGCGGCTTTCGTTGCTACCTCATTACCAGGCAGATTGGCGAGCTGTGCAAATAGCTGTTTGCGTACATCACTGTCTACTCCGGGGAGTGTGAGCTTTTTGATAATGAGTCGGGCATCTGTGGCCAAAGGTTGAGCCTCAGAGGAATTTTCTTGGTACTTATACTCCTCGATGTCTCCCAGTTCAGTCCCATTCCATCGCGAGTAGCGCGTGGCTAGGTCCTTGAGCTTTGAGTTGAGCTGTACGCCAGGTTGTGTAGACGTGGTGGTTTTAGTACTGACTTTTCCTTCGGTGGTTACTCGCAGGCTAGTCACTACCTGCCCTGATTTGTCCGTGTCTACTCGGTGTTGGTATTGCGAATTTTGTGACTTGGTATCAACTATGTTTGTACGTTGCGCTGCTGCATTCCCGGCTTGCGTGAGTATTTCGGATGCAGTAGCTGATGGGGTAGTGGATTCTGGCAGTAAAGTAGGTACAGCTAGAGCCCCAGCAATGAGGATGATAGCTGCAGCAGCGGAGCCCAGGCCTAACCAGTAGGTTTTTGGTTGGTACCGCCACTTGTTTTGAGTATGTAGACGGTTTTCTTTGCGTTTGTTGCGCCGAATACGAGCTTCTTCCAATGCACTAATGCTTGAGGGTGTTTGAGGGGTTTCGGTTTCTGCGCCGTTATTGCGGGAGCTGGTTACAGAGACATCGCTGTCGGTGCTGGAAGTGGCGAAGATTTTGGCAAGGACGGCATCGCGCCGGGCAATGTCCGCACTGTTGAGAGATTCGTCGATTACCGGGTTGGCTTTACGAAGTGCGTTGAGTGCGCGGCGTTCGGCATCGGAGGAGCTTGTGGAGTTGCCTTTGTTAGTGTGAGTCATCGTGCGCCTTTGTTGCTGTTTGTGTGCTTGCTTTTATGTGCTTCTTCGACGCCATTGAGCGCCACTGAAAGCCGTGCCCGGGCTCTATGGAGTCTCACTCGGGCAGCGGAGGTACCGATATCCAGTGCCTCGGCCAGCTCGGCGGAATCCAGACCCTCCCATGCGTGGAGAGTGAGAATTTCCTGATCAGCAGGTGCGAGGGTGGAAAGCGCCTGTCGGATGTCAAGTGTTGTGTTGACAAGAGCTGTTTCGTCAGGGGCGGCGAAAGTGGATTCACTAGTTTGGGTTACGTCAGTGAGGAATTCTGAACGCAGGTACGTGGAGTCATCGGTGTCAGTTCTGAGACTCGTCTGCGTATGTTCGGATCGCCGGTAGTACTCCAACAAAACGTTGCGGGCAACACCGTAAAGCCAGGCGAGTTGGTGATGTGCGTGAAAGAGCTGTGAGCGCGAGTTCCAAGCACGTACAAAAACTTCTGCTGTGAGGTCGGCCGCGGCGTCGATATCGCTACGGCGCCGCATGTATGCCAATACTTTGGGATAGGCCTGGGTATACGTCCGCGTGAAAGTGCGCTGATCGTCCGTAGATTGGGTGCTCACGTTAGGTAACTCTGTGTGGCTTTGGGGATCGTTAGATGTGAGGGCTTGCTAGTTGTCTCATGGGGATCATCCTTGATAGCGAAAACCAACAGCGTGGGGTGGTCCATGAATAAGAATTTCAGTATGTACGGGTAGGGGGTTATTTTTTGGCAGCGAGATCCAATAATTCTTGGTCTCCAGCGCCATGTTCGTTATAACCGTTGAGAGTAACAGTGCCGCTCTCACCTGAAATGCATGTCACGGTGATGGTGTTAGGTTTACCCTCTTTAGCTGGATGGATCTGGTTTGGCAGTGTGATAGACCCCACGAGAGCTGGTAGGTCAGCAGCAGGCCCCATCTTTCCTTCGACGCCGAAAGAACTGGTGATTTGAGCGCGAAGATCGCCTTGGTGGCAGGGTGAGTAGACCGTCAATTCGCTATTTGGCTTAACAAGCCCATCAACCGCCACTTTCACTGTCGAGGAGTGGTTGACGTCTGAGCTAGTTTTTGCAGTGTTGCTGGGTTCAGCCTGCGGAGAATGTGCAGGATCTTCAACTTGTGCATTGGTCATGATGGTCACCCCGAGGATTGCTGCTGCAGTAGCTAAACCCACGCCGGTGAAGGTTGTTGCAATTCGAGTATTGGTCTTGCTCATGACGATTCCTTCCGTGGAAATAAAATGCTGGTGTCACTCTGTATGTGACAGAATTCGCTGCCGTGTTACAGGGGGACAAGAATTTTTCGGATAAGAGTGATTGTCTGTCGGTGCATGCGTAAGTACGTGAGGGGTGGATCAGATCTCGATGAGGACCGCAAAAAAGGATCATGCTAGAGAGTTTCGTTAGACGATAGGTGATAGTGAATATCTGCTGTACGGTTCCGCATGTCCCTTCAAGTGAACACGGCGAAAATGTGCTCTGTCAGTGATAAACGGTGAGTAAACTGCGTTGACATGAGCAAGCCCCTCTTTGACTGCCAATATAAGTCAGCATTGGCGGGGGAGACTCCCTCCGCTGTACGTATATATGGACGGAACGGCGGATATGCGGGCCCCGGAAACGGAACCGATGAGTTATGGGTGAGAGGCCTCACCATGCCTGGAAGTGGCACGATGAGCTGGGTTTTTTCCACTGTTCACCTCGGTAAAGAGGGTGTGACCGTCATTGATCCCGGCTGGCCTGATCGCACAGACTTAGATGGATCCACGTTCGCCCCGCTGGACGAGTTTTTGCGCTCTCGTGGCCGCACCATTAAGGACGTCACTACAGTTATCGCCACGCATGCACACCCAGACCACATTGGTGCTGCGGGGCCACTCGCGGAACATACCGGTGCCCGCCTGATCATTGGTGCTGAGGAGATGAAGTGCATTGACATCGCCCGAGGGCACGAAGATCCCGCGAACAGTAGTGGCAAATTCGCAGTCGAACCTGGTGGCGTCGGCGCACCTCAAGGTCTACTTGAACCGATGCTGGAGGAGGTACGGCACGTTCGCGACCGCTGGTACTTACCGCGTAACACCCCAGACATCTTGATTGAACACGGAGAGACACTGGTGGACATGGGCTTGCCGGAGGACTTCCCTCTGGAAGCGGTACTCACCCCGGGTCATACCGACGGGCACTTGAGTTTTGTGGATCGCACACAGCAGATACTTATTGCCGCAGATCTGATCATGCCCATCATTTTCCCAGGTATCGGCCTGTCTATTGGCATGTTGGGAGGAAACCCATTGAGCCAATATCTAGAGTCATTGGAGGCTATCGCGGAATTCGATGACTATCTTGTCATACCCGGTCATGGCTATTGCTTTACTGACCTCGCCACTCGACGCCACGAAACCGCTAACCACGTACTCCAACGAGCTCGCGAAGTGCGTGACATCTTGATGGAAGAGCCAGAGTTGTCGATCTGGGAGATAGCCTCCCGAATAACCTGGTCCCTTGGGTGGGAGGGAATGCAGCAATCTCGCATGCTGGTGAGCGGATTGAGACAGGTCATTATGTACCGCGAGATGATTGATCGCGGAGAGATGGATCGGTGGGAGCGAGTTTTTGGACAAAACCGCTAACGCTAAAGATGGATAAGGTCATGTGCCGGTGAGAAAGGGGTTGTAGTTGAATGAGGTAACGTCGATTCGGGGAAAGGAACGAGGTAAAAGAGCGGGGGAGAAAGCACGTGGATGATGACACGAGAGCATGACTGGGTGCGTGTGAGTTTGGGAATGTTTGCGGTTGGCTTTGGCGCGAATTTATTTTCGGCGCTGATGCCTTCCTATAAGCACTTCTACAATTTCACTCAAGCGCATGTGACTTTTCTCCTCGCGGTATATGTGTTGGGTCTAATCCCTACGCTGCTGCTCAGCGGCCCATTGTCTGATGTGTATGGCCGCCGGGCGGTTATTCGTCCAGCCATGATTGTGAGTGCTATCGGTTCCCTGATTCTGCTGGCCGGGGTGGTACTGGGATTCGGTGCATTGCTAGTGGGGCGTTTCTTGGTCGGTGCCTCTATGGGTATGGTGCTGGCTGCAGGCGCAAGTTGGTTGAAGGAGATTAGCGCTGGGCCGGCGGCGGTGTCGGCGCGCCGGGCGACAGTCGCGATTACAGCAGGTTTTGCTTCGGGGCCACTGTGTAGCGGGTGCATCGCTGAGTGGTTACCCGCGCCGGACGTTGTGCCATACGTGGTGCACATTGTGTTGATCGTCGTCGTGACCGTCGTGGCGTGGAATACTCCGGAGGCAGTACCGAGCACGGCTACCGCTGGCGGAGGTACTAGTCCCGAGCGTGTTGGTGTGAGCGCTGGTGGAGGGGATGATGCTGCGCTTACTACTGGTGGAAAAGCCGGGGGTGTTGCAATTTTCCGCGGACGCTTGTTCTCACGCTCAGTACTAACACCACGATTTCTATGGGCAGTAGCCGCGTGGGCTCCGTGGGTGTTTGGCGCTGCGACTACATCTTTCAGTGTGCTTCCGGCTCTCGTTCGTGTCGAATGGACATCAGCTTATTCGGGTTTGATTGCGGCGTTGACCCTAGGATCAGGTCTGCTAGTTCAACCCTGGGCGCAGCGATTGGGAAACCGTGACACTGTAGCCCCAGCCATTGTCGGGTTGGTTTTGATCTTCCTGGGAATGGGAGCCTCCGTGTTAGTCGCCTTGAGTAATTCCCCGCTTTCAGTCTTCCCCGCGGCCATTTTGTTGGGTGCGAGCTACGGCGTCATGATGGTCTCGGGGTTGCGGGAGGTTCAGGAAATCGCTCCACCCCATGAGCTCGGTGCAGCGACCGCAATCTATTATTCCCTTACTTACGCGGGCTTTTTTGTGCCATTTATCCTCTCGTACATAGGTCCGGCGATTGGTTATGAATGGGCGTTTGTGTTCGGGGCGATGGTGGCTGTGGCGTCGATTGTCCCTGTTGCCAAAGCCACAGCTAACGCGAGCGTGCACGCGAGGGCAACGGGATAGACAGAGGCCAGCAGTGGATCGTACACGAGCAACCCGCTACTGCTCCACATGGAATGGACAGGCGGCGAGCCAAGCAACCTGTCAACCAGCCGACCCGCCAATCGCCCGACCAGCCGCACAGAGTCAGCATAGGGGCTGTACGCTCGCAGTATGACCTTTATAAAAGATATCTTTCTGTTGCTCGCACGAGTCATTCTCGGTGTGGTGTTGCTTGCGCATGGCTGGCAGAAGCTTCATGAATGGACCGTGGAAGGGACAGCTCGAAACTTTGCAGGTATGGGCGTCCCGATGCCTGAGCAGGCAGCTCAGTTCACAACTTACTTCGAGATCGCCGGCGGCATTTTGCTGATCATAGGCCTGCTCGTCCGGATTGTTGGTCCGGTACTTGCAGTTCAGATGGCCGGTGCAGCGTGGTTCGTGCACATCGATTCGGGAATTTTTGCCACGAATGGAGGCTGGGAATTGGTGGGCGTGATCGGCGCCGGAGGGTTGGCATTATCAGCCGCTGGTGCAGGGCGGATTTCGCTTGATCATCTGTTTTCTGCACCATTTCGGCGTCACAGTGCAAAGAAGAAAGCAGCTGTCCAGGAGCACTCTGCCACATCCAACGACGCAGACTTTGTTTCACCAGCCGGTGATGCGAGGCCAACGCCTACTCCTGCGCCGGGTGTGGGCTCCGCTGGCTCTGCCGCTGGCATGGGTGCAGCAAATTCTGGTGCAGCGAACCATCACACCCCTCTACAGGGTGGTTTCGTCGCAAAGGATGACTATTCAGAGGCTCGCACAGAGCAGCTGAATCTCAATGCTGATGAGGGTGGGGCTGCACGTGTCCACCCTCAGCGCGCCCCGCAGATCGATTCCGATGCTCCAACTACCCAATGGCCACACCACTCGTAAGAAATAATCTGCACACATGCTCAGTGGGTGGGCGCACTGATGTATAGACGCTCAGTGAGCGTGTGCGGTGATGAAGAGAGTCTGAACGCAGGACGGTTGGCGCCGATATCCACCTTTCCTGGGGAATCGGCGCCACCGCCTGGTTTTCGAAATGAGTTCGGAAGCAAACTGGAACTAACCAGTGACACCTGTCAGCTCGTTCAGGGCGTCAGGGGTGTCTACGGTCTTCACGACCTTGCCAGTAGCGATGTCTACCTTGTGAAGTTTCTGCGCGTCAGGCTCGGAAACATAAGCGTACTTGCCCAGGACGAACAGGGTTGGGCGCGGATCCTGCCACGTCTCGGACTCGCGCCATTCGTCGGTCACTTTGTACTTGCCGATGATCTGGCCGGTGTTCGGGTCGATCTTGCGCAGGTTTCCGTCGGTGCCGAGGACGAGAGCTTCGCCTTCAGGGGCACGTCCGAGGGAGCGGAAGCTGTAGGATGCTTCCACGTCAACTAGCTTCAGCTGGTCTGTGTCGGTGTTGGTCAGGCTGATTCGGGTAGGGCGCTCGAGTTCGGCGTCCTTGTCCACTTTGTAGTCGCCCAGAATGACCGGAGATACCTTGGACCCTGCCTGGTTACCGATGCGGCCGTACTTGTCCGGAGCATTGACCTTGGTGAACTTGCCGTCCTTGTAGATCACGATGCCGTTTTCGCAGCCTACGCCGATAGCGTCTTTGGCTGCGGCTTCGCCGTGAACGCCAGGGCACTGATCGGTTTTGGTGAGGATCTTGTCGTTCTTATCTTGAACCACGACCGTGTGACGCTCGTCTTCATTGCCGTTGGTGCGCAGGATTTTGCCATCCTTGAGTGCGATAGCTACGCCGTGGTGTGGGGTGACTTCGTGCTTTTCTACGACTTCTGGTTGCTTGTCCTCGCGGTAGGCATTGGGGAAGTCGCTGATTTTGAGTTCCTGGATGCTGCCGTCTCCATCGCCGAAGAGTAGTACAGAGTCACCGTGGGGAACTACGTGGCCTGGCTTTTCGGCTTTGTAGGTGGTGTTGGTGAGCTTTGGCTCGGTGACGTAGCTGTGGGTGTGGTCGCCGTGCGGTTCGGTCCATGCACCGGCGTCGAATACTTGGAAGCCATCTTTGGTGGAGACCAGGACGGTGCGCCCATCGCCTACCGGGTTGAGGCGGTTGAAGCCTTCGATTTTGGTGTCATCGATGACTTTGAGGGTTTTAGCGTCGAGGGTGAGGATTCCGCCGTCGTAGGTGGCAACCAGGCGCGGGCTTGGGCCTGCTGTTTCTTCAGGGGCGCTTTGTTCTTTTTCTTCCGACGCCGCACCTGATCCCTCGGCGTTTGTCACCGTGGAGTCAGATTTGTTGGAATCAGTGGATTCTTCGGTGGAGCAGGCGCTAAGCAGGAGGCCGGTGGCAGCAAGGGCGATCAGGGTGGAGCGGCCGGCGATTGTGGCGCGCGATGCGCGGGTGTTCGTTGTGGAGGTTCGTCGGAGGGACAAGTTGCGACACATCCTTATTGAAAATGAAAAAGATTGACAATAATGGTGTTTAAGAGTAGCTATTTCGTATTCTATTGGCAATCGTGATCAATATGAGGGGGTGAAGGATTGCACTGTAGAAAACGACCGTGATTGCCAGTGAAGACTGTGGCGGGGGAGTGCGGGATTGCCGGCCGGTGCCGTGCGTGAGTCAAGTATGAGATTACTGGCCGGGATAGTGCTTGGGGCAGCGCTGACGGGCCCCTACTCTTCGGAGCGGAAGGTGTTGCCGGGCTTGGTGGCGTCGACCACCGAATAGGTAATGAGAATATTCCCGAGTTCGGTAGTTTGAACATCGTGCAGCTTTAAACGTGTCGGCAGTGCTCCTTGGAATAACCCGCGCCCCTTGCCCGCGATTGCGGGATGAATGATCAGCGTGAGGGTGTCGATTAATCCTGCATCAACTAGTTGGCGCACCACTGAGAGTGAACCTTGCACTGCGATGTCACGGCCTTCAGTCTCTTTGAGCGCACGTACATACTCCACGAGATCGCCCGTGATGAGAGTGGAATTCTCCCAGTTCAGATCATCCTGAGTCAGGTGTCGCGACGCAATATGTTTGCGTGTGTGGTTGATGAATGCGGCGAAGCGCGCGTCTGGTCCATCGGTCACGATTGGCCAATAATCAGCCCATTCGGTGTAGCTGGTGCGGCCGAGAATGGTGTCATCGACGTGCTCAATACTTTCGTCGATGAACTGTGCAAGGCCGGCGTCGAAGGAATCGCGCTGGAATTTATATGGATCTGGCGCAATGCCGTCAATGGAGTAGAACAATGTGGCGGTGAGACGACGAGTCATGATGGTGCTCCGTAGTAGTAACCCTGCAACGAGGGATAAACAGCGTGCGGGGTGTGACGGTGGTGGTTGGTGTGGTGGTGCGGGTGTTGATTCAGGTTGGTGCGGAGGGTGGTGGATTGACTGCGGTAGGTGGTGAATGCGGTGTGGAGCAGTCACGCAGACAGTCTGCTGGCGCTCGGCCACTCAATCCGTGGCTGTGACATTGAGTGTGACATCGGGTTGAAGAAACATACTGCTGGAGTGAAAACTGCTTTGCTAGTAACCCTAGACAAAATCGATGACAAAACCGGCGACAAAACCATTGACAAACTACTTTTGTTAGCAATCCTCAACGCGTCAAGGTATCCGCATAAGGGGAGGGCCCGGGTGCAACACGCAACCTAAGGCTTGACAAACCCTGGGGGAGAGCGCGTAGGTTGGCACGCCATGGGTGCCGAGGAACGCCCTCGGTTAAGCATTCCCGCCTCGAAGACAAGCACGATCACTCGAGCAAAATCAACGAGATACGCAGGAGTACATAACCTGATGACTTCCATAAAGACTGCACGCAATCTGTTAATCGGTACAGGAATTGCAGCCGGCGCAGCACTCGCAGTAGCACCAGGCGCTAGCGCGGCAACTGTCTCACAATGGGATCAAGTGGCAGCATGTGAGTCCGGTGGCGATTGGCACATCAACACCGGCAACGGTTACTACGGTGGTCTGCAGTTTTCCGCTAGTACATGGAGTGGTTTTGGTGGCCAGCAGTATGCGCCAACCGCTGACCAGGCAACTAAGGAACAACAGATTGAAATTGCCGAAAAGGTTTTGGCATCACAGGGAGCTGGCGCGTGGCCCAATTGTGGTGGTCCCGTAGCAGGTGGCTAATTTACACAGCGAGTGAGAGGCACCTGGCTACCAAATGAGAGTTGGCTGTTTCTGCTCAGTCTGAGTTTCGTCGACGCTCGACAAGAGATTCACACCCGTGGGAGACAGAGGTGTGAGAATCTCTTGCCGAGCGTTTTACTTGGTGCAGGGCGTATGCCCCGCGCAACGGGTAGGGAAAGCTGTCAGGAGCATGAGCGAGAGTTTCGCGATGGTTTCCACCCTCCTTCTAGCTGCATTTGTGCGATGGCGAAACTGGCATGTGTGTGGTGACTTGTGGGACGGAAGTTACAACTGCCGGAGGAATCGGTAGCATCGGAGGACGAACGCGAGGCGAACGCCGGTGTATAAGCACGTGGAAACGTGTGAACGTAGAAACCAAACATGGTAACTGCGATATTGGCGTAGATGACTTCCTCATGAAAGGAACGCGAAGACAATGAGTAACCCACATAACTACGATCGCTACGCCGATTATGACGACCAGACTCGGCAGTTCAACCCTCATCAGGGAGGCTCGGGTGACTATCAGGGTCAGGGTCGGGAATATCCTCAGCAAAACTATGATGGCTATAACGGGTACGGCAATGGTCGCCCAAACTACGGTGGATCACGGAATGGGTATCCGCAGAATTACGGTCCTGGCCCCCAGGGTGCCCCGCGGAGCCCACAGGGTGTTCCTCAGGGAGGGTCTCAAGGGCGTCCACAAAACTGGGGTAAGCAGGATCGTTCCGGTTTGATCGCTGGGCGTTTTGATGCCAAGAAGGTCATCGTCAACCTCATCGTGCTTGGCATCTTGGCTGCGGCTGTCACGTTCGCTGCCGTTTTTGTGGTGGATCTCATCGTGAGTCAATTCAGCGGCTCCTACAGTATGGGCACTCCAGGTGAGGCAATCGTGGTTGGAGCTATTGCTGGGTTGGTTGGTGTATTTGCTGGTCTGCTCTACATACCGGTTGTGGGCACTGGTAATGAGCACCTATTCGGTTTGGCCGTGATCGCCTTAGCCGTGGTAGCCGCGGTGGTGTGGGTATTATTCGGTGGGTTACTTGATGGCGATTGGACTACTCTCATCACACTGACTGGGATCATCGGTACAGCGACTACAGCACTGGCGACGCGTGCTCGCATCGAAGCCGCCGATGTGACAATACGCCGCTAATTCCGATGTGACTATGCCTCATCCGTGTCGTCCGTAGGTATCCGGTATGAACTAGGGTGTAAGCCGATACGGACTAGGGGCTGTATTCAATACAACTCTGTAGCCGGGAGCCGCCGGGGGGAGCGGCTCGCCTATGGAACCCCTACGGCAGGTATTCCTCCGGAATATCCAGCGCCAGCAGATCGTCCCGGGTCTTGTTGGATTTTTCCAGCACAGCTTTGCAGACGTGTTTCATTTGTTCTTTAGGGTGAGGGATGCGTCGCTGTTCTGACATCAAAACGGTCAGCACCTCTGGCTGTTCTTTGAACGCGTGCCAGATGAGAGTGGTTGCCATCGCTTCCAGCACCATTCCGCGAGGTCGTTTCGCCTGCTGCGGTTGTTCTGCGCGTTGACCACCACCGCGCGGACGGACGTGCATATCCTGCTGCCCGATGCCTGCCACAGACCCATCGCGATTCATCACCATACAGGTGTAGGCAACGTTGCAGTACCCATCTTGTTCGATGGTTTCGCGTACCCACTGTTCATGCTCTGAAGTGAACTCGATATCCATGTAGGCTCCATCGCGCCCAGGAGCCAGGTATTGGAACTTACCTGTCCGAGTCCATACTTCGAATTCCTTGCCCATAATGCGTGCGGCGATGCCGCCGAAAAGGAAATCAGTCATGGAATAGAGCGCGCCGCCGAATGCCGCTCCATGCATGTTGGCGTTCCAGAATTTCAGGTTCAGCTCCACCCTTGCCCGACGCCAATCTTCCGAAATCTCAGTGATCCGAATACCTGAGCCAAGTAATGGTGGCCAGATGTTCATCAGACGCTGCAGCTTCTTCGGATCTTCCATTGCCTGAGCGGTGAGTGTGCCGGGAAGGTCATGGAGCGCCGCTTGAACATCCGTGATGAGCTTCTTCGGCTTATTCAGCAGTGAGTGGAGAAAAGTGTTATTTGTGGAATTCATGGGTAGAGCCCCTTGATCAGAGAGATGCAACATCGGGGAGTTGCTGCACCGCCGTGCCGTCATTGATGGACTTTAGCGCAGGGATGATGCGATCCATTGCCCACATCAGGGATGCCGCAGATGACAGGGAAGTGGCGTTCGATTCATTTTCGCCGATACGTAAGGTGCGCTTGTCTTTCACCACGGGCAATTCTTTATAGCCGGGGACATTATCTGGGTTGCCGTCAATAGCCCACATGAGCATGAAATCTGCGTTGAGCAGGTCGACGTTTTCCGCGGAGATGGAGGTGCGTGCATCACCCTTCGCCGCCTGAACTTGCTTCTCTGGCACCTTCATACCCAAGGAGGAGAGGATTTCGTTGGATGGGTCGTTTTGATCAGCCACCACGCTGAAAGATCCACCGACGTACATTCCCCAGGTGAAGGTCTTGCCTTGAAGGTTTGGCAAGTCTTTCTTATTCTCGGCAAATTTGTCGTCGACGGTTTTTACGAGTTGTTCGGCTTGCTCCTCCTTGCCGGTGATGCGACCGGCTAGCCGAGTGATCTCGTGCCAATCATCCACACCAGTATCCTTTTGAAGCACAGGCACTGTGGGGGCAATGTCGCTGAGCCGGTCATAGAACTTCTTGTCCGGTACCCAACCCGCGAGGATCACGTCAGGTTTCAAAGCCAGGATCTTCTCGATGGAGACGTCGTTCATATCCATGCCGTATTCGATCCGTTCCGTGTCCGTGAACGCGGAAGCATCTTGCCATGGGAAGCGCTGCGTACCATTCATGGAGGTGGATACCACTTCAGCGGTGATCGGTACGTCAAGAGACATGAGGGCGTCTGTCCATGTCGAAGACATCGTCACGATGCGCTTGGGATTCTTAGGAACGTCGGTTTGTCCCATGCTATGCGTGATCGTGATGGTGGAGTTGTTGGCTTCGGCGTTGGTGTGGTTGGTGGCGTCGCTGCAGGCCACAGTGCCGAAGGTGACGGCGCTGACAGCGAGCGCGGCGGCGAGTGCGCGGCGTGTTTTGGAAGCAAAAGTCATGCTGGGATTATATCTACTTGCTGTGTGTATGACCGTTGAACCTGAAAAGATTCACAGGTTTACTCCGGCCGAATAGATCGCTAGATAGATCCGGCTGTGGTTATTGTTGCTGATATGCCAAGTAGATTTTCGGTTGATGAACAGGCCGCCGCACTGGGAACGTATCCGCGTTGGCTGCGCCTGGTACAGCCCCTCATTCTGATCGCGGGAGTGATTATTGGCGCAATCATGGTGACCCGCGGTGTTCGGCACGCTGAAACTCAGTATCTGCTGGATGTTGGTGTGTTCCAGGATGCCGGCCGTGCATTGCTCAACGGAGATCCTTTTTATTCGGATGCTTTCCCCACGCGCAGTGGTTTCCGCTTCATCTATCCTCCGTTTGCCGCCCTACTGTTTGTGCCTCTGGCATGGATGGATGAAGAGACGATGGAGTTTGTGTGGACACTGTGCACGTATGCGGCGGTGTTCCTCGTTGTGTGGATGGGGACGAAGCGAATGGGTTTGCGGGGCTCCTTCCTATGGGCACTGGGACTGGCTGGTTGTGCTTTTGCTTTGGAGCCGATTCGCTCGCACGTGATGTATGGCCAGATCAATATTTTTCTGATCTTGTTCGTTACCGCAGATGTGCTGGGGTTCACGCCACGGAAGATTCGTGGTATTGGCATCGGAGTTGCGGCGGGAATCAAGATCACCCCGGCAGCGTTTGCGTTGGTTTTTTTGGTGCGTAAGGATTATTGGTCACTGCTGCGCTCTTTCCTGTTCTTCTTCCTCACGGCTGTGATTGGTTTTGTGGTTCGTGTGAACGACTCGGTGTACTTCTGGACCACTGAGTTCTTTTCATCGGAGCGTGGCGGACCTCCTCCATATCCACCGAACCAGTCTTTGACTGGACTAATTGCTCGTCTAGGTGTAGACGAGCATGTCGCTTTGGCCATCATGAAGCCGGGCTTTGTTCTTATTGCCGTTCTGTGCGTGTGGGGGGCATGGCGTTTTGAACGAGCGGGACATCCAATGCATGCGTTGGTGCTGGTGATCCTGGGGATCGTATTGGCTGGACCGTTGGCTGTGACGCATCACTGGGCTGGAATTGTCTTGCTGCTGCCATTGCTGTTCCGCCCGATCAATAGGTGGGTGGCTTTGTTCATTGTGATCAGCCTTGTTGCCCACTTTTGTGGCTTCCACGATGTGTATCCGGAAGGACAGCCGTTTTATAGTTTCAAGTTCCCGCAATATTTCATCGGCAATGCTCAGGGGCTGACTGGCCTGGTGCTGTTTATCGTGTTGTTGTGCTCTGCGGGAAGAGCCAAGCCAGTAGCGAAATGTGACAACTGAGGAGCCCATCGGTGATGTCTTGATGGTTTATTAGGGTGGGTGCATGACGAATAGAAGTCACACACGTTATCGCATGGAAGGCAATAACCCTCTAGGGGCTACGTGTATAGCCCTGTGTGCAGCCATTGTCGCCGCCGGCATAGCACTTGCGGGGTGCGGTGAGCGTGAGGGCCAGGTTCCGCCAGACGCTGCGCGGACATCGGCACAGCTATCAGAGCGATCTTCTTTCTCAGAGGGTGGCGGCGAAGCGATGGGTGTGGGGGAGGCTTCAGAAGATCCGGAAGGTAGCGCTGCTGAGCAGAACGGCCCAGAGCAGCCTGCTTCGGGGGATCCTGGTGCCTTGGCACGTCAAGAGTTGGGCACGTTGCAAATTAAAGGCCGCGCACCAAAGCAGGGATATTCGCGTGATCAGTTTGGTCAGCGGTGGAAAGACATTGACCATAATGGCTGTGATCAGCGCAATGATGTGCTTGCGCGTGATTTACAGGATGTGGATGCGCCGGGCGGTTGCAAGGTGCTGAGTGGCGTGCTGCATGATCCGTACACGGGGCAGACCATTAACTTCGTCCGTGGACAGGAAACCTCCGCGTTGGTGCAAATTGATCATGTGGTGGCGATGGCTGATGCGTGGCAAAAGGGGGCTCAGGGGTGGACGCCCGAGCGGAGGGAGGAGTTCGGCAATGATCTAGAGAATTTGCTGGCGGTCGATGGGCCGCAGAATCAGAAGAAGGGTGCAGGAGACGCGGCGACTTGGCTTCCGCCGAACAAGAATTTCCGCTGCCAGTACGTGAGTAGGCAGATTCATGTAAAAGCCAAGTATGGCTTATGGGTTACCCCTGCGGAACACGACGCAATGATTCGCGAGTTGGATCAGTGCTGACGGTTGGTAGTGGCCGACTTTCTTGAGAGAGTTGGCCTTTACTTTTATCTACAGTGGCTCCGGCGCTTGTCGTGGCCATTATCTGGTCTGGCGGGGTCAGGAGTGGAAAACCGTAGAGGAAAAAATTACCACTGAGTTCCTCGTTCTTTTTAGAGTTTCCTCATCACCTTTGCTGGAGTGCCTGCGGCAAAACAATGATCAGGAATATCGCGTGTCACTACGCTTCCTGCGCCAATGACACTGTTGTTCCCAATGCTTACGCCGGGGCATATCGTTACACCCCCGCCGAGCCACACATTGTCACCGATGGTGATAGGTGCTCCATATTCCCAGCCGGATGCTCGGAGTGCGTGATTATCCATGGGGTGTAACGCTGCGAGGAATTGTGCCCGAGGACCGATTTGGCAGTCGTTGCCGATCGTGATCGGGCAGATGTCCAGGAAGATTGCGTCGAAGTTGATAAAGACGTTTTCTCCGATATGGATGTTGTGGCCGTAATCTACCGTAAGCGGCGCCATGATTGTTGCTGACCGGGGATAGGTAGCCAGTAATGATTCGAGGGTTGCCTCGCGGCTGTCTGTGTCGGTGAGATCCAGGCGATTGAATTGTTGAGCAGAGGACTTCCCGCGCAAGCTCAATTCCTGGATGTGCGGGTCGCTCGCGTGATAGAGCAACCCGGCGTTCATGCGTGCGAGCATGGCCTGCGGGTTGTCTTCTTTTTCCTTATCGACGCGTGCAGTCAGCTCCTCTGGTGTGAGTTTCAGTTCTTCGGTTAGCTTGCGTGACACGTTTCCGGGAGTGTTCATGCGTGCCATTGTTCCAGAAGGTGGACGGGCGAGAATGGACAGAGCGGTGAGCTTTTGTGCGCGCGGATGGCCATTGCTGCACAACATTGATGTGGGATCGGGCAAAGTGAGCTTTTGTGCGCGCGGATGGCCACAGTGATGTCTTACGCCGTCGGATGTGCCAAAGGAATGCACAAAAGTGAACAGCTTGGTCTATTCTGGGTGGAGTGTTTCCACCGTGGAGACGGTAACAACCACCTTCAAGGAGAATGACGAGAGACATGACCGATCACATCAGCGACACAACTCGCCACGGTGACGACATCACGAAGTGCGGCGGTGGCTTTGATACTGCGGCCATCCACGCCGGTTATGAACCCGATGAGTCTATGGGGTCTATCAACATCCCCATTTACGCTTCCACGACTTTTGCACAAAACGCTCCGAATGACCTTCGCGGAGGTTTTGAATATGGGCGGGTGGCAAATCCGACCGTCGTTTCTCTCGCGAATACAATCGCCGCACTTGAAGGTGCCCAGTACGGCAAGATCTTTGGCTCGGGGATGGCTGCCACTGACCTGCTGTTGCGAGCACTGCTTCGTCCCGGTGATCACTTGATCATGGGGCACGACGCCTATGGAGGTACATATCGGCTGATCGCTTCGGTGTTTGCGGATTGGGGGGTGGAATTCACCGTGGTGGACACCACCAAACCAGAGCAGGTGGGCGCCGCGATTCAACCCAACACGAAGCTGGTGTGGATCGAGACGCCAACGAATCCGCTGCTCGCCATAACGGACATCGCAGCGGTGGCGTCGGTAATAAAGACCAGTAACGCAGTACAGAGCGCCAACGCAAAGCTCATCGTCGACAACACATTTGCTAGCCCGTACCTACAACGTCCGTTGGAGCTGGGCGCGGATGTGGTTTTGCATTCCACAACGAAGTACATTGGCGGCCACTCGGACGTTGTGGGTGGTGCGGTGGTGTCCAACGACTCACAGCTAGACGAACAACTCGACTTTCTGCTGGGCGGAGCTGGACCTATCGCTAGCCCTTTCGATGCGTATCTCACGGCTCGTGGAGTGAAAACCCTCGGCGTACGGATGGACCGTCACTGTTCCAACGCACAGATAATCGCGGAGTATTTGGCTGCCCGGAACGAGGTCGTAGAGGTACTGTACCCGGGCTTACCGTCCCATCCGGGCCACGAGGTGGCCAAAAAGCAGTCCACCGGTAAAGGTTTTGGAGGAATGGTTTCCATCCGTTTGCGGGACGAGGCCACTGCACTGAAGTTCGTACAATCCACCAATCTCATTTGCCTTGCAGAGAGCCTGGGTGGGGTGGAGTCCTTACTGGAACATCCTGCGACGATGACGCATCAGTCTGTAGCAGGTTCTCAACTGGAAGTTCCACGGGATCTGGTGCGTATCTCTGTTGGTATCGAGAATGTAGAGGACTTGATCGCGGACTTGGATACTGCTCTTGAATCCCTGGGTTCGTCCTAACACTACTCCCCACGATCGCGGTGTCACCACGGCGTCACTATAGCGTCCTGAGACGGGTGACCCTGCCTCTGGGATTGCGCGTGATTGAGCTTTGTGAGCCAGCTGACGTGCGGCGGCAGCGTGGCAAAAGCCTGATTGCCCATAGGCAGCGGGTGCGGGGTAATGGGAGTAACGTGGGTGTATGGCTGATCCAAATGAGAACACAAATCTGGCATTTGATCCGACTCATGTGACGCACATTCGCCCGGAGCGTAAAGCGGAGGTTGGCGTGATTAACGCGTTGGTTATGCAGGCCTTCGCAGACCTCCCTGACGGCGACGGTCACCAGAGCTTCGTGGTGGAGAAGCTACGCAACGATGGGGATCTGACGTTTAGTTTCGTATCCATTAATGAAGGCCGTCCGGTGGGGCACATCGCCGTATTCCCCGTGGAGGTCACTGCTGAGGATGGGAAGACCAAGATTGATGGCGTGTATGCACTTGGTCCCGTGGCTGTGCTCCCGGATTTGCAGAGCGCAGGACACGGCTCTGCACTGGTCAATCATGCGATTGGAGCCTTGCACGGACTTGGTGCCAAAGGCGTGGTGGTCTACGGAGACGTAGACTTCTTTGCTCGGTTTGGTTTCTCTAAGGCAGAGACTCTGGTTTACCCAGGCCATGATGCCGATGCTTTCCAAGCTCTGTCCCTCGACGGTGAGAAATTGCCACAGGGCACTGTGAGATTCCCCGCTGCCTATGAAGGTGAGTAGTTTACGATTGGTGTCATGGTTGATCTTCCACAGCACATGACAGCGATCCGCCAGCGTGCTCATGGCGGCCCCGAGGTTCTCCAGGTGGAGCATGAGATTGAGGTTCCTGTTCCTGCTCCGGGGCAGGTTCTGGTTCGTCTGGAAGCCACGGGGGTGAATTTCATCGATACCTATTTCCGCGAGGGACTGTACCCCGCGGAGCTGCCATTTATCCCCGGCCAAGAGGGTGTGGGCGAGGTTGTTGCTCATGGCCCTTCATCCGTGAACAAGACTGAGGAAGACTTTCCGCCGGTGGGCTCGCGCGTAGCGTTTTGCGACGCCATCGGTGGCACCTACTCTGAGTACTGCCTCGTGCGGGCAGACCGTGTGGTGGAAGTACCGGAAGGTATGGATAAGGAAGTTGCGGCGTCGGTGACATTACAGGGGATTACAGCGCATTATTTGGCGCGGGGTGTCTACCCGTTAGAGGAGGGGTCCACGTGTGTGATCACAGCAGGTGCAGGGGGCGTGGGACAGCTACTCACTCAGCTGGCTAAGTACCTGGGCGCCACGGTGATTTCTCTGGTCAGCAACGACGCCAAAGAAGAGATCTCGACGGCGGCTGGCGCGGATCATGTGCTGCGTTACGAGGAGTATTCCGGTGACCGCGTGCGTGAACTCACCGGTGGGGTGGGGGTAGATGTGGTGTACGACGGTGTGGGAGCCACCACTTTCGCCACCAGTTTGGAGTGTATCCGCCCAACGGGAGTGATGTGCTTGTTCGGTGCCGCGAGTGGACCGGTGGATCCCATTGATCCCCAGATTTTGAATAAACACGGCAGCTTGTTCCTCACTCGCCCGGGCATTAACGCGTGGACGTCCCGGAAGGGCGAGTTCGCTATGCGTGCAGGGGAAATTCTACGGTTGATCAACGAGGGTGTGCTGAAGGTGAACGTGGGGGCCACCTATCCATTGGCAGATGCCCGGAAAGCACATGAGGACTTGCAGGGTCGCAAAACTACCGGTTCTGTGGTGCTGATCCCCTAATCTCGTTGTGTACTAGCTCCCTCGTGGGCATTCTTACTGTCTCTTTTGACCCCTGTGCCCCTTTGCGGGGATTTTCTTTTCCGCGGGGGCGGTGTGGCTGTGAGGTAGCCGGTTCTGCAGCGAAGTTGACTGCATCTTCTCTGCATCTTTTCCTCACAATCTTCTCCCCACAGGGCGGGGTTGCTTACTACGATGGGCTCCATGAGCATCAAGAACCGTTATGAGTCCCTGAACACTGCCGATCGTGTGGCTGTTGTCACCGGTGCGAGCGCCGGTATTGGTGCGTCTGCCGCCGAGTTTCTTGCAGCTGATGGTTGGCATGTGGTGCTGGCTGCTCGCCGAGAGGATAAGCTGCACGAGGTGGCGGCACGCATTGAGAATGAGGGTGGTACGGCGAGTGTTCTGCCTCTGGATGTGACAGACCAGAACTCCATCGATTCCTTCGCTAAGCAGCTCAAAGAGATTACCGGTGGCAAGCTGGACTTGTTGGTTAATAACGCGGGTGGGGCGCGTGGTCTCGATTCGGTTCTCGACGCCAACAGTGACGACTGGCGATGGATGTACGAAACGAATGTGATGGGTACCTTGCAGGTGACCCGAGCGCTGTTTGATCTGTTGAAGGCTACCGATGCACCGCAGGTAATCAACGTGGTGTCTATGGCCGGGCGCGCCGCCTACCGTGGCGGAGCCGGATATAACGCTGCTAAGTTCGGTGAGACGGCGTTGACAGACGTGATGCGCATGGAGTTTGCTGAGTATGGGGTGCGTGTCTGCCAACTGGATCCAGGCCGAGTTGCTACGGATTTCTCCCTCAACCGCTTCAAGGGCGATGAAGAAAAAGCTGCTGCGGTCTACGCTGATGTGTTGAATCTTGTGGCTGATGATATGGGTGAGACGGTGCGATGGTTGGCGTCACGGCCACGGCACATGGACGTGGAAACCATATTGATTAAGCCGTTGGATCAGGTATAGGCGCTCGGTGGGTAGGGGATTCGCTTATCAAGCTTCGGTCTGGATGGACGGTAAGCTTTGAGGGCTGCGGTAAAGTTGGGGATCATGTGGAAACGCAAGTCCTCGAAACCTAGCGAAGAAAAGGCGATCAAGGTTTCGCCTACCCACATTAAGCCGGTGGCTAGGCCGGCTAATCGCCCGGCGGCGCACAGCTCGGCAGTGAAGAAAGCCGGTGAGATTTCTGTGGAGAAGCCCGCTGTTGTTGGTGCAGCGAAAACAGCGGGAGGGGAGGGAAAGCCTGCTGAAGAGAAATCCAGCGGTTCTACGGTGAAGATTGAACGTTCTGGTGTGGTTGCCGGTAACGCTCCAGGAGCGCCGAAGGTAGGGGAAGTGATTGCTCCTGCCACGTCTGGCTCTTCGTCAAAGGCGGAGGCAAAGGCATCAAAGGATCCCAAGGTAGAGGGGAAGCCGCACCCTGGGGGACCAAAGGAGGAAGACGCACAAGAGGCCAAGAAACCAAAGGCAGAAGAAAAACCACTGGGTGAGAAACCAAAGGCTGAAGCAAAGCCGAAACCTCAGGAGTCTAAGCCGGAAGAGAAGCTGCAACCCTCTGCTTTAGTTGAGGCGCAGAAGGTGCAGAGCACTCAGATTGAGAAGAAACAAGAGACTGCACCCAGCACCCGGAGGCTTAGCCGCGGGCTTGTTTTTGAGACTACCGTTGGGGTGATCTTCAGCCTGGCAATTGCAGGTTTACTGGGTTTTTTCATGATGGGCGGTTCTTTTTAAACGCTGGACAATAAAGCCATTAGAACCCCCAAATTCAAACCACTGGCCTGGCCATTAAGCTTGGCTCAGCGATACGGCGGTTCCGGATGCAGTAACCATAACCATGCCCCCTTGGCCGAGTGATTCATAGTCGATGTCCACACCGACTACACCGTTAGCGCCGAGCTCGATAGCACGTTGCACCATTTCACCGAGGGCCGCTTCACGGGCTTGGAGAACCTCGCCCTCGTAAGAGCCAGCACGCCCGCCGACGATATTACGAAAACTAGCGCCGATGTCCTTAAACATATTGATACCGACGATTGTTTCGCCAGCGACGACACGAATGTATTGGTCGATCTTGTAGCCCTCAACGGTATTGGTTGTGGTGACGATCATGCAGGTGCTCCTATGGTCTTGCGCTGCCAGATGAGATGGATGGGACTATGCGTCTAATCTTACGCGTGGTGATGCGTACACCGGCGTTGGCCACGGTGACTAAGCGACAACCGACTGTGTTTCGGGTGCATACGACGCGGGACAATCCGAACAATATTAGATAAATCGAACATTAGTTCGATATTGGAAATATCGCGGTCACGGCTATCCTCGAAAATCGAGAGCGTTGGCAGATGGTTTACATCTGATGCTGGTGCACTGTATGGTAACCAATGCATAGGGTAAGGGTTACCATGAAAGTAGGAAGAGAGAATGGTCAAACTTCAAATCTCGGAAGCGGCTGAAAAGCTCGATGTATCAGTGGATACGATTCGTCGTTGGGAAAAGAAGGGGCTTATAAAATCTCAGCGGAATTCTGCTAATTACAGAGAGTTTGATTTCGAAGAAATCAATCGTTTGTATCGAAAGCTAAACGGCGAACCTAGCGGATATCGGTATACTATTCTAAAGAACCCAGTCAGTAAATTTACAGCAGTGGACTTATTTGCGGGAGCTGGAGGTACCGCCCTCGGGTTAGAAAACGCTGGGTTTCGCCATCTTGCGGTCAATGAAATTGATAAATGGGCTGCGGATACCTTGCGAGTGAATCGCCCACATTGGAATGTAATTGAGGGTGATATTCACGAAATATCATTTCCAGACTTAGAGGGAAAAGTAAACCTTGTTGAAGGCGGTTTTCCTTGTCAAGCATTTAGCTACGCTGGAAATAAACTTGGGTTTGCGGATACTAGAGGAACTCTATTTCATGAATTTGCTAGAATTGTGAGTGAATTACGTCCCGAGATCGCTATGGGGGAAAATGTCAGAGGGTTAGTCAATCATGATGGTGGGCGAACTCTAAAGACTATGCTTAAGCAACTTCAGGATATTGGTTACCGAGTGGCTTATAAAATGATAAGGGCACAGTACCTTGATGTTCCTCAAAAAAGAGAACGTTTAATAATCATTGCTGTCAGGAATGATTTAGATTATCCTATATTATTCCCTAAAGAGAAGGACTACACCGTATCGCTCAAGGATTCGATTTCAGATGTTCCCGAAGGGCCGGGAATGGTATATAACGAATGGAAATTTAAAATAATGGATAAGGTTCCGGAGGGAGGAAACTGGCGCGACCTTAAAGACGAAGACCAAAGAGCCTATATGAAGGCAAGTTATTACCTCGGTGGAGGAAAGACAGGTTTAGCTCGTAGGCTGTCTTGGGACGAACCTTCCTTGACTTTGACTTGTAATCCAGCACAGAAACAGACAGAGCGTTGTCACCCGAGTAAGACCAGACCGCTAAACGTTAGGGAGTACGCTAGAATTCAATCTTTTCCGGACGAATGGACGTTCCAAGGAAGCGTTTCTCAACAGTACAAGCAAATTGGTAATGCGGTACCGGTGAACCTAGCTTTCCACGTTGGCACTGGTCTTAGAGCAATGCTAGAGGGAAAAACTTTAGATACACACGAAGAGCAAAAGGCAGTGCCGGCTCTCCAGGAAGCAGACCTGATTTAAAATAGACCAAGTGCTATTCGCTCTGCGTAGTATCTAGAGCAGAGGTTTTCGGTAGTGCAGCTAATAATGCTTTATTGAGATAATCCTCGGGTATTTTCTCACTGATCTCTTCAGAGGCTAGTGAAGTCTCTTCGGAAAGTACCTTCTTGAATATAAAAGGTAGCGTATGGAGTAAGTCGTCGATAGCATTCGGATCACCAGTTATCAGATGATATGCCGTACGCCCATCGATTCGACGTACATAAGGAACTGCCTGTCGGTTTGAGACTTTCCATGGTTCATCATATGGTTCAGGTTTCTTTGGAATAATTTGAATGATATAGGCGACACATTCCCTTACTCCACCACGTGATGCTGCAGCTTCTTTTAACTTATCCCAGGTCTTACACTCATCACTCGCTTTAATAGTGTTATGCCGCATTTTCACCTCCGCAATAACCTTTCGATCCTGCGCAAGCTGAACTGGTTTGATGGATTCGATATCGAACACGCCCCCTGAAGTGCCAGTGCTTCTCCATCCCTCAATACTTCCTAGAATGGACTGATGGAAATTGCCTATCGCATTTTGTAATGACTTTACGATACTAACGCTAATTTGAATACGATCTAGTTCTTCGGGAGATATATTCAAAAAAGAGTTCAAGGCGATTAGTAAAGTCGGATCTGTTTGTAGTTTATCGACCTCCCTTTTCTTAACTTCTTTCAAAGCTTTTGCAAAAGATTTCTTAGTGATTTCGATGAGCTTCTCTTCAGAAATCCATGTGAGATCATAATTATTTTCTGACATTATGTGCGATAACTCCTTAGCATTGATGACTGGATGGCTCTCTGGTGCGAACCAGAGTTTTGGTTATAATAGTTAATCTACCAGTACTAATAGCAAGGATGTCTCTTGACCCCGGGTTCAAGTACGGCTATCACGCTCAGCTGAAGACCAATCGTGCGGTTCGTTGTGTCCTACCCGTGTCGCTGACCCAATTACCCTGGAAACATGACCAACGTTATCGAGTTTCCCTGCACTTCCTCCACCGCTGAGCTTTTCCGGTTACTGCCCCGCAGACTTATCAACACCATTCGTCAGGCGCAAAAAGTAGAGGTTTTCACTGGTGCTGGTATGAGCAAAGATTCCGGCCTGGACACTTTTCGCGATGCACAAACCGGTATTTGGTCTCATGTCGACCCACAAGCCACGGCCACTATCGATTCCTGGGCACGTGACCCTGACCCCATGCTCGCTTGGTATCTCTGGCGCGGTACTCTCTGCCGCCGTGCGAAGCCGAACCCGGGGCACCTCGCGATCGCCCAATGGGCGGGACGAAATGGCGTCGACCTTCACATCACGACACAGAACATC
The DNA here is from genome assembly GCF_014262665.1 of Corynebacterium anserum. Classification (NCBI taxonomy): domain Bacteria; kingdom Bacillati; phylum Actinomycetota; class Actinomycetes; order Mycobacteriales; family Corynebacteriaceae; genus Corynebacterium; species Corynebacterium anserum. Next base: position 72,480 of record NZ_CP046883.1, read on the forward strand.
GACGACCTCCACGAGCGCGCATTCGACGATGCGAAACAACCGCGCGCAAATATAGCCCACCTGCATGGAAGTCTCTTCGCCTACCGTTGCTCCATTTGCAGTAAACCAGCCCGCACACCCGAGCTGCCCGAAGAACAAGTCGAACGCATCGTCCCGCCTCAATGCTCACTGTGTGGTAATCCGATTAGACCCGGTGTGGTCTGGTTTGGCGAATCACTCCCACACAAAGAATGGATCGCAGCTGAACACTCAATGCGATCCGCTGACGTGGTGATCATCATAGGTACCTCGGGAGTGATCTGGCCTGCCGCTGGGCTCCCCGCCTTAGCAGCCGAGGCATCAATTCCCATCATCGAGATCAGCCCTGATCGCACCGATCTCACGAGTCTGGCCACCTGGTCGATAAGAACAACCGCTGCGCGCGGGGTGCCTGCTCTCATCGCCGCAATGGAGGGAGGGGCTAGCAGTTAGCAAAAAGGAGGAGCTAGCGCTAGGGCAAGGAAGAGCTAACGCTAGCAAAGGGAGTGACCGGTAGCTAGGGAAGATAGTAGCCCGTATTAGGGTCGTAATACTTGTTCACCGACGGATCCCAATACGGCTTCAACGGTCCATAAGGACTGGTTGGCGGTGTCTGCTGCGGCGCTTTAGTTGAAGCTGGCGCTTCGCCCGCCGCTCCCCCGGCGGTGGCACCACCAGTGTTATTGCCTGCTGGAGCGGAATCTTCCGATTCGACATTAGACCACACGTCAGGGCCGAGCTCACCAAGAATACGGCCGGATTTCGGCGCGTCTGGCACCTGATTCAGCCCAGGATTAGCCGGGGCATCTTCACCCGCCGCACCGTCCAGCTTGGTGCCTGGAACAGCTCCATTTTGTACCTGTTCAGGGACGTCAGGGAAAGTCTCGAACGGTTGCAATGGAGGAAGTGGCGGGTTGTCTGCGCCTAGCTCGTATTGGCGCTGTAACTCCGGAGCTAGGGTTTGGGCGAAGAGATTAGTGAAATGATGACCATCGCGGTATACCAGAACGTTGCCGATCACAGCGGGGCAGCGTCCATCACGGCAGTAGGCATTGGTTAAATCGATATGAGAAACATCCAACCCCTGATAGGCCTGGTACTGAGGGGATACGGGCAACAATGAACGTTCCACAACAGTTCCGCAGATTTCGTTAATCTTTTCGAGCTCTTCGGTGGTAGGGGCATCCGGATCCGCAGCACCGGTGAAGAGCTCATGATCTGCACCTTCGTATGTCCCATCCAGAGACTCACTCACACACTTGCGGACGTTCAACTGGTTCAAAGGTTGATCATGCTGTTGGATCCAGGCGTTATCGCGAACCAAATAAGAGTGAATGCCTGCCTCACTGAAACGGCGCACAGTATCCACATACTCTTCAGGTACCACCTCCGGCCCTGTGCCTCGATAAGAAGAAGGCCGTGTACCGGTCATGATGACGCCCTCAGTCGGAGGAAACTGAAGGATGTGATTGATAGTGAAATCTGACCATTCGCGGCAACTAGGGTAGTCTTCGCCCGTGTACTTCGGGATGGTGGAACCCAGAGGACAGCCCATCTTGATCAGTGGCTTGATCTTAATGCCCAGATTTTTTCCCATGATATCCAGCGCTGGGATCAGGTGTTCGGAGTGGGACCCACCTACTGCGTACAGTGTCCGCTGCGAATTGACATCGCCATATGCGCATTCCTCGGGGGACTCGTTGAAATTTTTGTGCGTCACCATCAGGGCAGAATCGAAGCCAATGTAGCAACCGTCTGTCTGTGAAGGCGGTAACATTCCGTCAAAATCATCCAGAGCAGGAGCCAACGGTAGGCCCTCAGGTGCGCGCTGGTTGTACAAGAACGCCCCGGCACCAGGGTAAAGGCTGCGGTTCTGTGCAGCGGCAGCGAGATCCGCAGAGACCGCTTGGGTGCGTCGTTCAATTACACCCGGAGAGGCCACCACCATGCCGGCCAGTAAAAGGATCACCACAGCGTAGACAGTCTTAGGCCAGATCTTCAGTGAATTCCACCAGTAGCGCGGGTTAATCAATATCCAACTACGGGACGGTTTGCGCTCTTGGCGTAGTGGTTTCTCCACAATCTTCGCAGTGATCCATGCCAGCGCGACGGAGACACACATCACGCCGATTCCCACGATAGGTTTGACGGAAGTTCCACTCACACCCGGATCAGTGGCCTCTGCAGGGTTAGAAGCTGTAGACTGGCCCATGTAGGCAACAACGAGCACCAGAATTGGCCAGTGCCACAAGTAGAGAGCGTAGGAAATGCGCCCCAAGAATTGGAACAGAGGAGTTTCCAATAGACGGGTCACACCCACTGGCTGACCACCAGTGCCTGCCAGCACAACGAGCGTGGCGCCGATTAGTGGAATCAACGTCCACGGTCCGGGGAATTGATGGGCACCATCTAGAAAAATACCCGTGCCGATGATGGCGCACAGACCCACAATGCCTAAGATCCACCGAGGAACGCGGCCCATCGGGGGAACTAGAGGCCGTCCATCGGAACCGCGGCGTAGCAATAGCATGCCCAACAGTCCACCGAGACCAATTTCCCAGAAACGGCTCACAGTGGAGTAGTAGTTCAACGATTGGTCGTCGCCATGTAGAACGCAGGCGTAAATGAATGACAATACTGTGGCAGCTGTCAGTACAACGAGGAGCGCCGCCCTGGAGAACTTACGGAAAATGAAGGCGATGAGCACCACCACTACGAGAGAGGCGGCGTAAATCTGCAACTGGGCGGACATTGACCACAGGTGCTGGAACGGGCTGACGGTATCGCGCACACTGGTGTACTCGCGCCCGGAAAATGCTAACTGCCAGTTGATGTAGTAGCCGAGTGCCGCCAGGGCATCTTCTGCCATTGTGGAATGCACCAGCTTATTCATCACGAACAAGCTACCGGCCAGGGTGGCGGCTACCACTACCGCCAGCAGTGGGAATAGGCGTCTGATGATGCGCATCAGCGATTGGAGAAACGTCAGTCCGTTTTTATTGCGGGCGTTCGCTAACTGGCTGCTGAAGAAGAAAATACCTCCGAGCAGCAGGAAGACGTCCACACCTGCTGATACTTTGCCAACGAAAACATGGAAAAATACAACGAGGGTGATCGCGAGTCCGCGAAGTCCCTCGATGTCGGTGCGAAAATTCGAGCTAGCTGCCTTAGCCATAACGGAACTAGCCTAGTTCACTACGAGGCTTTTAGTCGAAGTGGACACTCGCGAGTGGAAGAGATTTTTCCGTATCTACCTGCTGGTTAGCTGTGACAACATATTTTGCAGCGTGGGTGATGAAACCCCGAGATTCTTCTGGGCTGAGTTGACGCCGCACCTTCGCGGGGATACCCGCGGCTAGGGAGCCTTGGGGAATTTCTTGGCCTTCGAGCACCACGGCTCCGGCGGCTATGAGGCTGCCTTCCCCAATGACAGAACCGGTGAGCAGAGCCGATTTCATGCCCACGAGGGTGCCGTTGCCCACCTGCGCTGCATGCACGAGCGCGAGGTGACCCACGGTGACGTCATCGCCGAGGATGCAAGGGGTGTGTGCTTCGGTGTGGAGCACCGAATTATCTTGAATATTTGTGCGAGCACCCACCCGGATCTTGCCTACATCTCCTCGCAGCACGCAGCCATAGAATACGGATGCGTCCGGTCCAATTTCCACGTCACCAATGATTACTGCGTTCGGTGCTATGTATGCGCTGCGGTGGATGCGCGGTATTTTTCCCTCGTAGGGAAGAATGATCGGTGTTCGCTGACTCATGGTGTTGATGCTAGCGTCCACGCCGCGGGTTATGGTGGGATTCATGTCTACGATTCTTGTCGTCCATCATTCCCCAACCGATACCACCCGCGGTGTGGCCTCTCTTGTTCTCGACGCCACGAGGGAAGCCGCTCGGCAAGTCAATGAAGTGGCCGGTGACTCCAGCGACATGATCGATGTGACGGAGGTTAACGCTCTAGAACCGAGCGTAGGACAGTTACGCGATGCGGATGCCATTATTTTTGGCACCACCGCTAACTTCGGCTACATTTCGGGGGCTCTCAAGCATTACTTCGATTCCACCTTCATGGAGATCGGAGAGGATCTGAAAGGTCTGCCAATGAGCTGGTGGATCCGCGGAGGCTATGACACTACCGGCGCCTCCAAGGTCATGCGTTCCATCACTACCGGTTATGGGTGGTCTCCGGTGGTTCCGCCCATTGAATTTGTGGGAGAAGTGGAGCCCCACACCACCGAGCTACGTGATATGGCTCAAGCTGTGGTGGGGGCTCTCGTTCAGTAGGGCGTTCAGTAGACGAGCTCCGGTTGTTCGGTTAGGGTGCTCGGTTGGTATCCCGTGGGAGTAGCGGAGGGTACTTAAGAGGAGGGTGTCCCATGGGGGCGGCCGTCTGGGTACTGACCGGGGACTATCCGGGGACTATCTGGGGGTTATTTGGCGTCGGATAGAAGATAGGCAGCACCTGCAACGGCGCCGGTGACGGAGAGGACAGAGGGCCACGAACCGATTTTCTTCGCTAGAGGGTGGGAGAGACCGAACGCGGCGATGTAGGCGGCGGTGAGGCCGGCGGCAGTGCCTGCTCCCGCCTTTGCATTCCACGAACGGGCAGCCCAACCGCCAGCTGCGGCCAGGAGAACCCCACCCAAGGGTCGGATGCCAGTTTCACGAGCGGTAAGCCAACCGCCTACCAATCCGGTGGCGACAACGGCTGCCGTATTGACGTCTTGAGCAGGCTTGATATTGATGCTTTGAGAACTCATGGTTCCACCATATAACTGTGCGGAGGTGGGAGACATGGGTAGCGCCTGTGATGATCCGTAGAGGTCCATAACGATGCGATCACATGAGGTGCTACGCAGGCAGAGCCTATGTACGATCGTTTTTCGATAGGGATAACCATTCAACCGATCATCTCCACATCGAGAATCTATCGATGACGACCAACGAAACATCGATGACCACCGATCAACTTCCATCGACCACGATTGTGCGGTGAACCCGCGCGAAGGAGAGCGACACATTCATGGTGAACAATCCAGTACTTAGTACTCGCCTCACTCGACTATGGGATATCGACGTGCCAATCATCGGCGCACCGATGGCTGGACGTTCCGGGGGAGAATTGGCAGCAGCAGTATCCCGCGCCGGGGGGCTAGGAATGTTTGGAGTCGGGGGCAACACAACAGCTCAATGGGTGAAGGACAATGCTCGCATCGCTCGCGAAGGAACCCGACCAACTGCGCGTGCTGAGCACGATGCTGCCCACCGCATCCTCCGCCCCACAGAATCGGGGGAGAAACACAACGAACAAGGCAGTGTTGACGCCGTAGCTGAGCCCCATGGCAACTTTGGTATCGGTGTGATGCTGTGGAGCATCAAAGACAAGCCCGAGGTGTGGCAGGCGGTGCTGGACGCTCGGCCGAAAGTGGTGAGCCTGGGTTTCGGTGATCCTACGGGATATGCGCAGCAAGCTCAGGAGTATGGGATCTCTGTGGTGGTACCCGTCAATGACATTGAACAAGTGCGTCAGGCAGTGGCCGCGGAGGTTGATGCAATCTGCATCCAGGGTACGGATGCGGGTGGCCACACAGGCCACATTGGAACTATGCCGTTGATGCAGCAAGTGTTGGACTACCTCATGCTCAATGCGCCGGGTATTCCCACGGCCGTGGCCGGTGGTATCTGCTCTGGTCGCGGAGTCGCTGCGGCTTTGGCGGCGGGTGCGGACGCCGCGTGGATAGGCACCGCCCTTCTCGCCAGTCCGGAGGCTCTGGGGTCTGAGGAATTGCGAGCGGCGGCGATCAAGGCCAGTAGTAAACAGACGCTCCTCACCGACATTTATGATCGCGCAGAGCAGCAAGCCTGGGATACGGAGAAATGGCCTACCCGCACAGTGGCTAATGGATTTACGGATGTGTACGCGGAGATGTCGCGTAATGGTGAGGTTACGGACGAGGAGCTTATCGTTGCACGCGCACCCGGTGGGGACTTCGCGGATGACATTAAGTTGCATGCTGGGCAAGGTATTGGGATGCTTGTCCAGCAGCAGGCGGCCGGTGATGTGGTGAACAAGTTCGCAGCAGAAGCAACGCGTCTTCTACGGCGCGAGCTTTAGGGGCACCCGTGCGAGGGTATTTTGTTTACCAAAAGCGTAGAGATTGCTGAGAAATAAAACGACACCCTTGACCTCTAAAACAGCCGTGAGTAGTGAAAAATGAGAAATTTCTGAAAAAAGTTTTTCGCTACCCCCATTAGACAGGTGACATGTTCCCAATATGGGGTGTTAAGCGCTAATAAGCTGGTATTTTCTCCTTAATTATCCGGGGGTATTAGAAAATCCGCTACAGGGCTTAACCTGAGGATATTTCTAACTACTTTTAGTCATGCTCTTGCAGTCTCATGTAGACATTGAGGCATGGATACTTTGATTCTCGCAGCAAGCTCTTCTGTTCCTCCGCTTGGTTTCCTCGGTTGGATCATCATCGGTGGTCTGGCTGGCTGGATCGGCTCCAAGATCATGGGCACCGATGCTCAGATGGGTATCGTGGCCAACATCGTTGTCGGTATTATCGGTGGCTTCCTCGGTGGCCTCATCCTTGGGCTCATCTTCGACGTTGGATCCGGTGGTTGGATCTTCTCCTTCATCACCTGCCTGATCGGCGCGTGCATCTTCCTGTGGATCGCCAAGCTGTTCCTGGGTAAAAAGAGCTAAATAGAAGAGCTCAATACAGACAAGCGCCCTTCCCCGTTGTCGGGGAAGGGCGCTTGTGCATGCTGTGACGATCACCATGCCAAACCACAACGTGACGACATGACGATAAACCAAGAAGTGAACACATGATGATAAGCCACGACGGGGCGACATGACGATAAACCAAGAAGTGAACACATGATGATAAGCCACGACGGGGCGACATTATGAAAAGTTGTGGTCACTCACCCAGCGGCTCAAACTATGACGGTTCGTGTGCTGCGTCTTACGTAAAATGTTCGATACATGGGTTTCCACAGTCTTCACGCTGATGAATAGTTTTTCAGCCATCTCACGGTAGGTATAGCCGCGAGCCAAAAGGCGCAACACTTCGCGCTCGCGCTTGGTGAGATCATCCAACAGACTCTCCCCTTCCTGAACTTCCGCAACTTCCTCTGCTGGCACACCCTTGTTCTGCAACTCCTCGGACGAGGTGCTCTTTGTAGGCCCGCCGTTGAGAGCTGAGGGAGCAGGGGTGGCGTCGGACGAAGAAGGCGACCAGCCGGACGAGAAGGCGTCGAGCACATAGCCAGCAAGGCGGGGGGAGAACACTGCATCACCACAGTGGACGCGAACAATGGCATCTACCAGCTCGGTCCCGCTGATGGATTTAGTGACATACCCTCGTGCCCCGGCGCGGATCAAAGCAATGACATCCTCCGCAGAATCTGAGACGGATAAGCATAGGAAGCGGGCACCGAACTGTGATTCACGACATCTGCGGAGAACCGCCAGGCCACCGCCATTCGGCATATGAACGTCCAACAGCACCACATCGGGTTCAGACGCAACAATCCCAGCCTGTGCTTCTGCAACTGAGCCTGCTTCGCCGACCACATCCACAATGCCTTTGCCGCTGGAGGTCAGTTCAGCGCGCACACCTGCACGAAACATGGAATGATCATCGACAATAAAGACCCGAACAAAACAACAGGTACGGCGTCTACGGATTCGCTGAGGCTTACGGAACCTACGGAGTCTGCGGAGCGGCAGGGATCAGAAGCAGTTGGCATAGCGATCATCCTCGATTGACTTTACTCAGGCTTAGGGATTGAAAAGATGACTTCTGTGCCGCGGCTGCTGGTATCGAATTGCACGGTGCCGCCGACACGTTTCATACGAGCGATGATGGATTGACGGACTCCCTGGCGGTCGGCGGGGATGGCGCCGAGATCGAAACCTCGCCCACGGTCACGAACAAAGAGGTTAATCTTTTCCGACTGCGGTGCTGCTTCTACATACACATTGACCTCGTCGCATCCAGAGTGCTTCGCCGAGTTCACCATAGCTTCCCTCGCGGCGAGCACCATGTCCACAATTGCCTCGGTTGAGGCAATATCTTCTCCTACCAGCACCGGGAGGATCGTTATGTCAAACGTATCCTCCACTTCTCCACACGCCACACGCACTGCACCGAAGAGAGTATCCGGAACCACAGATTGTTCCTCCTCAAACAACCACTGGCGCAACTGGCGCTCCTGACTACGGGCCAAAGAAACAGTTGCTGGCTCAGAGGAATTCTTCTGAATCAGCGTCAAAGTCTGGAGAACCGAATCGTGGATACGGGTGGCGATTTTAGCGCGCTCGTTCTCCGCTGCCTTTTCCTGCGCTGTTCGGTTGGCGAAGGACCACAAACGCAACCACAGGGGAACCAACACCACGATTAGACCGAGAATGAGCAGAAGCGATGCCAAAAATGCCCACCCTACCGTGGCGCTGGGGTTTAACGTGCCGTTAGCTAAGCCCAGGAGGAATAGCGCCCCACTTACACTGCCGATGAGCAGTACGATGCCAACAATCAGTGACATCAGATGTGCGGACTTATGCCGACGGGTGAGCGTGGTGTTGGGTAGCCCGAACGTTTCCCATACCAAGTACACACCTACGGCAGCTGCCCCCAACAACAGGCTTAGAAGAGACTGCCCGGCGCTCAACAGTGCACCAAAAACGAGGAACACTGCACCCAAAGCCAGGAAGAGCCAGTCCGTGTTGTTGATGGGTCGGAACACGCTGTCTATACCGCGTACACCCGGTTCGTTGTGGATGATGCGTCGTCGCGAAGATTCGTTCAGAGCTTTGCTGATGTCAGTGGTGGTTTTGCTACATGCCACTAAGGCGACGTACAAAGAGATTCCCAGACCGGGAAGAAGCATGGCTGCAGCAAAAAATAGGCGTACCCAACGCAATTCGACACCGAGGTGAGCAGCCAGCCCTGTGCATACGCCGCTGATCATGCGGTGTTCTCGCATCCGGTAAAAGGTTGGGTACGCAGGCTTCGGCGCAGATACGCCTTCCCAGGGTGTGGGGGGCGTGGGGCTGGAACTGTTCATGATGCTCAGTGTGCCAGGACGGCCGCAGTTCAGGGTATTGGGGTTTACCCTGAAATCCACAGTTCAGGGTAAAGGTTCAGGGTAAACCCCGATGTTTTTTCCCCTCGCGTGGTTCAGAATTGCCGGTATGACCACCGCAGAATCATAATCACCCACCAGGATTCTTCACGATATCTGGCGCACCCGCCCCGTGCGCTTGCCTTCCAAGCAAAACTCGGGAGCATGGTTCGCGGGAGTGGCGGAAGGCATTGCCGTGCGTTATCAGGTGTCCGTTATTCTGATCCGCTTGTTTTTCGCCGCTTTGCTTTTATTCGGGGGCTTTGGAGTGTTGCTCTATGCGGTGCTGATTTTGATTCTTCCGCGTTACTCGGTGCCGTTGTGCCCTGCTGAGGCCATTGTTAAAGGCGGAGGGGATAAGCGGCTATCGCACGATATTACTGTGGGCTGGGTCGTCGGGTTTCTCGTGACAATTGGGCTCATCGCTGCAGTGAACAGCTTCGATGCCGAGGATGGTGCTGTGCTGCTAGTTCTCGCGTTGGTGGTCTTCCTGCTCCACCAGCGCACGCCGCAACCGCCCGGGAATTTCTATGCTTCCGCGTTTACATATGACACTGCGCATGAGACCTTGTCCGCAGAGTCAGCCTCTCCTGTGTCTTCGTCCGACGCTCCGAATGACGGGGGGCGGGTGGCGTCGGATAAGAAAGTGACCCCATCCGCCGACGGTGATTTTTACACTGTTGCCGAAGGTTGGGAGAGTCATGAAGCTGCGCCCAAACCCACACCGAATTGGGATCCGCTGGGCACCACGCTCGTTGACTGGACTCAGCCCAACCCGGCACAGGCGGGGGAGGCCAGCAATGGTCCAGCGGAGACGCCCGAGAGGACAGACACACGTGGTGGGGTGTATAGACCCAAGCCACGCACGGGTCGCGTAATGCGCGCGTTCAGCGGGATGGTCGGAGCGACTGTCGCACTCATCGTGGTGATTGCCCTCGCGATTACGTTCCTTCTCGGGTTTACGCCATTCACCACCAACGATGACGCAGGCAGCTCCTCCTTCAACGCTCTGGATAGTCACATGAACCGCGTAGTTTCTGTGGAAAATGGCTCCCACGAATATCGTCTCTTAGCTACAAATAGCAGGTTAGACTTCGTCAACCCTGGGCAGTCGAAGACTCGGAGCGGGGACATTGATGGGGTGGTGATCACCGTGACTGCCGTGTTATCCAATGTCGATGTGTGGATTCCGGCGACCACCAAAGGCGCGAGCTACACGGTGGATGTAGAATGCCCGCGCATGATTGGCTCTAGAGACAATTGCTCGAGTGCGGACACGTACACAGTGAAGGGAAATGCACCTCTCACTGAGAACACTAAGCGCGGTAGAACTTCTGCCACACTCCCTCACGTCACCCTGAGGGTAAAAGCGACGGGAAGTATCGTCACTATCCACCAGCGCTAGCTCCGGGTAGTGGACACGATGTGACTGTGACGATCTGGCACTGAATGGGTCACTTTAGCGGGGTCATTTGTAGCTACAAGTGTGCTGGGTCTTCCGGCCAGTGGTGTTTTGGGTACCGTCCCCGCATCTCTTTGCGCACCTCGTGGTAGGGGCCAGCCCAAAAGCTAGCCAGGTCATCGGTGACGGCTAACGGTCGCTGCGCCGGAGAGAGCAGATGAAACTGCACTTTCCGGCCAGCAATGACCGGAGACTCGTGTAGGCCAAAAGCATCCTGTAACTTCGTGGCGATAGTCGGGGGAGTATCGTCGGGGGCGTGAACTTCCGGGTAACTCACCGCGGCCCACCGTCCATTGGGCATCGTGTAGCGTTCCGGAGCCAACTGATCCAGGGGTTTATCCCACGGAATCAGCCCGCGAAGTAAGCCAGTGATATCCGGAGACCGTCCGGCAGCCATATCTTCCGCCGCAAAATTCACTACCTCTTCCGGCAGGCCATGCGCGAGATCTGGGTATCCCTCTACCCCCTGCGCATGCAGATAATTCATGCGTGTGATGAGCGAGCGGGCAGTGTCTGTTAACGGTAGTAGGTCTGCGCCGTGCTGGCGTAAAGCCTCCGCGACGGCTTCTTGCGCTTCTTCTGACGTAGCGCGTACTGGGGCGCTGCTCAGTTCGATTGCACCTAGGCGTTTGACTTCCCGCGCCCGCACCTTCTGCGTCTGCTGATCGAATACCGCTGTTCTTATCTTCTCGACGCCACCAACAGCGCCCTCCGCCAATTCCTGCGCCATCGGCAGAGCCGCACGCACTCGTGCGCCAGTGTTATCTGTTGTGCGGGCTCGGGCAAGGTCTGCAATCGCGAACCACTGGGAGGAGGACTGCGCACCGGGAATATCCGAACTAATAATGGCGCCCGTGCCTCCTACTGTGAGTACGCGATTGGTGGGTGAGCCGTCAGACTGAGTCACACGGCGGGCAATCAAATGCGGGAAAGCACACGCGATGGTGTAGGCAATGGCTTCCTCGCCGATGAGTTGTTTCTTCATGTCGACGTTTGCTGGATGGGTGCCGTGTGAGCCGGTGTTTTTCGGATAGAGGTCTTGTGGGTTGGGGTTTTTCAGATGGGTACCTTTCGCGTCGAGGTTGTGGGAGCGAGTGGTCGTGGATGCGGTGTCTTTCATCACATGTATCCCAGGCAAGGTGGCAGCAGTGTGAGCGTGCCGTGCCAAAATAGTTGCTATGCGGCTCACTGCCGGATCGGAGGAACGAAGGGCGTTCACCTCGAGGCACGGGTTGGGGGAGTGAGGAGTGGCGTCGAGAACACAGAGAACCTTGGCCACCAGATCCACATCCACGCGTTGGCAGGCCAGCAGCCCACCGCGAGCCAAATGAGGATCAAGAGGGATGGAGGCGAGAACGCGGCCGAGCTCAGTGACCCTACCAGAGGAATCAACGGCACCCAAGCGCAGCAATGTGTTACCTGCGGCGTCTGCAGCGTGCCGAGGAAAAGGATCGGGAAGCGGCAACCCCTCGCCGCCAGGTGCTCCCCACACCGCGCAATCCAGCAGTGCAGATGTGAGATCCGATGTAGCGATCGCCGGAGGTGAAAACTCAGCAAGTTTTGTCCATTGCTCGGCGGTCACGCACCGGTACACCACACCCGGCCCCTCACGTCCTGCACGGCCGGCACGCTGCGCTGTGGATGCCTGACTGGCGGATTCAGTGACGAGCAAAGACATACCGCGAGATGTATCGCGGCGGGCGACACGAGACAGGCAGCTGTCTACCACAATTCGCACGCCCGGAACGGTCACAGAGGATTCTGCGACATCCGTGGCGATAATAACCCGGCGGGTGACGTTCTGTGCTGAAGATTGCGCTGAAGTCGAGGCTGAATCGTGAGAGCGACCACCGATAATGCGCGACTGCACTTGTGGTGATAAGCGGCCATGCAGCGCATACGCCTCGATAGCGCAACCGCCGATGTGCAGCCCGTGTAGCCGTTCCGCGAGAATGTCACAGCCACGGATGGTCGGAACAAAAGCTAGGAGATCGCCGTAAGCAATATCGGGATTGTTGTGGGTTGCCGTGTCCGATAGCGCGCGTTGAATTGCCCGCTGCATGTGATCCTCTACGGATCCTTCCGTGCCAGCGCGGGCGTAGGGGTCACGTGTGGAGATGGAGTGTGTGCTGGATGCGTAGGAGATCTCTAGGGGATAAATGGGGCTGGGCACATCCACTACTGGGGCGGAAGCTGAGAAGCCGCTAGGGATCGGTTCAGTGTTCGGGCTGGGGAGACTGGCAGGGTTGGGTGTGCCCGCGATGTTGGGCGCATCGGTGGAATTGGGCGTGCTGGTCAGCTCGAGTGCGTCGCCCAAAAGGGAGGCGAAACGTTGAGCATCAACCGTGGCGGACATAACAACCAACAGGAGATCCTCCCGGAGGATGCCCCGTAGCTGTGCGAGCATGCCGAAGAGGAGATCGGATTCTATATGCCGTTCGTGAATTTCATCGATGATGACGGCGCCAACGCCTTCTAGATCCGGATCGCGAAGCAAGCGGCGCAACAGCACGCCGTTGGTGACGAACTCAATGCTGGTGTGTGAGCTGGTGCGGGAGTCACCGCGAACGGTGTACCCGATCTCTGCGCCGAGTACGGTACCTGTGATGTCTGCGACGTGAGCTGCCGCTGCGCGGGCGGCCACGCGGCGAGGCTGTGTGACAACCACCTTGCTGGGAATCTCAGGTGTCGAGACACGATGACGCTCGCTGTCAGTGCTTGCATTTTGAGCACGGTATATGAGGAAATCATGAACGTAGCCCGGGGCCAGGGTAGTTTTTCCGGTGCCCGGTGGGGCTTGGATTACGGCGCATCCTGAGGTTTCTAGCGCGTTGAGCAACGCTTGTCGCCCTTGGGCGAAGGGAAGCGATGAATTGGCGATGGAAAGGGATACGCGTGTCATGCAGTTAAGAGTAGCGGCGGCCTGTGGTGGGATACGCCGTGAAACTTATGCGAACCCCACGGCAGTGTGTGGGGTCTTATAGGCAAGGCAAATATTGAGGTAGAAAGGTCGTTATGACTGCAGAAGCGCGCTCAGTTGATGTTCCCGCGGAGACTACGCCAGGTGGCCAATACGTCGGCACTGACGGCATCGCCCGTCCTCTGTGGGCGTACCGCTCCCCGGAAGAGTTTGATTATTACGAATTGGAATGGGGGCGGCAGATAATCACCGAGTCCGGTGTTCTGGAGCGGATCTGCTTGGAATCTTTTCAATCCGGATTGTCGTGGTCGACTGTGCTGAAGAAGCGCCGTGCGTTCCGTGAGGTGTTCTTTTTATTCGACGCCACGAGGATCGTCGCCATGGACAAGTCCGCCCGTGACGCAGCACTGGCTGATGAGCGCCTGATTCGCAATCGTCTTAAGCAGGAGTCCGTTGTCCACAACGCTCATGCCACCATTGCTTTGCGCGATGATCCACAATTGCAGAAATTGCCCGTGGATTCTCCAGCTCGAGAGATTTTGGGTGGGGTATCGGATCGCGTAGCGCCGGGGCTTCCGGTCCTGGTTTGGTCGTTTGTTCCGGAGTCTCACGTTCGGCCGACATGCGTGGACGAGATTCAGAAGACCTCTCCTGAATCCGTAGCGATGGCCAAGGAGTTGAAGCGTCGAGGCTTTAGTTTCGTGGGCTCTACGACTTGTTATGCGCTGATGCAGGCGATTGGCATGGTCAATGACCGCGTGGTGGAGGGGTAATCTCTGTAGGAATGTTCGGGCGACTGTAGGAATGCGTAGGGGGATGGCATTGGTCACCAGTGGCATGTGAGGTGGCCGCAAATGTTTCAGGCATGTGAACAGAAGGCTAAATAGGTCTTTCTAATTTCAGATGCATATAGGGATGGCGTTAAAATTGAGCATCGCCCCTGCTCGAGAACTCGCCACACCATCACTTATGGCGGGTGGAATGATTAGGTCACCCTAATTTTGCGAGCCTGGGGGAGTGCGCAACTGTAGTAGACCCGCCTTGTCATGTGTGATTGGAGCAGCTCCCAACCATAAGTGGAAGATCCATCACACACTGATGAGACTCGTTGCTTTAGCAACTGCAATTGCTTGTGACGATTGACGTAGTGATGAATAGTAAGGCCACTGAAACATGACGAACTACCCTGCACGCCAAGGTCTTTACGACCCGCAGTTTGAGCACGACGCGTGTGGTGTCGCCTTCGTGGCGGATATGCACGGCCGCCAGACCCGCGACATTGTAGAAAAAGGCATCCAGGCTCTCGTTAACCTGGATCACCGCGGCGCAGCCGGTGCAGAGAAGAACACCGGCGACGGAGCTGGCATCCTTATCCAGGTGCCAGACCGCTTCTACCGTGAAGAAATGGCCAAGCAAGGTGTCGAGCTCCCCCCAGTTGGCGAGTACGCTACCGGTATTGCTTTTCTGCCAAATTCCCGGATGGCAGCGTTGGATGCGATGCGCGATGTGGAACGCATTATCGAAGAAGAAGGCTTGACCCTTCTGGGGTGGCGTGAAGTACCGACGGACGATTCCTCCCTCGGGGCAATTGCACGAGATGCAGAGCCAATCTTCCGCCAACTGTTCATCTCTTGCGGTGGTAAATATGGCCATACACTCTCCGGTCTGGAACTAGACCGTGCTGCGTGGTTCGTTCGCAAGCGTGCGGAACGTGAATTAGGCACCAAGGGCGCCGGCGAAGGCTCTGGTGGAGACACCGTCTACTTCCCCTCCCTGTCGTCTCGCACCATGGTGTACAAGGGAATGCTGACCACCCCTCAGCTGCGTGACTTTTACCTCGACCTGCAAGACGAACGTGTCGAGTCCGCCTTGGCAATTGTGCACTCTCGCTTTTCCACCAATACCTTCCCGTCATGGCCATTGGCGCACCCATATCGCATGATGGCTCACAACGGTGAGATCAATACCGTCCGTGGTAACGAAAACTGGATGCGCGCCCGCGAGTCTCAAATCAATTCCGAGATTTTGGGTGACATCACTCGAGTTTTGCCTATCTGTGACCCAGAGGGTTCCGACACCGGCCGTTTCGATGAAGCTCTTGAGCTTTTGCACCTCGGAGGCCGCCAACTTCCACACGCTGTGCTGATGATGGTTCCGCAAGCGTGGGAGCGCAATGAGAACATCGACCCAGATGTTCGCGCGTTCTACGAATACCACTCCTCCATCATGGAGCCATGGGATGGGCCCGCTGCCCTGGCATTCACCGACGGCACAATCATCGGTTCCGTTCTTGACCGCAACGGTCTACGTCCAGGACGCATCTGGATCACTAAGGATGGCTTGGTGGTCATGGCTTCTGAAGCTGGAGTCTTGGATATTCCCGATTCAGAAATCGTCAAGCGCACCCGCGTAGAGCCCGGCCGCATGTTCTTGGTCGATACCTCCCAGGGCAGGATCATCGAAGACGAAGAGATCAAGTCCCAACTTGCTGCACAGCCTTACAAGCAGTGGGTGGAGGAGAATTTGGTCAACGCGAATGAGCTTCCTGCAGCCGAGACCGTTGAGATGAACCACGAACGCGTTGTTCTACGCCAGCGTGTCTTCGGCTTCACCGAGGAAGAAGTCGAGGGTCTTATCCGCCCAATGGCTCAGACAGGCAACGAGGGCATTGGTTCCATGGGCACCGATACCCCAATCGCAGCACTGTCGAACCGCCCTCGCATGCTCTACGATTTCTTTGCGCAGCGTTTCGCGCAGGTCACCAACCCTCCGCTGGACTCCATCCGAGAAAAGATGGTCACCTCTCTGTTCACCCAACTGGGTGCACAGGAGGACGTGTTGAACCCAACCCCGAAGGCAGTGCACCGTATTCATCTGGATACACCAGTGCTCTCCAACCAGGATTTAGAGAAACTACGTGCTGCCGGAGAGCACGAGAAGTACGCTGCGTTTAAATCTGCACGTATCTCTGGTCTGTACAAGGTGGCTCATGGCGGCCGAGGTATGCAGGAAGCAATTAAGCGCATTCGCCGTGAAGTATCGGATGCTATCGCAGCCGGTGCCACCATCATTGTGCTGACGGACCGCGATTCCGACGAGCGCAATGCACCTATTCCATCCCTGCTGTTGACCTCGGCAGTTCACCACCACCTGGTTCGCGAGAAGACACGTACCCGCGCATCTCTGGTGATCGAATCCGGCGATGCCCGCGAGGTTCATCACCTGGCCATGCTGCTGACCTTCGGTGCAGATGCCATCAACCCATACATGGCACTCATGACCATCGATGAGCTGGCGAAAGCTGGCCGTCTGGGTGATGTTTCTGCCGAACAGGGACAGAAGAACTACATCAATGCCGCTGGCTACTCCATCCTGAAGATCATGTCCAAGATGGGCATCTCCACGGTAGGTTCCTACCGTGGTTCCCAACTGGTCGACATCACCGGTTTGCACCAGGATTTGCTGGACGAGTACTTCACCGGCGCTTTCTCTCCAATTTCCGGTATTGGGCTCAACGAAATTGCCGAGGATGTTAGCGCCCGCCACCGCCTGGCGTTCCTTCCTCGCCCAGAGGAGAAGGCACACCGTGAGTTGGAAATTGGTGGCGAATACAAGTGGCGCCGTGAGGGTGAATACCACCTGTTCAACCCGGAGACTGTCTTCAAGTTGCAGCACGCCACTCGAACTGGGCAGTACCGCATCTTCAAGGAATACACCGACAAGATCAACGACCAGTCACGCAGGCTGGCTACTCTGCGGGGTCTTTTTGAATTTAAGTCCGATCGGGCACCCATCCCTATCGATGAGGTGGAACCAGTATCGGAGATCGTGAAGCGTTTCTCCACGGGCGCCATGTCCTACGGTTCTATTTCTGCGGAGGCTCACGAGACCCTCGCCATCGCCATGAACCGCCTGAAAGGTATGTCGAACTCGGGTGAGGGCGGTGAAGACCCAGCTCGCTTTGAGAAGATGGAAAACGGTGACTGGAAGCGTTCCGCTATTAAGCAGGTCGCATCTGGCCGTTTCGGCGTCACCAGCCACTACTTGAATAACTGCACTGATATCCAGATCAAGATGGCTCAGGGAGCAAAGCCAGGTGAAGGTGGTCAGCTACCACCATCCAAGGTGTACCCGTGGATCGCTGAAGTTCGTGTGACCACTCCAGGCGTGGGTCTCATTTCGCCTCCGCCTCACCACGATATTTACTCGATTGAGGATCTCGCGCAGCTCATCCACGACCTGAAGAATGCCAACCCAGATGCACGTATTCACGTAAAGCTGGTGGCAGAGCAGGGTGTCGGTACCGTTGCTGCAGGTGTGTCTAAGGCTCACGCTGACGTCGTGCTGATTTCCGGCCACGACGGCGGCACCGGCGCATCCCCTCTTACCTCCCTCAAGCACGCAGGCGGCGCGTGGGAACTCGGTCTGGCTGAGACCCAGCAGACGCTGCTGATGAACGGTTTGCGAGATCGCATCACTGTTCAGTGCGATGGTCAGTTGAAGACTGGGCGCGATGTGGTTATCGCTGCATTGCTCGGTGCAGAGGAGTTCGGTTTCGCCACGGCACCGCTCGTGGTTTCTGGCTGCATCATGATGCGCGTATGCCACCTGGACACGTGTCCTGTTGGTGTGGCGACCCAGAACCCGAAGTTGCGTGAGAAGTACACCGGCAAGGCCGATCACATCGTGAACTTCTTCCAGTTCATCGCACAAGAAGTGCGTGAGATCCTCGCCGAGCTGGGCTTCCGCTCTATCGAAGAAGCTGTTGGGCATTCTGAAGTTTTGACCCAGGGCACTATGGCAGTTGAACACAAGACCGCCAACAAACTGGATCTGAGCCCGATTTTCGCTCGCCCGGACAGCCCATTCATGCATCAGGACCTGCACTGCACTAAGGAGCAGGATCACTCGCTGGACAAGGCTCTGGACAACAAGATCCGCGAGGATGCGGAGGACACCATTCGCCGCGCAGCAGCCGGCGAGGACGTATCCATCCACCTCTCTTACCCAATCACTAACGTGAACCGCACTGTGGGCACCATGACTGGTTCCCTGGTCTCCCGCGTGGCTGGTCGCGATGGGCTGCCGCTGAATACCGTGAACCTCGAATTCACAGGCTCTGCAGGTAACTCCTTTGGTGCTTTCGTGCCAGCCGGCATGACCCTGACTTTAAATGGCGACGCCAACGACTACGTAGGTAAGGGCCTGTCCGGTGGCCGTATCGTGGTGCGCCCGACAGACGACGACGCCGCTGAAGACCTGCGTAGCGATGTAGTCGCGGGCAACGTCCTTGGATTCGGTGGAGTATCCGGAGAGATGTACATTCACGGTGCAGTGGGTGAACGTTTTTGTGTCCGCAACTCCGGCGTGACTGCCGTAGTCGAGGGCGTGGGCAACCACGGCTGTGAATACATGACCGGTGGACGAGTTCTCGTTTTGGGCAAGATCGGCTTGAACTTCGCCGCAGGTATGTCCGGTGGTATCGCATATGTGCTGGACGACGGTAGTGGTGTCGAAGAAAGAATTAACAAGGAGCTCGTGGACCTGGAGAAGGTCACCGACCCCGAAGAAATCGCATGGCTCGAAGAGACCATCGCAACCCACAAGAACCTGACCGGATCCGATGTGGAAGTCGAGCCTTCCCAGCTGATCAAGGTCATGCCACGTGACTATGCACGCGTGCTCAATGCCATCGCGCGCGCTGAAGAAGCCGGCCTCGACAAGGACGGCATCGCCGCGGCAATCATGGAGGAAGTGAACTAATGGCTGATCCACACGGTTTCCAAAAATACGGCCGCGAAGAGGCGGCTCACCGCCCAGTCCCGCTACGCCTGCTGGACTACGGAGAGGCCTATGAAGACTTCTCCGACGATAAAGTGCAGACCCAGGCAACCCGATGCATGGACTGCGGAATCCCGTTCTGCCACGATGGTTGCCCATTGGGGAACATCATCCCTGAATGGAATGACCTCGTACGCCAGGGACGCTGGGAGGAGGCGTATGACCGTCTTCACGCCACCAACAACTTCCCGGAATTCACCGGTCGTCTGTGCCCAGCACCGTGTGAAGGCGCATGTGTTCTGGGGATCGGCAACGATCCGGTGTCCATCAAATCCGTTGAGCTCACCATTGTGGAGCACGCCTATAAGGAAGGCTGGATCACACCCATCAAGCCGACCTTTAAAACAGGACAGTCCGTGGCGATCGTCGGTTCCGGTCCAGCAGGTCTGGCAGCGGCACAGCAGCTAACCCGCGCGGGTCACGATGTCACAGTCTTTGAGCGTGCAGACCGTATCGGCGGTCTCATGCGCTACGGAGTGCCCGAATACAAGATGGAAAAGAAATGGATTGACCGCCGCCTTGAGCAAATGGAAGCCGAAGGCACAAAGTTCGTGGTCAATACTGCGCCGACGGGTGAAGACCTCAAAGATTTTGATGCCATCCTCCTCGCCATTGGCTCCACGGTAGGCCGTGACTTGCCAGTCCCAGGCCGCGAATTGGACGGCGTGTACCAGGCTATGGAGTACCTGCCGCCCGCGAACCGGGTGGGATATGGCGACATCGATGTCTCCACCATTGACGCAAAAGATAAGCGCGTGGTCATCATTGGTGGTGGTGATACAGGTACCGACTGCTTCGGAACTGCGTTGCGACAGGGCGCCAAGTCCGTCCACCAATTCGACATTGGGCCGAAGCCTCCGAAGACCCGAGCAGCATCCACACCATGGCCTACATACCCGCTGCAGATGCGCTTAGCAACCGCCCATGAAGAGGGTGAATACGCGGTCACGGGTGAGGAAGCTCCTGAGGTTGCCGAAAAGCTCGGGCTGAAGTACCGCCAGAAGGGCGAAGTGCTGGGGCACCGCGCATGGCAGATGAACACGGTGGAACTGTTCGGAGAAAACGGCAAAGTCACTGGCTTGAAGGGTGCTAAGTGCCAATTCGGAGAAAACGGATTGGAGAACATCGAGGGCACTGATTTTGAAATGGAAGCGGACCTGGTTCTGCTTGCCATGGGGTTTGTCTCCGTAGAAAAGACCGCCTGTGTCACTGACCTAGATTTGGAGATTGATGCTCGTGGTCGTCTAGTGCGCGATGATAACTTCCGCGCCACTCCGAAGACTCCGGAATTCGTGCGCAAGAAGGTATTCGTTGCAGGCGACGCAGGTCGTGGCCAGTCTCTGATCGTGTGGGGTATCTCCGAAGGCCGTGCTGCCGCTGCTGAAATTGACCGCGCATTGATGGGAGAAACCGCATTGCCACGTCCGATTAACCCGACGGATGTCGCATTAGGCCGCAAGTTCTAGTAGACGCGTGCCGTAGACACATCCCTGGAATCTGCGGCACGTACCTTTGATTCCGCCTTGGTGTCGGGGTTTAGCTAACATGGCATCCATGACTTTCGCAGCGTATATGGGGCTGGCGAGTGCTTGGCTGGCCGCTATCGTCTCGCCAGGCCCAGACACTGTACAGCTCATTCGCCTCGGCTCGCGATCTCGCCGCAACGCCATGTATGCAGCACTCGGCATCAGCTGCGGAAATGTCATCTGGCCCATCGTGACAATGGTGGGCCTCGCTGCGCTGATCACTGCTTTCCCCTGGATCCTCGCGCTACTCTACCTTGGGGGAGGTCTATTCCTGCTGCGGATGGGCGTTGGTAGCTTCCGCGGGGGATGTGCCGACTACAGGCAACACGCCACGTTTTCGGTGGGTGAAGAGGGGGATGGTGGCGTCGCTAGTCAATCAGACCACAGTGTTAGCGCGGACAGTGAGCCAACACATCAAGGATCTCACAACACTCTAACCGATCTCCACGCATGGAAACTAGGGCTGGCCACCAACCTGTCCAACCCCAAAGCACTGTTGTTTTTCGGTGCGGTATTCGCGCAATTCCTACCGGTGGACATCAGCATTGGTGAGCGGCTCATAGTCCTCCTCATCATGACAATCATCGGAGTGATGTGGTTTTGCGGTTTTTCATGGGCCGTTAGCCTGCCCGTGTGGGCAGAGAAGCTGCAGCGCGCTAACCCGATCATCGAAATGTTGGCCGGAGCGATATTTGCTTTGCTGGCATTATTCCTCCTCTATGAGGGCATAAGCACCGTTGTAGATTCTGTTCACTAGACTGGCAGCCATGCAGATTCAAGATGTCACCATCCGTGACCAGGAAATCCGCCTCGGCCAATTCGTCAAACTCGCCAATCTCGTGGAAACCGGTGGCGTTGCCAAAGAACTCATCGCATCTGGAGCAGTCACCGTCAATGGGCAGGTGGATACCCGGCGCGGCAAAGTTCTCCATATCGGTGACGAAGTCGGAGTGCTGGACTTAGACACGCAGAAGATCATTGCCGCAGCCCGGGTAGTTAGTGAGCATGGCGCCGACTATGACGACGATGAACTCGGCGAGTATTTCGACGAAGCTACCGCCGATGACGATTTTGACCCTGAAAAGTGGAGGAATATGTAATGCCAGCTCTCGTTGCCGAACCGGGCATGCCTATCTGGCTGGATTTAGCAACTACGGATATAGAAAAAGCCAAAGCTTTCTATGGGCCATTGCTTGGCTGGGAATTCGAAGACTCTGCCGTCGATGATGGCAGTGACGAGACTGCCGCCATGGATGAGGGTATCCCCGCTGCCGCGAGTGAAGACGGAGAGTCTGCGGCAACGGCCTCCCGCCCGTCCTACACGGTGGCCAAGCGCTCTGGTATGCCGGTTGCGGGCATTGCGCAGATTCCCCCAGAGAACACGTCTATCTGGAGCCTGATGGTTTACACCCCGGAGTTAGCTAATGCGCACGAGAAAGCTGTGAAAGCTGGAGCAACATCAGTACTGGAACCTCGGCATTTAGATGATCAGCGCGGCGACATGTCAGTGCTAGTGGATCCCTCGGGTGCGACCGTGGGATTGAAAAAGCCCGCAGGCGAACAAGCATTCTTCGCTGCGGGAGAGCCCGGCACTCCCGTGTGGCACGAGCTGCTGATCGGTAAGAATTGGGATGAGACCGTGAAGTTCTACCATGAACTTTGTGGTTGGGACATCAAACAGGTGAGCGCCACTGAGGACTTTCATTACGCCGTGGGAGAGTGGGAGAGCAACCCGCTTGTTGGTTTGTGGGATACTTCCTCACTCCCTGAAACCCCGAGTCTGTGGACCCTATATATGGGTGTGAACAGTGTAGATGAAGCGCTGGAGAAGGTGCAGAATCTGGGCGGCACTATTATCCGCCCAGCGTGGAACAGTGATTTCGGGCGTGTAGCTACCATCCAAGACCCTACGGGTGCCGTGCTCAATATCTCTGAGGTGGATGATTACACCCCGGAGATGGACGAGGTACATGAGCCGGATCTCTTCGCTCCAGAAGAATTCACCCCCTTCTAGCGTGGTAAACCCAACGCTCGCCGAGTCGAGTTGAGACTATCGCAGCGTAGGGCTGCGACTACCAGATCGTGACGCGGTCTTTTTCATCGAGCCACATTGCGTCTTCCGGGGTGATGCTGAATGCCTCGTAGAATTCGGCAATATTCGAGCTCACCACATTGCAGCGGAATTCTGCAGGGGAGTGTGGGTCGATGGAGACGTATTGCACAGCCATTTGCGGACGGATTGCAGTCTGCCAGATGCATGCCCAACGCAGGAACACCCGCTGTAGAGCGGAGTATTCCGTAGTATCCGCAATGCCTTCGTTATCGACTAATCCATCGATGGGAAGTGCCGGTGTTGACTGGAAATCTTCTCCTTGATCTGCAAGGTAGCGGCGTAGCGCCACGATGGCTATACCCAGCCCACCAAGGTCGCCGATATTCTCACCGAGAGTGAAGGAACCGTTGACCTTATGCTCCTCGATTCCGCGCTGCTTCAATCCGGTGGGCACCAGACCCTGGTATTGTGCGACAAGTTTGTCTGTTAGTTCGGTGAAGGCTGCGCGATCCTCGTCTGTCCACCAGGAATTGAGGTTGCCGTCGCCGTCGTATTTGGAGCCCTGGTCATCGAAGCCGTGGCCAATCTCGTGTCCGATGACTGCACCGATTGCACCGAAGTTTCCAGCCATGTCTGCGTCTGGGTCAAAGAAGGGTGGGCGCAGGATGGCAGCGGGGAAGGTGATGTCGTTGGTGACCGGGTTGTAGAACGCATTGACGGTCTGCGGCGTGCAGAACCATTTTTCCGGATCAGATGGTTTACCTAACCTGCTCACCTGATAGTCATGGTTGAATTCAGCGGCTTTGCGTACGTTATCCAGCAAATCGGCGCCTTGCGCGCCGAATTCTAGCCCCTCAAAGCTGCGCCATTTATCCGGGTAACCGATTTTGGCAGTGAATTTCCCTAGTTTCACCAGTGCTTTTTCGCGAGTGGCTGGAGTCATCCACTCCAGCTTTTCGATGCGTTCGCGGTATGCGTCGATGAGGTAATCGACGAGAGTCAGCATAGTTTCTTTGTACGACGCAGGAAAATGCTCAGCTACAAATTTCTTGCCGATTTCCTCACCGATTGCGCCTTCAACAAGCCCCACGCCGCGCTTCCAACGAGCACGCTGCTGCTCGGAGCCGGACAATGTGCGACCGTAGAAGTCGAAGTTGAGGTCTCCGATAGCTTTCGGCAGTAGTGTGGCGCGGGAAATGATGACGTGCCAATAAGCCCATAGTTTCCAGGTGTCCAGATCTACGGCATCGTCGCCGGTGGCCATGGCTGCGACGTGTTCGAGGTAGCTCGGCATGCAGACTACGATTATCTTCCCGCCAGCACTGGAGGTGTCAATGTGCGTTGCTTCTAACCAGGCCCTGAAGGGGAAACCGGTAGGTAAGTGGTTTACGTCTGTAGGGTTATAGGTTTTATCTGAGTCGCGGCTGGTGACTTGATCCCAGTGCCCTTCGGCCAGTCGCGTTTCGAAGTTCATGATTGCTTCAGCAGCTTCTGTCGCAGAGGTTTGTGCGAAACGACCCGGACGTTCTTGCTCTTCTGTGAGTTCCAGCATGCGTGTAACGAACTGCTGGTATGCGTCGCGGGTTTGCTTGTGCTGTTCTTCGCGGTAGTAGGCTTCATCGGGTAGTCCCAGGCCGGATTGCACCAGGTAGGCGCGTTCGATGTCCCCGCCGGAATCTTTCTCTACCCAGTAGCCCACTACTCCGCCGACGCCTCTGACATCCAGTTCTCCAAGCACGGTAGCTAAGTCTGTTATGTTTTTCGCATCGCGGATGGGGGTTAGGTCGGCGTCGAGAACAGAAAGGCCAGCGTCCTCGATCCCGCGTTCATCCATGAATGAGGAGTACAACGCCCCGATGCGGCCTTGGGGCTCATCTTTCGCAGCGGTCTCGACGATAGCGCGGACATCCTTTTCCGCGCGGTCGCGTAATGTGTGGAAAGTGCCATCCACTGCACGGTCTGCTGGAATCTCGTGGGTGGCTAGCCAGTGGCCGTTGACATGGCGGTATAGATCCTGGGCCACGCTTACCTGGCCACAGGGCGCTTCGGAGATATTGTCTGGGATATTGTTCAGAATGGCGTCTGCGGGGGTGATGCCTTCGGTAGTGTTCATCGTCTGATTTTCAGCCATGCCCACCACCATAGACGCATTAGTACCGTCATTGGCAGAGGTATTGACAGAGGGATTGGTGGATGTTCCAAGGGCAAGATTAATACCTGCGTTTTAGCCGGATGCGTGAAATCCGTGTGTAAAAGTTGTGTGTAAAAGTTTCGTGCTGAGCAGGTACCTAGAATCAGTAGCACTATCCGAATCAGTAGCGCTATCCGGCCTGATGAGATCGCTAAGCGATATAAATACGGCCGTCGGCTGCTACAAAATATGTCTGCTGGGTAAAGCAAATGTTAGAGTCCAGCGGTGAATGACCTAGGCCTTTAGCCGGGGCAAACAAAACAGCCGTACTAACCTGTGTACTGATGAACGATTTTCACCACCCGGCGCAGCCACTTCGCGCCCCGCACGCCGACCCACTCGGTCGATTTCGTGGTGCCCCCCTCAACGGGAAAAGGCGCGCCAAATACAGCATGGTTGTGGTTCTCATATTGGTGATGCTGGGGGTTGTTCCCTTTCTTATCGACGCCAGCCTTCCTCGACCACAAAGTCCCCAGATGACCACTGACGATGCCTACACGAGTTTCGTGAATACAGACACCGACTGGCCTCTTCGCTTTTCTTTTCTTGAAGAATGTGATGTGGTGCGTGACCCGATCGCGTTCTATTACGCACAATTTGATTGTGGTGACGTGGATGTGCGCGTGATGGGTATGCCTCAGGTGGATAAGGACCTACCGGCAATGGCCTTAGCCATGAACCGCAGTATTCGAGCTATGGAGAAAGCCCAGGTAGACGACTTATCTCCCCATGAGGTCACCAGGAATATGGAGTCAACGCATCATCAGCTACTGGAATCAACTGGGGTGGACACCATACTGATGACCGATCCGTTTCAATTGGGTTGGATATCTAGCAACGGTGCTCACGGCGGATTCACCATGAATTATGCGGTGGGTTTCTTCCGGGGTCATAACTCCACAGGTTCGAACCAAGGTTCTTTAGTTACTGTTGATGTTTCTACCAAGCCATTGGCGAGGGGATCCGGACCGGGCGACGCAGTCTTGATGGACACCGCACTCTCCTATGCCATGACAATTGTTGAGAGCGCACATACTACGAGTGGAGCCGATGACAGTGAATCGAAGGGGGTGAGCAATGTCTAAGAGCGGGTCGCGTGAGCATGGAGCGTCTGAGCAGGGTATGCCCAATTGGAATTCCTCCGATATTACTGGGGCAGGGCAGAACACAGAGGCTCAGCCTTCACCGGGGCAACGGAGTGGTGCTCGGCTTTCACCTGGGCAGAAACCTAGAAATATCGGAGAGCCTGCGGTAGCTGCAGGTGTGGCGTCGGAAGAGAAGACAAGAGAGGTGAGTCCACAGTTCCGAACCGTAGAGATTTCCCGCCACGGATCGGACGGGGTGAGAGGGCCGAATGCAATGGGATCGAATGCAGCGGAACTGAATGCGGCACGGGTGAACCAGCGGCTCCTGCACCCGGGTGGTAATGCTTTGCCTAAAGCTGCATCACGTTGGGTGGTGATTCATACACCGGCGAATTTCTATAAATCCTTCCCAGCACAGGCTCGACCACGGCTCAAACTGTTCAAAGATTATTGGTTTTGGGTATACCTCGTGCTGACAATACCCTCGGCCGGCATGGCAGTAGCCAACATTGCGTTCAGCGGAGGTGGGGACGCTCTTTTCAATGGCAGTGCGGTTATCGCAGCAGGTCTGGGTATGATCCAGGTACTGGTTGGAGTGCTGGGGGTGCTGCTGCTGAAGATCTCTCGAGGCACACCTAAGCGACTGATCATCATGGCGCTATGTTGGGGAGCTTTCGCCTCGCCCGCCATTGCTGGCGGTCTGCTATCAAGCCCGTGGTTGAATGTTGCGGAGAAGATGGGTTGGTATGCGAGTTCTTATTCACTAGCTGCAGCGGTGCCAGAAGAGATGATAAAAGCACTGGGGGTGTTCATTTTGCTCTGGATAGGGCGGACATGGTGGAACCGCCCATGGCACGGGCTTATTGCAGGTCTGCTGGTGGGAACCGGCTTTGAGGTCTATGAAAATACGCTATATGCCGTGAACCTCGCGGTGATCCACCCCGTGTCGGATGTCGACGGTGCGTTACAGGTCTACCTCACGCGAGTCTTATTGGGGCCGTTTCTGCACATGCTCATGACGGGCTTGGCCGGATACGGCATTGGGCGTGCGCTCTACGAAGGTGAAAATTGGGGGCGGCGCAAGCGCGTGCTAAACCTCATTGGATGGATTGGCCTGGCAGTAGCTCTACACTACGGCTGGAATTTCACAACACCGGGCGAGACTGTCACTGCGTGGGAACTGGGTGTGAAGGCCGTGCTGTGGCTGATCATGGCTGGAACGGTGGGAATTGTTGTTATCCGAGAGAAGCGGCGCGTGATGCCCTTGATGCGTGCCGGGGTGGAACCGGCAGTGACTATTTACCAGCGTGGTTAGCTGAGAGGTTCGCGTGACCCGTCTGTGAGTCGTGGTATCGGTGTCGCAACTCGGTGCTTTGGCAGAAATTCAGAGATTTTCGACATTTTTTTGGCGAGTTGACTGAGAGCCATGTACGGCTGTGACCTGCGTATTCTCTACAACACCCTGCAAAATGTGACGAATGTTAAAAAATAGCATGGGTGTTAATGGCGTGATTTGTGTGAGCTTTGAGTAGTGTGTGATTCATGCTTTCTCTGCACAGGCGCCGTTCTGCGCGCAAAACCACTCCAGCCCGCATTACTGCAGCGGCCCTGATCGGTTCTGCAGCAACTGTTGCGACGCTCGTTGCCACCGATATCGTTCCGGTGCCATCATGGGCATTGCCCGGAGTCGATGTGGCATCCCACCAGCACCCAGGTGGAGTTTCTGCAATCGATTGGCAGGCTGTTGCAGCCTCAGGCCAAAAATTTGCATTCATCAAAGCCACCGAAGCCACTGGCTACGTGAATCCCTTCTTCTCCACTGACTCCTTTAAGGCGCAGGAAGCCGGAATCATGCCAGGCAGCTACCACTACGCGAAGCCGAGTATCGGTTCCGCTCGTGCTCAGGCACGCTATTACGCTGCCACCCTAGCTACTGGCCCGCAGCCTTCTCTGCCACCTGTTTTAGATTTGGAGGAGAGCGGAGGGCTAACCGTTGCCCAGCTCCAACAATGGGTACGTGAATTTGTGGATGAGATTCGCGCCCAAACTGGTCGTGACCCGATCATGTACACCTACTACAGCTTCTGGATTGACAAGATGGGAGATACCACCGAGTTTTCCCATCTCCCTCTGTGGCTCGCATATTTCAGCGACACCCTGCCTGATTACATTCCTGGTGGCTGGGATGAGCCGACTTTCTGGCAGTACTCTGATTCGGGTTCCGTCGACGGCATCCAAACCAAGGTCGACCTGAACGAATACAACGGTGATGATGCGCAGCTCCAGGCTCTAGCGAAGAGCTCCCCTTCCGGCACAATGGTTGGTGACGTGGCTCACGACCTCGCCCCTGTGCGCGAAGCAACAGGAGAGGAAGCTCAGGTGGCTAATAAAATTGAGCAAGCCACCGGGGTGGATATCCCTCTGACAAACGATTTCCTCATGCTACTGCTGGGAGTAGCGGGCGGGCGTATCCCGCCAGAGGCTCTCATCGATCAGGGTGCGAAGGAACTGGAAAAGCAGGCGCGGGACATCGACACGGATGAGCTTGCTGCGCAGGGCGCTGAGATGGCCGAGAATGCGCAAACTGCGGGCGGTGAAGCACAAGCAGCGCAGGCGAAAAACAAGACGGCATCTGGTGCGACAGGTGCTGCTGGTGCTGAAACTGGTGCCAAAGCCGCATCTCCACATGCGTCGGCCAACGCCCAGAAAGAATCCCGTTCTCACACCAAAAAAGCTGACAACTCTCGCGCGATTCTGTCTGCTTTGACTGCCCTTTCCGGGGCTCTGAAAGATATCAATGCTAATGGTAAGGAAATCCCTGTCGATGCATTGCTCGCCGTCGTTCAGAAGTCCCCCAACGGCATTAAGGTTGGTGACCTGCTGAAGCTGCTTCAAACTTTCGAGGAATCTCAGGATTGGAATGCAATGCTTTCTAACGGGCAGGTTGAGGCCAACCCGAATGCGCTGCAGAACTTGGCGCAGATTGCTACCCAGGTTAAGGTTGCGCCGGCTGGCACTCCGTTACCGCCCGAAGCAGTACAGCGAGCTATATCTGCAGCTGCAGCTCATTGATGCGCGAGTGTCTCGGGGAAACACCCCAGAATTATCTGGGGTGTTTTCTTGTAGTGTGGGTTAGCCGTGGGTGTATTGATTGATGTCGGCAGCAACAGGTTATGCAGGCTGGAATGTTTGACGCAGGTTGATACTGCTGGGACTCGTCTGTTGCTGATAGTTGCAGGCCTGTGCGTTTTACCGCTGGTAGATACAGCCTGTTATTGGCGCGCGCTTCCACTGATTAGAGTGTGAGGCATTTGGCATGTCTGTCGGAGCCAAAGCGAACAAATTTTCCCAGAGCCGACATTGACAGAAATAATGACCTGGCTTTTTGATAGCCGGTTATGGCTCTGTGGGGAAATTTGTACGCGAGTCAGAGTGCAATCTCCGGCGAGAAGAAAGTTTGCCCAGTTCTGCGTATAAGATCCCCGTCTGAGTGCCAAACAGACGTTCGGCTCTGTATTCAGTGAAATATCACCAGGTTTTCAGCTTGCCGCTGTCTAAAACTCGCTGCATCTGCTAACACTCAGTTGAAAATATCCCCGTAGACACCTGTAGCTGCGAGAGATTGGGCTAACGGGGTTCAGTGGCGCTCAGAGTGCTAGGCACTGAGCTTAAGCCCGCGAGAACCTAGACCTTTAGCCAGCACCCGCAGCCCAAATCCTGAACTAGCTGGCACCTATAGCTTGCCGTAGCGCATAGGTCCTGGGTAGTAGAACCCAGTTTCGGTGGTTTCGTGTTCCTGCAACTCAACTGTCTTTGGCTTTTCTCCTGTCGATACAGTGTATGGCTCCAGGTAATCGAGCACGCCCCAGTCGCGCTGCCAGTCATCACGTAGGTATGTAGACATTTCCATTGCCCGTGAGGTCATTTGTACGAGCCCGAGGGATCCTCCACCGTTGTACCCCATCACTTCACCATGGTCACGGCGTGAAGAGTGGTCGGAGGAAATCCGGAATTGCGCAACTTCGGTCACACCCGAGTTATGGTCGTAGGTGCGTTGACATGGGAATTGGAGTCCAACGGGCCAGTCCAGCAGGCCGGGCTTTTCGGATCCGATGACGTCGTTGAGGGTATCCATTTTCGGTGCCCGCGGCGGCGTGAGTGCTAGCCATTGGTCGGGCGTGAGGTTGGTGTCGTCGGCGACGATGCGGATGACGTTGGCATTGGCTGGTACGGCTTCTTTTGGTACGCGCATGTTGCGCCATTCGGGTCCCGTGCCGATGTCTAGCGGCATGTATTCACCGAGCACTTGGTAGGAGTCTGGGTTGCTTCGGTCGGTGTTGTCGTCGATGTGTCCGAATTCCACCACGAGCTTTTGGCCGTATTTGTGAACGCCATTCATGTCGTAGTGGTTGACTCGTCCGGCGGCGGTGAAGACGATGAGTGGCCGTTCTTCGTTGAGTTCCGGCAGGTTGTACCACTTGGTGATGGTTTTTGCTGGGATTTGTGGGCCGCTTGTGAAAGAGCCGAGTACGGGGACTTTGTTGCGGTCGAGTTCAAATGGCAGTTTGGCGTAGGAGCCGTTGATTCCGCGTTTGGTGGTGACTCCGCCTGTGGATCCGGATGCGTTCGGGTCGTCTGCGGAGGAGGCTTCGTCGGCATCGTCACTGGAGGTTGGCTGGCTGTTGTCGACTGTGGCGTGTGCATCGCCGCCAGCTGCGTTGTTGTCGCCGCCGGCTGGAGCGTTCGCGGTGTCGCCAGCTGCGTTGGTGGAGTTGTTGGAGTCGTGGTTGTTTTGTGCGTTGTCCTCCTTATTGTTCGACGTCGCATTGTCGTGTGGAGTATCGGTGGTGGTGCCAATCTGTTCTTCGCGAACGCTGGATTGACTGTTGGTGCCGGATTTTTCGGTATCGTCCGGGAGGATGTGGGTCGGGAGGTTATTCGGTGCGAATCCTGGGGAGGTGTCGTTGCTGAGGGAGTCTTGTAGTGGGGATCCGTCAGAGACTTGTAGGAAGGATTCGTTGGTGTCTGTCTCGACGAGAACGTCGTTGGCCATCTGGCAGGAGTTTCCGGTGAGGGAGACGAGGTTGCCTTTGGCTACGCTGTAGGCGGGCCATTGGGTTGTGAAACCTTTGGCGAGGGACAGTACAGAGAAGACCATCATGGCTGCTGTGAGCACGCCGATTGGTGCTGTTGCGAGTCCTTGGAATTTGAGGGTTCGGCGGGCTTCGTCGGCGTTGATTTTGCGCTTTTCGGTGCGGGATTCCGCGCGTGCTTTACGGAAATCGGTGAAGTAGCCGACGAGCACGCCCCAGACTAGTACTACGAGCGATAGTGCAAGCATGGCGGTGGATGCTTCGATACCGAAGAGTGAGATTGAGCGGTCGTACCAAGGCACGCCGAGCGCGGAGACATACCACCAGGCATTTTCTCCTGAGAGCGCAAGGGCGAAGACCATGAGGACACCGCCTATGAAGATCCAGCGGTTGCGTGGGGAGCGTAGGGAGAAGTAGGAGGCTGCTACCGCCGAGAGTCCCATCATGGCTGCACCGACGCCAGCGTAGACACCGAAGTGGTGTGTCCACTTAGTGGGGGTGAAGGTCATGAAGAACATGGTTCCGAGCATCACCAGTGCCAGACGCGTGGATGAGCCGCGGGTGGCGCCGGGTACACGTCCGTTTCGCAGGATGGATGCGATGACGACGCCGAAGGAGAAGAACAGGATCAATACTGCGTAGCGGCGGGTGAGCGAACCGTCGGTGGTTGGTTCGAGGAGCGCGGTGTAGCGTATGTACTCCTCGTACCATGGCAAGGATGGGCCGAGTGTGCTGCGAACTCTGGTTGCTTCTACGACGCTACGCAGGGTTTGATCGCCGAATACGCCGATGAGAATGGCGGTGCCAGCTGCCAGGAATGGGGCAATTTGTGCGAGCATTCCGGTGAAGATTTTGCCGAAGGATTCTCCTTTTTCGGCTCCGAGAGCGGGCAGTCGTCGGATTGCGATGCGGACGATGTGGCTCAGGGACACCAGCAATGCGGCAACAGCCATCAGACCTGTCGGACCGGCGCTGAGCGCGAGAGTGGCCAGAATGGTACCGATCGCCGCAGGCAGCAGACGATGGGTGGCGATAGCGCGTTCGAAGGATACCCATGCTAATAGCGAGGTCATGGCGATGATTGGCTCGGGGCGCGTGCCGTTGTTGTAGACGAGCCAGAAGATCAGGAAGCCCGAGGCCATGGTCCAGTGAGTAACCCTGCGTTGGTTGATGCGGGTTCCTAGGCGTGGCAGTACTTCGCGCGATAGGACGAGCCAGGTGATAATGCCTGCGAGGAGGCTCGGTAGGCGTATCCATGGAGATGCTGTGGAGACCTTGGTCATGAGCGCCAGCAGATCATAGAACGGGAATCCGAATGGGGATTCCGGCACGCCGTACCAGCGGTAGTAGTTGGCCATGTAGCCGGAGTGCTCTGCGAGGCGAGTCATGTTCAGAATGTAGCCGTCATCAGCGGTGTTGGCTCCGATGATAAACCAAATCAGTAGTGTGCCAACGACGATGAAGTCCAGGAAACGTGGCTTCCACCAGCGGCGGGGTAGGAAGCGATGAGCGCGCCGGCCGTCTAGTGAGTCGATGCGGTGCAGAGACCACAGAGCGATGATCGTCATGACGATACCCAGGATCATCGCTAGGGATTTGAGGAGAGTTGGGGCGGAGGAGAAGCGAGTGTCGACGGTGACGTGAACGTTGATTCCGTGCGCCTCAGCGGCCTGGTAGGTCTCTGGGGTATTGCGCATCTCTGAGTAGATGCCGGTGATCATTGGGCGGAAGTCGCTGTTGAGTGCACCTTCTAGGGGTTCCCCGTTATCATTTGTTGCGTCTGGAACCCAGGCCCGAGTTTGTTCAAAGTTTGAGGTCAGACGAAGGACGGCGTTGTCCGGCAGCTTCTCAATTTGTTCTTTGGTTAAGCTCAGCGGCACTGAGTTGCGTGTGATGACGTCGATTCCGTCTCCGTTGGAGCGGATAAAGAGGCCACGTAGGGAGGCATCCCGCGCATCTTCTGGGAGTGTTGATAAGGCGGTGGTGGCACCGGGGTTGAGGTCTTGGATTTCCTTGATGGGGAGGGTGATGTCCACATCTTGTGGCATGTAGGAAATTAGTGGTGCGTTGATGCTGGTGAGGTCGTTACCTTGTGGCCAGGTGAACTCCGCGTGAGTTTGCTTCACCGGAAGTATGGGGGTGAGGCAAAAGAGGATGAACCCCATAAGGCCTGTGATGATGGCTAGGCTTTTGAGTCGAGTGATTGAGGAGTTTTTTTGAGTCGACGGTTTTGCGTGCCGACCGTGCTTGTGCACTGACGAAGGCCCTAAGGTTTTTCGGTCGTGTGTTTTCTTTTGAGGTTTCGTCACGGCTGAATATTCTACGGTACCGAAGGCTCAAAACGGGAACACTAGGTATAGGTTCAGGTGTTTTACTTCTAATAAACCCCATGTCGCGGTAGTCGAATGGGGCGGGTGTGACAAGTAACGCTATGTGAGACGAGCTGGAGGATTTTTCGCGGCGGAGGAGAACTGCTCGCTGAATACGGGAATCGCCGGCTAGGTTCGACGGTCGCAATTGATGAGTCACTGGCTATGACAGTGGTTAAAGGGGATATGTCGCCCTGTTGACCGCGCTGGGACTAGCGATCACGCATTGCAACCACCAGCGGACCTACCTGTTTCAGGGTCCATCCTTCAGAGAAGGCTTGTGCCGAGAAGTGCACAGCGCGAAATTCAACATTGGGATATCGAGGGTGGATGTCCTTAGTCATGATGTAACTGAACGTATTGTTGCCGGGTCCTGTCACCTCAGGTAGTTCATCGTCTTCTGTTCCGGGTTTCAGGTCCAGCTTGCCCCGGAAAATCATTACGTCGGGGCTCTTCCAACCATTTTCCTGCTCAGACTTGTCCATAGCCTGCAGCAGCTCCCGTGGGTCTTTGATGTGGGTCCAGGACTCGATGACTTCGTTGCGTCGATCGAATTCTCCCAGAGGGTTGGCATAGTGTGCGGTCATCGCCTGGAAGGCGCGGTAGGGGTAGTAAGACAGCAGATTCATCTCATCGGTGAGAACGACCGTATCCGAAGGGCGTTTACCGGTGTGCTCTTCAATGACGCGCGCCACCAGCGGAAAGTACATTCCGGAGTCCGCCGGGTAGTTATCGGCACGGTTGCCATTGCCGTCCGTGTCTTGATAAGCCCGGTCAATTTCTTCGCGCAGTTCCACCGGCGTACTGGTGGTGAAGTGGATGCAGGTGGCTGCTGCGATGATAGCCAGAACGGCTGTCGTAGTTTTGCCGTGATTCTTGATGAAGCCGTCGGGATAGAACTTTTCGAAACCAAATAGCCGTAGCTCCGCTAGGGCCAGAATGCCACAGGTTCCCATGATGACCCCGATTGGCAAGCTAAGACGGAAACCCAGCAAGGTAGTGCCGGCTAATGGAGCCAGCATTGAAATAAACACCCAGGCGTAACACACGCCAAGACCCACAATTTGAGAATGCACGCTAGGGTCGCGGAAGCGTGAGATCATCCAGATGATGCAGATGGCGCCAAGCACAAACATCGCCGGATTTTCCAGGAAGGGGAAGGGAATCTCGGTGCCTTCGACGGGAAGAAAATGTTGAGCTTTGTCGGTATCGCCGTGAGGGCGAGTCAGCAGCGCTAGGAGATAGGGACCCCATCCGATTGCCGCGATGAGCAGGGAGCTGAACCCAATGACGGTTAGGCGAATTATCGGCTTGAGAGACTTAGTCCCGCCAGCAACGAGAAAAGCCATCACCACAACGGTTAAGGCAGAGGTTGCGGTGAATAGCGTGTAGAGATTCGCCGAGAGGCCGAGATAGACGACGCTGCCTGCCATCGCTGCTTTTCCGCCGTCGAGCGCACGGCGAGCCATGATGAATGCAGCAGGCATACCCATCGCCACGATGGCGGCGTAGGGCTCCTCCGGTTCCATATGGATCACGATCGCGGTGGTGGCCATCGCCACAGCACTAGCGACAGCTAGGGATCCGCATAGGCGTTGCCAAACCGGCACGAGCATGGAACCGGTGACGGCCAGAGTGATGAGAGCCCAGGGTTGGAAAGCTCCCCAGCCTGCCAGGCCGGTTACCTTTGCAAACAGGCCTCCTGTGAAGAACCACAGCCCAGGATAAAAGCTAGGGACATCAGCATAGGCCATGTCGTCATAGCTCAGATGATCCGCCATACGGGTGAGATATTCCGTGCGGAAGCCTTGATCGATACTTATGCCGTCGAGGAACAAGGCTGTTTTTGCTAGTGGTATGGCTAACGTTGCGACAACCAGCATGGCTGGTGCCATGTAGGCGACAAACTGCACGGTGAGCCGTAACCATCGGGATAAAGGCTTGCTTCTTGGGGTGTAGAGCCAGAACCAGAGCGCTACGCCCAAGGCTGCGACGACGAACACGATGACGACCGTGGTCATTGTGCGAGTAAGGAAGCTCATCGGGTAGGGCAGCAGTGGTAGCCGCTTGATCACCAGCCAACAGATCACCGTGAGAACCGCCGCGCTAGCGCCGGCGATAACAAGGCGCAAGAAGAATTGCGGAAGGCTCAGGGTATCTACCAGATAGGAGGTGCTTAAGCCGTGATGACGAGTTATCCCTTTGTGAGCAGCGCGTGGCTTTCTTTCCTTTGCTGCTGCGTTTTGGGCATGCGTAGTAGACGTCGGGCTGGCGTTCATGAGTCCATCTTTGCATATGGGTGGGACAGAACAAGGAAGCACAAGATCCTAGCAGTGGAGATACGTAGGGGATGAGTAATGCCGGGCTAGCACAGCATTGACGAGTGAACTATTGATACGTAACTACTGCGCGGAACCGATCGGTATGTAACTAGCGCACAGGGTTGATTGGAGTTGATTGGTGCGTAACTATTGCGACTATTGCGCGGAGTTAGCGTGGGCGTATCATGATTCCCCGGATTCCTGCGTGGAAGCCGTCACGCAACCCGACACGTTGGCTTTCGGTGAGCGTGTATTCGTGCAGGGTGTCGCAGGCGAATTGGAGAAGCGGACGGTCGATTTCGGGTGGAAGCCCACCGCCGGTAAGCAGATGGGCATTGTCCCTTTGCTCTTCGGTCGCACCGTTGTCGTACCACCAGACGGCATATTGTTGTCCGATGTCGAATGGGTTTTGTTCTCCAGAGCTCGCCCATACCTCGTTTGGAAGTGGAACATAGCGGCTGCGGAGTCTGCGATGGCGAGCCATCATGCCCGGATTGGGGCGCGCTGGGGCTGGGTTTTCTTCCTCCGACGCCTCATTTTTCATTTCGCAGCCCTCCTTTGTAGCGCCGGCAGCTTGCGTGGCCTGAGGGGTTTCCTTCGCTTCTGCTGGAATGGAAGCTTCAGGACTGTCCGGACTTATTGGGCCGGGAATGGTGTTCTTTGCAAGGTCCGCTGGGGTCGGGCTTGACGTGTTATTTCCTGCGGTGGATGGTGTAGCAGTGGGGTTCGGTGCTGCGGAGGGTGTGGTGGCCTCGGAGATTGGAGTCTTGGGCGGGGCGTCGTTCGGGCGGGGTGCCGCGGAGGGGTCGTCGGCTGTAGGGGTGTCTGTGGGCGTGGTGGATTCTGCTGCTGCGTTGCTGGAGGGACTCGGAACGGGGGAAAGGCCGGGTTCCTCGGGTTGTTCGGCATCGCCTAGTGGGCGTTCTACATCCGCGCTCGTGGTTCGGTTTGGGGCGAGTGGTCCTTCGAGGATCTGCAAGCGCATGGTGTCGCGGAAATCTTCGCGGGGATCAAGGATGGTGGTGGTGTCACAGGCGAAGCGTAGGGCAGAGGACATGGAATCCCAGCCGAAGCCGTAGAGGTGGACGCGGACACCGGCGTTTACAGCTTCTTCGACACCGGGAAGCATGTCGGCGTCGCCGGAGACCAGGATGATATCGCTGACATTGCCTTTGACGGAGGCAATGACCATGTCGGCAACGAGGCGTGTATCCACGGCCTTTTGAGTCCGGCGTTCCCCCCATTCGATTAACTGCCCGGAACGTAGCTGTACTCCGGGTTCACTGCGGAGAGATCGCTGGTAACGGTGTGGTCCGGATTCGGGAATACCGTCGTACCAGTATTGTCGGTGTACTGGTTGTTTGAGCTGGTCGTTTGCCATGCGTCCAAGGACATTGACTACTTCCGGTAAGTCAATTTCTAATTGGGCGCGGGCGCCGGTATCCCAGGAGTTGTAGAAGCTAGCTAGAAGGTAGGAGGTATCGACGAAGATAAGTGTGCGTTCAAGCATGGTCGGATCTCTGTCTCTTTCGTTTATTTAAAAGTTCTTAGGTATTGAGGTGCTGTGCCTAAAGGAGCACAGTGCAGTGTTTTATACCCACCAGCATGCCTGAAAACTTTGTTATATGGTTGTCTACACAAGTAATCAACCATGGGTTCGAGTGGAAGGGCGCAGTTCATGATGGATGAAGCCACTGCTCCACTTTTTCAGCAAGTTGCTGATCTTGTCGCCGATGCAATAGTCGACGGTTCCTTACCCGAGGGTGAACGAGCCCCCTCAACTAATGAGCTCGCGGCCTTCCATCACATCAGCCCCGCCACTGCGCGGAAAGGCCTGACGTTGCTCACTAACCAAGGAATACTTGTGAAACGTCGAGGGGTGGGGATGTTTGTAGAAAAGGGGGCAAGAGAACAGATTATCTCTATGCGACGCCGCAACTTCGTACAAAACTACGTAGTGCCCTTGGTTGACGAGGCTGCGAAACTTGGTGTGAAAAGACGGTATCTCAGCACACTTATCCACGACGTCGCTGAAAGTCGGGGGCTTTACGAATAAGCGAAAGATAAGCGGAGTTTTTGCGCGGGGTGAGAGAAACGAATAGACGAGGGAAAAGGGGTAAGCACAGCCGAGAGAAAACGAATAACCAAGGGTGAGGGGTACACACAGCCGAGCGCATACGCATGCCAGCAAAACCGTACCTAATGGAAAAATAAGCATGAAGATTTTCCCGCAGGGCTTCCCCGAATAACACTCACCATAACGCCCCGAAAAATGCCGGTTCAACTGGGAATTTGTAAATTGTCAGGGGGGGTGTGTACATTAAATCGGGTCAGTGCGACCGACATCGAGAGTTCACAACATAACCTCGGAAGGAAAACGGCCCTGACGACTATCGCGATATTCGTATCCGGGTTTGCGTGATGGTCTTGTTCACACGGAATTTGCTTTCAAGTACCGTGTGGTTTAAACTCGGAACTCCGTCATGAAGACTACGCACCTCGTGTTGCGTGACTGTTTTCGTGTGCGATTGTTGTTTGAGAACTCAATAGTGTGATGAACCAAGTTTTTGGATTCCACAGTGCCGCCTGGTGTTTTCTGGGTGGTATCACGGTTTGTGCCATGCGTGGCTGATCCGCTTTTTTGGAAGTGTTCATTGTCTTTGTCATGCAACGGGATGGTGAGTGTGTCGGTTGCGGTTTGTTTGGTGTGCACCCGGTCTGCTGTAGCGAGCAGATTGTTGTTGTGTGGAAACGTGATGTGATGATTCTTTGTTCACCGGTGGTGGTGGGCGAGGGGTTGTTGTCTACTGTGGCTGGTTGTGGGAGACCCCGCCCCGTGGGGTTGGTGATCATGGCCAGGTTTTTGTTTTTTGTCAGTAGTTTTTATTTTTTTGCCAGTTTTTGGCTCTTTGTATTGTAGTGCCGAATGGCTTTTATGGAGAGTTTGATCCTGGCTCAGGACGAACGCTGGCGGCGTGCTTAACACATGCAAGTCGAACGGAAAGGCCTCTAGCTTGCTAGGGGTACTCGAGTGGCGAACGGGTGAGTAACACGTGGGTGATCTGCCCTGCACTTCGGGATAAGCCTGGGAAACTGGGTCTAATACCGGATAGGACTGTTCTTTAGTGTGAATGGTGGAAAGTTTTTTCGGTGTAGGATGAGCCCGCGGCCTATCAGCTTGTTGGTGGGGTAATGGCCTACCAAGGCGACGACGGGTAGCCGGCCTGAGAGGGTGTACGGCCACATTGGGACTGAGACACGGCCCAGACTCCTACGGGAGGCAGCAGTGGGGAATATTGCACAATGGGCGCAAGCCTGATGCAGCGACGCCGCGTGAGGGATGACGGCCTTCGGGTTGTAAACCTCTTTCGCTAGGGAAGAAGCCTGTTGGGTGACGGTACCTGGATAAGAAGCACCGGCTAACTACGTGCCAGCAGCCGCGGTAATACGTAGGGTGCGAGCGTTGTCCGGAATTACTGGGCGTAAAGAGCTCGTAGGTGGTTTGTCGCGTCGCTTGTGAAAACCCGGGGCTTAACTCCGGGCCTGCAGGCGATACGGGCATAACTAGAGTGCTGTAGGGGAGACTGGAATTCCTGGTGTAGCGGTGAAATGCGCAGATATCAGGAGGAACACCGATGGCGAAGGCAGGTCTCTGGGCAGTAACTGACGCTGAGGAGCGAAAGCATGGGTAGCGAACAGGATTAGATACCCTGGTAGTCCATGCCGTAAACGGTGGGCGCTAGGTGTGGGGATTTTTCTACGATTTCCGTGCCGTAGCTAACGCATTAAGCGCCCCGCCTGGGGAGTACGGCCGCAAGGCTAAAACTCAAAGGAATTGACGGGGGCCCGCACAAGCGGCGGAGCATGTGGATTAATTCGATGCAACGCGAAGAACCTTACCTGGGCTTGACATACACCAGATCGCTGCAGAGATGTAGTTTCCCTTGTGGTTGGTGTACAGGTGGTGCATGGTTGTCGTCAGCTCGTGTCGTGAGATGTTGGGTTAAGTCCCGCAACGAGCGCAACCCTTGTCTTGTGTTGCCAGCACGTCGTGGTGGGGACTCGCGAGAGACTGCCGGGGTTAACTCGGAGGAAGGTGGGGATGACGTCAAATCATCATGCCCCTTATGTCCAGGGCTTCACACATGCTACAATGGTCGGTACAGAGGGTCGCGATACCGTGAGGTGGAGCTAATCCCTGAAAGTCGGCCTCAGTTCGGATTGGAGTCTGCAACTCGACTCCATGAAGTCGGAGTCGCTAGTAATCGCAGATCAGCAACGCTGCGGTGAATACGTTCCCGGGCCTTGTACACACCGCCCGTCACGTCATGAAAGTTGGTAACACCCGAAGCCAGTGGCCTAACCTTTGTGGAGGGAGCTGTCGAAGGTGGGACTGGCGATTGGGACGAAGTCGTAACAAGGTAGCCGTACCGGAAGGTGCGGCTGGATCACCTCCTTTCTATGGAGTTTTTATTGTTTTTGTCGGGGTAGTTTGTGCACTGGATGTGTGTGGTGGTGGCTGCTTTGTGTGAGTGGTTGTGGGATTCGTTGGTTTGTCATGTCTGTTGGGTGTCTGGGGCAATGGTTGTGTTGTTCCTGTGAATGTGTGCTGCTGTGTGCGTGTGTGCGTGTGTGGTGGTGCGTGTTGTGTTGTGTGAGAACTGTATAGTGGACGCGAGTATCTTCTTTTTGCATTTGTTTTGTAAGTTCATCGTCGGTGGCTGATGGTCTGTTGTGGCTGTTGGTTGCTGTTGTTGCTTTAGTAATTGTTGTAAGGGCACACGGTGGATGCCTTGGCATAGTGAGCCGATGAAGGACGTGTAAGGCTGCGTTAAGCCTCGGGGAGTTGCCAATAGAGCGTTGATCCGAGGATGTCCGAATGGGGAAACCCGGCCGTGGTTATGTGCGGTCACCTGCCACTGAATTCATAGGTGGTGTGGAGGGAACGCGGGGAAGTGAAACATCTCAGTACCCGTAGGAGAAGAAAATAATAATGATTCTGCTAGTAGTGGCGAACGAACGTGGATTTTTGGCTAAACCATATGCGTGTGATACCTGGCAGGGGTTGCGTGTGTGGGGTTGTGGGGTCTTGATGTGCGGTGCTGCCATGCCGTGCCTTGCGCATGTGTGTTAGCGGAAGTGGTTTGGAATGGCCTGCCGTAGACGGTGAGAGTCCGGTACGTGAAAGCATGTGTGTGTGGGGTTGTTGAGTGTCCCCGAGTAGCAGCGGGCTCGTGGAATCTGCTGTGAATCTGCCGGGACCACCCGGTAAGCCTGAATACTCGACTGTGACCGATAGCGGAGTAGTACCGTGAGGGAATGGTGAAAAGTACCCCGGGAGGGGAGTGAAATAGTACCTGAAACCGTGTGCTTACAATCCGTCAGAGCCTTGTTTGTGGGGTGATGGCGTGCCTTTTGAAGAATGAGCCTGCGAGTCAGCGGCATGTCGCGAGGTTAACCCGTTGTGTGGGGTAGTCGTAGCGAAAGCGAATACTAATTGAGTGTGTTGTGTAGTGGCATGTCCTGGACCCGAAGCGGGGTGATCTACCCATGGCCAGTGTGAAGCAGAGGTAAGACTCTGTGGAGGCGCGAACCCACTTAGGTTGAAAACTGAGGGGATGAGTTGTGGGTAGGGGTGAAAGGCCAATCAAACTCCGTGATAGCTGGTTCTCCCCGAAATGCATTTAGGTGCAGCGTCGTGTGTTTCTTGCCGGAGGTAGAGCTACTGGTTGGTTTAGCGGGACTATCATCTTAGCGACATCAGCCAAACTCCGAATGCCGGTAAGTGAGAGCGCGGCAGTGAGACTGCGGGGGATAAGCTTCGTAGTCGAGAGGGAAACAGCCCAGATCGCCGGTTAAGGCCCCTAAGAGTGTACTAAGTGGAAAAGGATGTGGGATCGCGAAGACAGCCAGGAGGTTGGCTTAGAAGCAGCCATCCTTGAAAGAGTGCGTAATAGCTCACTGGTCGAGTGGTTCTGCGCCGACAATGTAGTGGGGCTCAAGTACACCGCCGAAGCCGCGGCATTCAGTGTTGTGCTGGATGGGTAGGGGAGCGTCGTGTGGCCGTTGAAGGTGCGGGGTGACCTAGTGCTGGAGGCTATGCGAGTGAGAATGCAGGCATGAGTAGCGAATGATGAGTGAGAAACTCATCCGCCGGATGACTAAGGGTTCCTGGGTCAAGCTAATCTTCCCAGGGTGAGTCGGGACCTAAGGCGAGGCCGACAGGCGTAGTCGATGGATAACGGGTTGATATTCCCGTACCCGTGTGTGTGCGACCAATGGTGAATCAGTGATACTAACCACCCAAATGTTTGTGTGCGGCTTTTTTGAAGTTGTGTATGAGCGGCTGCGTGGGACCTGAGCTGGTAGTAGCCAAGCGATGGGGTGACGCAGGAAGGTAGCCAAGCCACTTATTGGATTGTGGTGTAAGCGTGTGGCCCGTGGACAGTGGTAAATCCGGTCCTGTGTGGGTGAGGCGTGATGCGTACCCGTTGTGGGGATGTTGGTGATCCTATGCTGTCGAGAAAAGCCTCTAGTGAGTGCATATTCGGCCCGTACCCGAAACCGACACAGGTGGTCAGGTAGAGAATACTAAGGCGATCGGGTGAACTGTGGTTAAGGAACTCGGCAAAATGCCCCCGTAACTTCGGGAGAAGGGGGACCACTGCTGGTGACAGACTGGTTGAGCTGGTGGTGGTCGCAGAGAGTAGAGGGAAGCGACTGTTTACTAAAAACACAGGTCCGTGCGAAGACGTTGAAGTCGATGTATACGGACTGACGCCTGCCCGGTGCTGGAAGGTTAAGAGGACCTGTTAGATCTTTGTGGTCGAAGCGGAGAATTTAAGCCCCAGTAAACGGCGGTGGTAACTATAACCATCCTAAGGTAGCGAAATTCCTTGTCGGGTAAGTTCCGACCTGCACGAATGGCGTAACGACTTCTCTGCTGTCTCAACCACAGGCCCGGCGAAATTGCAGTACGAGTAAAGATGCTCGTTACGCGCGGCAGGACGAAAAGACCCCGGGACCTTCACTATAGCTTGGTATTGGTGTTTGGTTCGGTTTGTGTAGGATAGGTGGGAGACTGTGAAGTGGCCACGCCAGTGGTTGTGGAGTCGTTGTTGAAATACCACTCTGATCGTATTGAGCATCTCAACCTCGGCCCGTGATCCGGGTTAGGGACAGTGCCTGGTGGGTAGTTTAACTGGGGCGGTTGCCTCCCAAAGAGTAACGGAGGCGCCCAAAGGTTCCCTCAGCCTGGTTGGCAATCAGGTGGTGAGTGTAAGTGCACAAGGGAGCTTGACTGTGAGACTGACAGGTCGAGCAGGGACGAAAGTCGGGACTAGTGATCCGGCACCGGCTTGTGGAAGCGGTGTCGCTCAACGGATAAAAGGTACCCCGGGGATAACAGGCTGATCTTCCCCAAGAGTCCATATCGACGGGATGGTTTGGCACCTCGATGTCGGCTCGTCGCATCCTGGGGCTGGAGTAGGTCCCAAGGGTTGGGCTGTTCGCCCATTAAAGCGGCACGCGAGCTGGGTTTAGAACGTCGTGAGACAGTTCGGTCTCTATCCGCCGTGCGCGTTGAAACTTGAGAAAGGCTGACCCTAGTACGAGAGGACCGGGTTGGACATACCTCTGGTGGGCCAGTTGTCACGCCCGTGGCATGGCTGGTTGGCTACGTATGGGAGGGATAACCGCTGAAAGCATCTAAGCGGGAAGCCTGTTTCGAGATGAGGTTTCGTTTGAGGTTCCCTAGAGATGATGGGGTTGATAGGCCGGATCTGGAAGCGCTGTGAGGTGTGGAGGTGACCGGTACTAATTGGCCGAGATGGTTGTTAAAGCTTGTGTGGTGGGCTTGCTTGTGTGTGGGGATGTTCGCGTTCGTTGTGCAGTGTCTGGGACAGCACCTGCACTGGCTGTGTTGGCTGCCGTTGTGGTGGTTGGTGTGGTTGGGTGTGTGTTCTTTGTTGTGTG
This sequence comes from Corynebacterium anserum, assembly GCF_014262665.1. Taxonomy (NCBI): domain Bacteria; kingdom Bacillati; phylum Actinomycetota; class Actinomycetes; order Mycobacteriales; family Corynebacteriaceae; genus Corynebacterium; species Corynebacterium anserum. The sequence goes on from NZ_CP046883.1 coordinate 116,477, forward strand.
TGTCGGTGGTTGTTAGCGGCGGGGTCACGCCCGGTCCCTTTCCGAACCCGGAAGCTAAGCCTGTCTGCGCCGATGGTACTGCACCTGGGAGGGTGTGGGAGAGTAGGTCACCGCCGGCCTAAAAACTTAAATACATGGTGGGTTGGATCCATTGCCTTAATATTAAGGTGGTGGAACCAACCCGCCATTTTTTATTTTCATAAATGTAAACACAAGTTATTTTATTCACCCTATGAGTTGTGAAAACACCGCACCTTTAGCTCCGATCACGGCAAACGGTGTAGATCTGCGTACCCATCCCATCATGCGGTGGTTACTTCTTGTTACTGTTGGAATGGGCGTTTTTCTCATTACGTTAGATAACACCGTCCTGTACACAGCTTTGCCAACACTTGTAGCGGAGCTTCGCGCTACCAACTCCCAAATGCTGTGGATTATGAACGCCTATCCCGTGGTAGTTTCCGGTCTTCTATTGGGTACGGGAACTCTTGGCGATAAAATCGGCCACCGAACAATGTTATCCCTCGGACTGGCAATTTTCGGCGTCGGGTCGATTGCAGCGGCGTTCGCACCAGACGCCGCTGTGCTTATTTTAGCCCGCGGCGTGTTAGCTATCGGAGCTGCGTGTATGATGCCCTCCACGCTGGCGCTGATCCGTCTGACCTTCCAACAGCCCCGCGAACTAGCCCTAGCTATTAGTCTGTGGGCAATGCTCGCAGTCCTAGCCAGCGCTTTAGGTCCACTCATCGGCGGTATTTTGTTGGAGTGGTTTTGGTGGGGTTCCGTTTTTGTCTTAAACCTTCCTTTCGTTCTTGCTGCCTTATGCGCTATCCCTTTTGTGGCCCCACGTACTAGTTTGGATAGATCCAAACACTGGGATTTTTATTCGTCTTTTTTGGCGTGTCTTGCCTTAATGGGAACCGTGTTGTTTATCAAGGAGCTGGTTCATTCCCCGCAGAACTGGAGACTTATTGGAGGCGCGGTCGTCGTATCTGTTTTGGGTTGGTTCCTCTTTACGCGACGCCAATCTCAACTTCCTGAACCCCTTATTAGTCTCGATATTTTTCGTAATCCCGTGTTTGTTGCAGGAACCATTGGCGCATCGTTTGCGATGTTTGGCATGGTTGGTTTGCAATTCATCATCACGCAGAAGGCTCAACTAGTGGATGGATTGACACCTTTAGAGTCCGGCCTATTAGTGACAATATCTGCCGCTGGTTCCGCGCTGACTTCACTGATCGCTGGGGCGAAGCTTCATATTATTGGCGCCCGTCTGTTAGTGGCTGGTGGGATGCTTGTAGCCGTAGCAGGAACAGTAGCAGTTATGTTCGGCGCTGCGTTCCACTGGTGGTGGGCAATTATCGTCGGGTTATTCGTCGTAGGAGCGGGTCTTGGTGGCGTAACTGCGGTGGCCTCGATGCTCATTGTGAGTAATGCTCCGCCCCACAGGGCAGGTATGGCATCGTCGGTGGAAGAGGTCTCCTACGAAATGGGCTCTCTCATTGCCGTTGCCGTATTGGGTTCCCTCCTCAGCTTCATATATTCCGTTACTCTGCATTTGCCTTCGGGTGCTCCGGCCCGTGCACATGACAGCCTGCAAGACGCGCTAATGGCAATGACCGAGGAAAAGATGAAACCCGAAGTCGCCAGTGCACTCGTTGACAGCGCCACGGCTTCTTATGAGTATGCGTTTGTGGCATGCACAGCATTAGTGGCAGCGGTTCTTTTCTTAGGATTCCTACTGACCAATACGCGCCTCAAAGGATACAAACTGCCTGAAGAAGAATCATCTAAAACAGCGAGGTAAACTTGCGTTCATCACCGGTGAGCGGATCGGTGAACTCCAGACGTTTAGCGATAAGACCCATGGGGCGAGAAAAATCTTCTGCATCCACAAAAGCAGGACGAGGGGGCTCACCTTCAGGAGTCAAAAGCGCGTGATCGGACATATCTTCATACAACGGATCGTTAAGTATGGGCAGTCCTAAAGACCGCATCACGACCCGTAGCTGATGCGTGCGGCCGGTTTTCGGTTGGAGTGTCCATACCAGCACGTCGCGCCCAGAGCGTGACTCTTGGCGTACACCGGTGACCAAAGTGCAAGCATTCATCTTGTCCAACGGAACAGACTCATCTAAATAGGTAGAGAGCCGTCCGCGAACCTTGACCATATGATGGCTCAGTTGCCACGGACGGTCTACGCTCGGGGGAGCCCACGTCTGCCAGTCACAAAGTCGGGGGATAGGTGAAAATACGGTCTTATCGGCCAGAGGAGTGATGGCCTCATAAGTTTTCCTGGGAAGACGCTGGTCAAACATTGATTGATATGCTCCTCGCGCCTCAGGTCTTACGGTCATCATCAGCACTCCACGGGTAAGGCGGTCAAGCCGATGGCAGGGAGATAAATCAGGGATATTGAACTGAACTCGAGCCTTAACCAAGGCTGTTTGCCGAATATGCTGCCCCCGCGGAAGCGTAGAAAGAAAAGGGGGCTTATCTATGACTAAAAGTGTGTCGTCGGAATGAAGGAGACGAAGTTCACCCGGTACCTCCCTCTCCGGAGCCGGCGTGCGATAGAAGTTGACGAAGGTTCCCGGCGAGAGGACATCATTGGCAGAGAGCACTTGTCCGTTGTCCAGACGCACGTGTCCGTGAGCGAAACGCTCCTCCACGGCGCGTTCGTCATCCTCGGGATGGCGATGACGTTGCGTGGAGATGAGGTGCCAGAGAAAGTCCCGAGCCAGGAAGGGCTCAGGCCAGTCAAGGGGAACCTGAGCGCGCGTGGGATTCAACCCTTCGCGTATTGGCAACGGATTCATCAAGGAATATACTTTCCGCTTATGGATATTAACGCGATTACTGATTCTATCGTTCAGTTTTTACAGACAGACTTAGGCCACAACCTATGGAATGTGCTGATGGACGTTTACCACAACCTTTATCCGGCGAACGCGGAGAGCGCCCACTAAAGAGTCGCCTAAGACCCCATATCGTGCGATCTGCAAAGGCAACCTCGTCCATTGCCGCCCATTGTGATTGACAAAGTTGGCGTTGGCCGCAGATCGGGGGGATACTAGAAGTGAAAGTACCTACGGATAACAAAGGACTTGGTTTTCCATGACCGCCCCAGTAAAGGACATTGTTGTAGCCGTTGACGGCTCTGAAGCATCTGATACCGCCGTACAATGGGCTGCCAACACAGCTCTCAAGCGTAACCAGCCATTGAAACTGGTCACCGCCTATAGCATGCCGCAGTTCATGTACGCCGATGGCATGGTTCCGCCACAGGAACTGTATGACGAACTTGAGGGTGAAGCCGGAGACAAACTGGAAAACGCTCGCCGCATCGTCAAGGAATTCGACGAATCCATCGTCGTGACTGCCGAGGTCAAGGAATCCTCACCGATCGATTACCTATTGGAGCTTTCTGAAACAGCTGAGATGCTTGTCATGGGCTCCCGTGGTCTGGGTGGTCTGTCTGGCCTGGTTATGGGATCCGTTTCTGCAGCTGTAGTGTCCCACGCCGACTGCCCAGTTGTAGTTGTTCGCAAAGATAATCACGTGACCGAGGCCAATAAGTATGGTCCAGTGGTCGTGGGCGTGGATGGGTCTTCCGTTTCTCGCCAAGCGATGGAGGTTGCATTCCAGGAAGCTCAGGCTCGTGGGGCTGTGTTGCGTGCTGTGCATGCTTGGTCCGACGCGCAATTCCACTCGTCGTATATTGGTGTGATCGAGGCTCAGTCCCAGATGGAAGCATTGATTGCTGAGCAGGAGAAGCTTCTGAATGAAGAGCTCGTTCCGTTCATTGAGAAGTACCCGGATGTCAAAATTGAGGAAATTGTTGAGAGGGAGCGCCCTATCCATTCCCTTAAGGAAGCAGCAGAAGATGCACAGCTGATGGTTCTGGGTTCTCACGGACGCGGGGGTTTCAAGGGAATGCTATTGGGATCTACGTCCCGGGCATTGCTGCAGTACTCCCCATGCCCAATGATGGTGGTACGCCCGCAGGGTAAGTAGTTTGGCAGTGAGGCGAGCCCTTCCTACACAGCGAGGAATCGGCTCGTCATTATTGTCCGGTGGTGTCCGCACAAGGTATTTTGACAAGGTTTTCTGTGATGCGCATAGTCGGATCCCATAATTAGGAGAAAAGGACTGTGGGCACCACTGAATGTCTTACCTGTTTCTTGGAGGCTCTGCAACACGGTCACTACTGATGAAATCAACCGTCGGAACTGAAGACGTTGCCGCCTTACGTGCCCATTCGGTAAAACGGCGCAAGGTCGCAATGATGGCCGGCTTGGAACCCCTTATTATGGGCGATTAGGGGCATTACGCTGGTACAGACCAAGGTCTCTCTGCCAATGGGTTTGTCCTCTGGACGAACGCTCAATCTGCACTGCTACACGAGAAGACAGCACAGGACTTAACGGAGCAGTGCCGATTGCATCAACATCCTCATCACCAGACCCACCAGTGTGTTGGAGCTGAAGTCCCTGGCGGGGCAATAGGTGGATGATAGATTTCTCAAACCCTTCTGAAGGAAGCACCGTTTGAGGATTTGAGGATCTCTTCACCAGCTCGCCATCCTCGCCCCGCACGCGGTGCCTCCCCATACACCGGGCACCCACGCACTGGGTGCCACCCCATCGGCTGGGCGGCTTTTGTGTCACAGATAATGACCGCCGGAACTGCTCAGGCGACATTATCTCTCTTTTCTGTCGGAAGCTGGCTTCATAAGCCTCGCAGATGCCCACCGTGGATGGACTGGTGTCGTCTGGCAAACACAAGGTGCTAACTGTTGTGGATGATCGTAGTGGTTTGCATTATAGGTAGGCCAGGGCAGCATGTAGCCGCCGTGTAGTTGGCCTACTAAGTTTGACGCAAGCAATAAATAGACCGTTACGTCTACTACAATGGTCGCGAGCCCTTGTGAAGGGGCGAAGGTCTTTGCCGAAAGATGGTTCCTGAAGAAAAGGTGAGGTTTATGGCTCCAGTAGCAAAGAAGACCAGCTCCCGCCGGCGTAATCGTCCGGGGCCGCGCCAACGTCTTCTGGCTAGCGCTACGAACCTTTTTACCACCGAGGGCATCCGTGTTATCGGTATCGATCGTATTTTGCGTGACGCTGATGTGGCGAAAGCTTCCTTGTATTCGTTATTTGGGTCCAAGGATAACCTGGTAGTTGCCTATCTGGAAGAGCTGGATAATAAGTGGCGCGCTGCTTGGCATGAGATCGCGGATGAGCGGGAGAAACCGGAAGATCGTATTATCGCTTTCTTTGATCTATGTATACGGGAAGAACCAAAAAATCATTTCCGAGGCTCGCATTTTCAAAATGCCGCCGGGGAGTACCCGCGGCCGGAATGTGAATCGGAGGAACGTATTCGAGCGGCAGCTATGGATCATCGTGCGTGGGTCGCGATACGATGGCCGAATTGCTCACCGAGAGGTTCGGGTACTCTTCCCGTACTCTTGCAGATCAGCTTATGGTTTTCTTAGATGGGGGATTGGCCGGCGCGAAGATGAGCCGCACCGTAGTGCCATTAGAGACGGCTCGAGGTCTAGCACGTCAGCTGCTGCTTACTGCCCCGGCAATGTACAACATTTAGCAGTCCGAACTCCACTGTTGCATTAGTACTTTCACTTCTGGATTAGTGGTTCCTCGCCCGTGATTCCCGTCTTGCAGCGGAAGCGTTTTTTTGAACCTTCACATCTTCCAGAAATTCTTCTGGGTAAGGGTGTGTCTTATTCAAGAGCGTTCACAGTGACGGCTTGGATAGCAGTCCAAAGATTATTGCAGACCCAATAGATGAGGATTGCCAGAGGCGCGGGGCCGAAGATTCCAAAAAACCAGGGGAAAAGCAGAATGATGGGGGCTAGACACCACATGATTCTCATGAGGATACGCGAAGCTTTGACAGAATAGTCAATGGTGCGGAGGCTGCGTCGGAGTGAGTAGATGTAGTTGGCCGTAGTGCAGACGGAGGCGACGAAGATTAACGGTAAAGCCACTCGGAATACCTCATCCGATGTGACGTTCAAATAATCCAGCCGTTGAGGTGGCATAGCGACATAGGCAGGTAGAGGTATACCGGAAAATGTCGTGTGGAGAAACTGCGATACATCATGGCCGGTGAGTAAACCGCGACCATGATGAACCGCATCGAGGCCTTCCTGTGGACGTGCAATATGAAGGAGCAGGCGATAAAGACCCATAATCACCGGGATTTGAATGAGCGGAGGGAAGCAACCGTCGCTGACTCGATATCCCACAGAGGCTTGCATCTCACGACGTTTGGCGCGGAGCTGTCTCTGGCTTTCTTGATCTTTCTTGTCCGAATACTGTGCACGTAATCCCCGCATGTCCAGTCTGATATGAGCTAACAGTCGCGACGAACGATATTGACGGTAAATCAGTGGTAGTAGGCATGCACGGATCGTTGCTACTAAGAGGGGAATGGAGCAGAGCCAGGCAAAGGTAGCCTCCATTCCGAAGAAGGTAGTCAGTAACCAGTGCCACGTTGTGAGGATGAAGGCAACCGGATACTCCAGGACAATCATAGGCGCGAAGAATGAGAGAAACGCCCAACGTGCTCGTTAATAACGATGCAGGCAGGGCGTTCAGTGGTCTTGTGCATGAAAATTATGCGCGGGAATTAGTTGCCTTGTTGAATTGCTCGACCACGTCGGCAGAAATGCGACCTCGCTCGGAGACAGCGATGTTGTTTTCATGTGCCCACTCGCGAATGCGCTTGTTGCGGGCAGCATTGCCGGACGAGGCGGTGGACTTACGTCCGGATGCTCTCTTTGTAGCGCGACGTGCTACAGCGATGAATGGAGCTATAGCATCGTCAAATTTGCGCTTATTTTCTGGGCCTAATTCCATGGTGTAGTCCACGCCACCGATGGAAAAATCGATGATGTTTACGTCTCCATCGGCCAGCAGAGAATTGTCAAGATCGTCGAAATACTGGGTGACTTCACGGCGTGCCATGAGCAGGATGTCCTTTCGTTAATGACAACAGTTGTAAAAAACTGTTTCGCTTTTATTGCCGTAGTGACTTACGTGGCCGGTGATCTATGTGATACACACGAGCCATTTGGTCACCATGATCTGCGCAATAAATTTTACAAGCCCGATAAATAATATCTTGCACTTCACAGTACACACTGGTTATTGAGTTCTGCAATTAGCGCCTTGGCTTTAGAGCGTGCGACGCGGAACGAAGTTATAAGTATAGACGAGGTTTATCCTGAGTAAAAAATATTAGCGTGCAGAATGAAAATGAGGATTAATAGCGTCCCCATGCTGGGAGATTCCCTTACCTCGGTACGTGCGCGCAGACATTTTCCGAGTAAGAGGTTGGTTTGGCTGTAATTTACCGTCCGGAGTGAGAAGTAGATAATCCGCATGGACATACTCAGGAGTAACCTGAACAACCGTATATCCGTGAGAATCGAAATCCAAGTATTTGATATAGCGATTCAGACCAGTAAAAGCTCCTTCGGCGGTAAGCGACAGAGGGTTATCTTCAGGCAGTTTCACAATGTCATCAATATTGGAACTAGTGATAGATGTGCACACGATTTCCACGGCGGCCGGTCTCTTGGAGGGGTATTTTCCTGGCTCTACGGGTACGTCATTAGCCCACGACGAGTGAATATCGCCGGTGAGAAATATCGCATTATCCACGCCTTTGTCCTGGAGCATATGCAGAAGTCTGCGCCGCTCGGCGGCGTATCCGTCCCATTGATCCACGTTGTAAGGCATACCTTCTTCAGGCAGGCCAAGTAACTGGGTGACAGCTAAGGACGTCTCTGGATCCAGGGGCGGGATCAGCACGGGAGTAATCATCACCGAGTTGCCAATGAGGTTCCATGTGGCGTGAGATGATGTGAGTTTGCGGGCTAACCAACTAAATTGTTCAGATCCAAGCATGGTGCGAGATTCATCGTCGACCTTTCTTATCGCGGAGAATTCCACCTGCTTGTTGCGGTAAGTGCGTAAATCCAGCATGTTGAGCTCAGCGAGTGGGCCAAAATTCAAGTTGCGATAGATGTGCCCACCAGCTGAAACCTGAGTGGCGCGAATTGGCTGCCATTCCAAATAGGCGCGCATCGCCGCATTACGGCGCGTGATCCATGGCCCTTCTGTTTGTGGATCATGCCCTTCTGCGCCGCCGCTGTAGACATCATTGGCGAACTCGTGGTCGTCCCATGTCACAATCCACGGGCATGCCTCGTGGGCGGCTTGGAGGTTGGGGTCTGTTCGGTATTGAGCGTAACGTTCGCGATAATCCTGCAGGGTGACAATCTCATGGGCAGGCAAGTGGTCGCGGACTGCCCCGGATTTACCGGTATATTCGCCTCGTTTGTATTCGTAGATGTAATCGCCGACATGCAGGGCGTAGTCTATGTCCCCGCGATCAGCCATATCTTGATAAGCGCTAAAGTACCCAGCCTCCCAATTGGCGCAGCTAAAGAGCGCAAAGCGTAGTTCTTTGACGTGTTGACCACTGGCGGGAGCGGTACGGGCATGGCCAATCGGTGAAATCTGACCTTTGTAGGGGCCAGATTGGACGATAAAACGATAGGAGTAACCGGTGTACGGCTGCAGACCAGTGGCCTCTACCTTGGCTGTCATATCTGTATCCGACGTCACGAGCACCTCGCCGGAGCTGATGATGGACGTGAAGGAATCATCTTGTGCGACTTCCCACCGCAGGTGTGTGTCGACGCCCTTATTGCGGCCAGCATAGTCACCTGGATGGGATGTGACGCGAGTCCATAAGATAACGCTGTGTGCGTAGGGGTCGCCGGACGCTACGGAATGTTGGAAGACAACGTGGTCATCCGGGGCAGTGTGGGAAGGGGTGTCTGCCGAAACGGAAGAGGTGAAGGCGGACGCGGTGGCGAAGCTAGCGGTTGCTATCACACCAGTTTGGAGAGCTCGGCGGCGGGAGATGCTCTTGGTCATGTTTCAGATAAGAACACGTGAGCCTCGGCTCTGCAGTATATGGGGGTGAAAAAAGACAAATAGCTACCCCTAGGGGTAGCCGGGCAAAGATTTATGCGACCTATGCGAGGTTACTTGCCATGCAGGTGCAGGCCTGTGCTGTTACGTATTGCGTGTGATGCAGACCTGTGTTGTATCGGCCGTTCTTATTTGCCTCGTTTGATGTCGATCTGCGCTTCCACCAGATCTAATTCGCGAGAGATTGCCTGCAGAGCATGACGGGTTTGCTCATTGTTCATGTGTGAGGTGTTTTTCACAGCTTCTTCCAGGTCGTCCATGCGTTCGTCGACATCCTTAGCAAAGCCCATGGGAAGACCGCCCTTGGATATATCCTTACGTATCTGGCGGATACGAGCCTGCTGGGGAGCGCCATCCCCTGAGAACTGTGCCATATCCTCAGCTGATACGCCATGGGATTGGGCGGTGCCGCGCTCATTGGCTTCCTTCAATTGCGTCATTCCCCGGTAAATCAAAGGAAGTAGCGCTGGCAGTGCGACACGAGCAGCGCCGAGATAACGGTTGACGTTTGAGCGGTTGAAGTTACCGGCCTTCAGCTGTTCCAGGGCTGCGGCTGCCATCTTTTCCTCATGCTCACGGCGGTTCTTCAGTTCCTTGGCATCCGCTTTACGTACCTGCTTTGCGGTCTTGCGAAGGTATTTCTCTTTGGCTTTCTCCAGTTTGGCATCGGCCTTGGCCTCCGCGAGGGCGCGCGCCTTAGCTGCCTTTTCTACAGCCTTTTTCTCTTGGCGGCGCTTACGCATTGTACTGAGCAGTCCCATGTCTCTCCGAGTCTTGTGTCTGTGTTGTGTCTTTGTGCTGTGTGTTTCGTTGTCTAGGTACCAAGCCTTAAGCGCGGTAGTTGCGTTCACACGCTGAACAGCAAAGCATGGCCGACGAAACCTAATATCCTAATACTAGTAGCCCACTGTAGCCGGAATAGGCCATGAGTGCTGTAACTGTCGTTGGAAACTGTAGCCGGAATAGGCCATGAGTGCCGTAATTGTAGATTGAACAGGTTCGTCTGCCGTCACTCGCTGCAACCTGGATATACCGGAACAGACCCCATCCGTTGGGATATCTCTCGTGATTCCCACAGGCTTACTCTTTGGCTCTGCGTTGGACGCCTAAGATGGGAAGCGCTGTGAACTATTCCATGTGCCCTGTAGACAAGCGCGAAGATCCGCCTGCGCCGCTGACTCCCGCTGACGTTGTGGGATGCCGACATAGGGCGGTGTTGCGTCGGGTAAAAAGCATCAATACACCGGAGCGAATGCGCACGCTGCAGGATCTCGAGAATCAGATCCAATATCTTTCTCACCACATTGCGGAACAAGCACGGCGGCAGAAGATCCTCGCGCAACTACCTGGAAGTCCTCGTCGTGGGGATAAAGTACGCCCGACGCGGATAGACATCAGCCCGGGACCGAATGCCGTGGAAGATACGCTGGAAGCGATGGCACGTGGAATCCGCTTGATCACCGGAGCTGTCCTCGAAGAAGGAGCGCTGTCCACGACAGTGGACATTCTGCTGCGCCGCGATATGGGACACGGCACGGACCCCACGCTCGCTTATGCCCCACTCGTAATTTCGGGGCACTCTGTGGCCCGCCGCCTGCGAGGCAAACAAGCGGCGGATTGCCTGGTCATCGACCTATCTGCCCTGAGCCTGTCCCATGGAGTGGAAGTACCCCTCCGGCACCGCGCACTGGCCGGTGATTCTCAGCGCCTAGCGATGGCCTACACAATTCTCAGCGTCTGGGGTGTGGCATCGGGCGACGTAGGGCTCATTGGTCGCGCAGGAGCTGCGGATCCGGAACGCTGCTATATTTTTCCCGGCGACTCATTACTTCCAGGCTTGTTAACAGCTCTCAGGGAACCAGTGCCCCACGCGCCCAGCCGTGTGAAGGAATGCAGCTATTGCGAATACCACAACCACTGCCGTGCACAATTACTCGAACGCCAGGACGTATCACTAATGCTACCGGGAGATAGAAACCGGGCACTTCGAGAAGCAGGTATCCGTACCCTGCCGCAACTGGCTGAGGCACAGCGTGGTGAACAAAGCGCGCTCGCGGAGGCCTGGATGAAAGGGGAAACGGCTTTACGGCGACCGCTTCGGCGCTGGATAACCGACACCGAGCTGTGGGGCGGATATCAATTCGTCATGCCCCGCCGGGGTGACCTGACCGCCCAAAAGACAGGTCAAACTCCAGAAACATCCGCTCAACCCATGCAAGAGCAGTTAGCAAACGTGATCGACATTGACATCGACATGGAAGCTCATCCTCAACGTGGCACATTCCTGTGGGGCACTTTTGACGGAGCTCAATACGTGGCGTTTGGAGATTTTTCGAGTGCAGGAGACGAAGGCGCCCACGTGGCTGAGTTCTGGGCGTGGATTCAAGCGCGGGTGGCGTCAGCGGCGGCGTCGGGAAAAAGGTTGAGGGTGTGGGTTTATGCTGAGCAGGGTGAAAATTACTGGCTGCGCCACTACGCACGGAAATTCGGAGGCCGAGCTTATACACTCGCTGATGCGACGACTGTCACCATGCCAACATTAGACGAGGTCAACAGGTTTATTGCCTCTGAACAATGGTGCGACCTCTTCCGAATTGTTAATAATGCTGTGGCCGGCACTGGCTCCCTGGGCTTAAAAACAGTCGCTCCGCTGGCTGGTTTCCAATTCAGCCAAAAAGGCGTGGACGGGCGTGCCGCCATCACTCTTTACGAACAGGCCATTAGAACGGCGCGTGGTACTGCCCAGGCAGCACGGCGCACCCTTGAGCGCTATAACGCGGACGATTGCGTGGCGAATTCCTATGTGCGCACCTGGCTACGCAAGGGAGCGCCGGGGATCCCCCAGTGCCCCCACTAGACCCCTGCTACTTGTCCTTCAGTGTGCATCACAACGTGGTTGGTACGCCCATGTGATGGCAATGAATAGCCGCGAAGTATGCAGGAAAACGCCCCCTCGCGAAGGATGATCCTCAAGGCCATTACCTCCGTGAGGGGGCGCGGTGCAATCTGTCTGGGATTACTGTGTGGTGATTACTTCTGGGCAGCGTCGTAGCGAGCTGCAACCTCATCCCAGTTAAAAACGTTCCATACGGCCTTCACGTAGTCGGCCTTGACGTTCTTGTACTGCAGATAGAAAGCGTGCTCCCACATATCCAGGAGCAACAGTGGGGTGAGGTTAACGGAGAGGTTACCCTGCTGGTCGGTCATCTGCTCGATGACGAGACGCTCACCGATGTGGTCGTAGCCCAGAACTGCCCAACCGGAGCCCTGCAGACCCAGAGCGGCACCGTTGAAGTGCTCCTGGAATGCTTCGAAGGAACCGAAGTCACGGTCGATGGCTTCAGCGAGAGCGCCGGTGGGCTGGCCACCGCCATTGGGAGAGAGGTTTTTCCAGAACAGGGAGTGGTTGGTGTGACCACCCAGGTTGAATGCGAGATCCTTGGAGAGGGCGGTGACGACACCAGCGATGGAGCCATCTTTACGAGCTGCGTCAAGCTTCTCCAGAGCAGCGTTTGCACCGTTAACGTAGTTCTGGTGGTGCTTGGTGTGGTGGATCTCCATGATCTCACCGGAGATGTGTGGCTCCAGTGCGTCGTATGCGTAGTCGAGTTGTGGAAGTTCGTACTTAGCCATTGCGCGTACGGTCCTTTCCTTGAAAGTTTGTTCGTTACTGCCTCCAGTGTCCAGATGTTTAGTGACTTTCGCAACAATTCCTTTTCGTAAAACGTTCATTGAGTTGACACGTCTTCTGTCGGGAACGGGTCTAGGGTGGGCATCATGACCCTTACAACTGGAGCGAAAATTGTATTGATCGGCGCTGGCGATGTAGGCATCGCTTATGCATATGCACTGGTCAACCAGGGATTGTGTGATCACCTGGCGATCATTGACATCAACGAACGTAAGACCTGGGGTCACGTCCAGGACTTGAACCATGCGGTGCCATGGGGTGGGCATTCCATCAAGGTCACCGTGGGCACATATGAGGATTGCGCCGACGCTGCCATGGTCGTCAACTGTGCGGGAGTGGCTCAAAAGCCGGGGGAAACCCGCCTAGATCTTGTCGGTAGAAACGTCGTCATCTTCAAAGACATTGTGGGAAAAGTTATGGATGCGGGGTTCAACGGCGTCTTCGTTGTGGCGACGAACCCGGTGGATGTGCTGAGTTATGCCACGTGGAAGATGTCTGGCCTGCCCTCTCATCAGGTCATTGGTTCGGGAACAATCCTGGATACAGCCCGCTATCGATATGCGCTTGGCCGCTATTTTGATTTAGCACCAACCTCCGTTCACGCATATGTCATCGGTGAACATGGGGATACGGAGTTGCCAGTTTTATCTGCAGGTAGCGCAGGCGGTGTGCCTTTAAAGAAGATGCTGCAGACCAGGGCGCTGGAGAAAGCGGATACCAGTGACGCGGATAAGATCTTCGAGGAAACCCGAGATGCCGCCTACGAAATTATCCAGGCCAAGGGGTCTACGAGTTTTGGTATTGGCATGGGGTTAGCGCGGATCACTCGCGCGATTCTTCATAACCAAGATGTGGTGCTACCAGTTTCCGCCCTTCTGGAAGGACACTACGGTCTGGAGGATATCTACATAGGAACACCTGCGGTTATTGATCGTCGGGGTATACGGCACGTCGTAGAACTAGACCTCGATGACGACGAAGCGGCTAAGTTCCAGCATTCCGCCGATATTCTCACGCGAGTGATGCAGGATTCTGGTTTGCGGGCACTTTAGCGCATAGAGTGCGAGGTAAGGCCGCGCCAAGACGAGATCGTCCGCACTTGAGCAGCTATGTAGCTCGTGGTCAGGGAGGGGGAGGCCAGGCAACGTAGGAAGAAAACGTCGATGAACACTGAGTAAACCCGGGTGCATAAGAGGGAGTGTGGTGACTAAAAATAAAAGCATGAAGATTGTGGCTCACCGCGGAGCTTCGGGAGAACGCCCAGAACACACCTTGGGAGCGTACGAACTTGCCGTTGATCGAGGAGCCGACGGGTTGGAATGCGATGTCAGATTGACTCGCGATGGTCACCTTGTGTGCTTCCATGACCGCACCATGGAACGGGTTGCGGTAGACCGCCTGCCCAAAGGCGAAGCAATAGTATCCACGATGACCTTGGCGGAAATGCGCCAGATAAACGTCGGTACTCCTGAAGAACCAGCAGAGGTTATCACCCTCGCCGAGTTGCTGGAGTTTTACCAAGATACGCGCCGGGAGAACCTCGATGTGCACGAAGAGTGGGCGGGGTCTGTGTCACGCGAGTTGTTTATTGAGACGAAGCACCCCAACCGCTACGGGCCGCGCGTCGAACACACCCTCAATGAGACCCTGGGAAAATTCCGCCTCGACGATGACCCAAGCGTGCGCATCATCTCCTTTAGTCCGCAGTCTCTAGTGCGCTTTACAATGATTAACCCACGTTTGCGCAGAATTTTGTTGAGGCGAGAATTTCAGCGCATGGTTCATCCCAGCCTGGAAGCAATGGGCCTGGTGGGTGCGCACGGAGTATCAATTGCGAAGGCTCGGGTCAGACCCGACATCGTTGGGCGACGTAACGTCGACACCTATGTGTGGACTGCAGACAAGGAAGACGACGTACGCTGGGCACTACGCCACAGTGTGGATTGGCTCGCGACGAACTATCCGGGACGAGCGAAAATCTGGCGTGACGATGAACTCGAAAAGGAGTTCCGGCGCGGCATTGCCTGATACCTCATGTTGGGTAGACGTTGCGCTGGTACCGCCTGGGCGTCGGTACAAAAGGCGGTTGAGAATATAGAATCGCCACCGTGGCTAAAAAGAAGAAGAAAGAAAACCTGCCAGAGGGCATGAGCCGCCGTCAGGCGAAGCTCGCAGCTCGTGCTGCTGAGCGTGCCAAGTTGGCCAAAGACACACGACCATATGACGGATACGCACTCGAAGCCGACCTCATTGCGTTGCAAGAGTTCGTTCCTTCTGCCCATTTCATCGCTGATGTGAAAGGTATTGACCGCACAGTCCATGTGGGCACGGTTCTGCCAGGTGCGGTGGCTGCCTTGGTGCGCAGTGAGGACGATGGAGGCGAGGCATTCGTTGCTTTGCAGACCCAGCGCCGCGGAGATAATCCAAACCGCGACCTCGCCTTTGCTCTGAACTGGCTCAAGAGCGCTAGGCCAGGGGAGTCGCTAGAGATCGGCATCTCTGACGGTTCTGAGCCAGATCTGTCCGAATTGCTGGAGAAAGATTCCACTCCGGAGATCGTTGTGGAACAGGATTTCAACTGGTGGTTGACGGAAGAGGCCCTGAAGAACCCACAGGTCGCGGCGACCCTCCGGCAAGCCAATGACGCCATCTTGCCATCCGACCGCATCGACGCGAACATCTCCGGTGCGGCTTGGTGGATCAACCCGGGAGAAAAAGCCCACATCCGTTGGATCCGCCCGGAAGCTGAAGCTGACCTACTGAACGCTTTAGCACGCGTACATGCGGCTGGAGAGTTGCACGTGGGTGAAGGATCCAAGTTCGCCGGTGTATTCCGTACACACGGCGTGTTGGTTCCGGTATGGGATCTTGACAATTCCAAGGAACACAGCCACTGGGCAGCTGGCCTGGAAGCTTTAGACAAGAAGATTAGCGGCGCTATCGCCTCCACAGATGCCTTGACCGCTGATGAGCATAAGTCTAAACAGACGATCATCTCCCGCGAAGTGACCATCCGCTAGTGTGCTTGTGTTCGCAGCGTTCGCAGTGGGCACAAGCTTATGGGCGCGCGTGGGTGGGTGAATTCCGTCCACTACCGTTCGCACGCTGTACGCCGGTGCATGTGGTTGGCCTATTTCGCATCGGTTATGTGGTCTGTCTGAGCTATCTGAGGGATGCGAAGAGTTGTTCCGCGCCCTGCTCGTCCCACATAACCACGTTGCCCACGTCCAGATCTTGATAACCAGCCACGGGGATTTCTACTTGCTCGGTGCCGCCAGCAATAGCCAACCCCAGCCGAGTGAGGTTCCATACATGGGTACCCTTGTCCACGGTCAGTGAGCCGGTCATCCCTTTCACCACGGGGAAGAATGTGAACGGATTGAGTAGCGTGCCTGGACTAGCGATTTTCTTGCTCAGCGCGGATACGAATTCCCGCTGACGCCGCGCACGGTCAAGATCGCCTCCGGCGGACGTGTAGCGGGAGCGTACATAGCCCAAGGCTGTCACACCGTTCATTTTCTGGCATCCCGCTTGCAGATTGATGCCCGCCATCGGATCCTGCAGTGGTTGGTCGAGGCACATGGTGATCCCGCCCACGCTATCCACCAGGCTGGCAAAGCCGCCGAAGCCGATTTCTGCATAGTGGTCAATACGCCATCCAGTGGCCTGTTCGATGGTCTTTTGTAATAGTTGTGGTCCCCCTAGGCTGAAGGCGGCGTTGATCTTATTCATACCGTGGCCAGGGATATTGACGTAACTGTCCCGGGGGAAGCTAATAATCTTCGGCTTACCGCCGAATGTAGGGATGTTCACGACCATGATGGTGTCTGTGCGCCCTGCCGAATCGTTGATTTCCCCCGCGGATAATCTCTCCGCATCCGCTTCGGAAAGCCCGGCGCGGGAATCGCTGCCCACGAGCAGCCAATTGGTGCCCTTCGTGTTGCCAGGGCGCCCGTCGTATGTGGTGAGCGCATCAGTGCGGTTGAGGGAAGTATCAACCCATATTCCAGTACCGATCACTAGGGCACAGAGCACGAGGAGAATCGCGCCCAAGGTTTTGAAAAGTGGAAAGCGACGGCGCTTGAAAGAAGTGTTTTTCGCCTGAGGGCGACGCCACCGCTGCCCGTCTCGTCCATACTGAGAGGCAGAGAGGCGTTGGTCATAACCAGCCCGGGGAGCGTGTTCTCTGTCGCGATAGTCCTGGTTATCGCCGTATCCCTGAGAAGAATAGGCGCTGTTGCGGGAACTCCGAGCAGCGTACCTATCAGGAGGGTAATCCCCAGCTGGGTACGCGGCATTGGAATAATCCTGATAGCCGGAGTGAGCACTGGAGCCTGGGGCGATGGTACGTCGGTACTGCGGAGGCTGAGGTTGAGCAGATGGGCGACGATGCCGGCCTGTGCTATTAGAGTTGGGGCTGGACGTAGAGGAGCGTCGTATGCCGGCTCGCGATTGATCGGAGTGGGAGTTTGAAGATTGTGGTCGCGGCAGGTTGGAACGGCGACGTACTGGACGGCCAAAGCGATCCACGAGGGGATTGCCGTTATGGTCGTATGCGCAGTCATCATCCTTGTGTGAGTAATCGCCGGGACGTGAATTCATGTGGGACATCGTAGCCCACATTGCGCCGCACTAGCTGCGCACACGGCCGTAGTAACCCTGCGCGCCGCTGACGAGCTGTGCTGATGAACTAGCCGGGGATACCGCCGAGCATCGTATAGCCAACGAAGGCGACGCTATCGATAAGCCCGTGGGCGATAATGAGCGGCCATACGCGGCCGGTTTTCTTCCAATACCAGAGGTAAAACAGCCCCATGACGATATTCCCCACACCGGCTGAATATCCCTGGTAGAGGTGATAGCTGCCTCTCAACAGCGCGCTGAAGAAGAAAACCCATGGCCAGGGCACTCGTAATTGCCGTAAGCGTGTACCGAGCCAGGCGACAACAATAATCTCCTCGGCAAAGCCATTAGCCCAAGAGTTGAGGATGAGCAGTGGTAGTTGCCAGACATTGTCGTCAAGGCCGGAGGGAACGACTTGCTTTGTTAGCCCTAAATGTAAGGCAGTGAAGTAAAACAGCAGCCCCGGCAAACCGATGATGGCTGCTAAGCCTGCACCAAATAGCCAGTCCTTGCTACGCATGCGCCACACGGTGCGGGGTGCGAGGTTCGTTCTTAAAGGAACATGCCTGAGCAAAAGCAAAACAGCGAGCCCGCCCCAGGCGAATAATACGCCGCTACTGCTGATCTGTAGCAAAGGGTCTAGCCAGGGCGTAGGGGACTGCTGGGCGTTAAGCGTGGCGGTTTGCTCATTGAGTTTTGTGGAGCTGAGGGTGGCGTCGATCAATCGTAAAATCGCGCGCAGCCCAGAAGCTCCATAGGTGACGGTCAAGACGATGAGGAGCTCCCAGCGTACGGCGGCGACATTGTCATAACCACCGTGTGAGGGGCGTTGGTTTAGTGACATGGACGATCACCGTGGCCATGCTCAGAAAGTGTATGGGGTGCAGGGGTAGGCCGGTAGCCGAGTTTTTCGATGTCTCCAGGTGCGGCCAAAGAAAGCGACTCCGCTGGCAACATGCCCGCGAGATGCTGCACGCTACGAGCTAATGCCAGCAATGCGCCTTCAGAGACGCGATCACTGACTGCTCCTAGCAAAAGCGAGATGGGCCAGCGCCCCGGTACCTTCGTGGGATGAACTAAAGGAACGGATACGCAAGCCCAGCCGGTCATATTCCATAGCGTTCCCCATGGTGTCCATGCAGTCTGCGCGAGGAAATTCAAGCGGGGCTCTAGGGCGGAGAATGTACCCGGAGGTGGGGGAGCGCACGCAAGCATTGGAGTAGCGACGAGATCCAGATCCTGCCAGGAGATGCTGACTTCGTGCTGAACGGCCTGGAGTTCCGCGTGCACTTTTTCCAGACGCCACTTGTCCACCATCCGTCCTTGCTCTTTAAGCCACGAGGTGATTGGTGAAAGCGGTGCAGGTAAGTCTGTGCAGTGAGAGGCGAAGAACTCCGTGAACAGAGAGAACTTTTCGGGGGCGTACGGCGCGGGAGCCTGAATGACCGATTCCACTGCCGGGGTGGAGGCTAGCAAGCCTGTTACCGCAGCAGTCGCCGCTGCGATCTGGGGATCCACAGTGGTGAGGGAATGAAAAGGCCTATTGGTATAACCGATGCGTAGCGGGGCGTCCGCGAAAGAAGATAGCTCCGGAAGTTGGAGTCCGTAGGCTCGAGCCGTGGTGTACAGATCCTTGGCCAGGAAACCGTGAGCCACCGGGGTGAAGCCTCCGATGGAATTATCGTGCACTGGTTTCAACCCCACCAAGCCGCAACAAGCAGCAGGAATGCGGATAGAGCCACCTCCGTCAGTGGCGTGAGCAATGTCCACAAGACCCCGCGCAACAGCGACCGCCGCACCGCCAGAGGAACCGCCACACATGAATTCCGGGTTGAGTGGATTGACCGGCGCCACTTGCCCAACCGGTTCGGTGTAGGCGGTCGCACCGAACTCTGAAGTGCTGCTGGCCCCGACCAGGATGGCACCGTGAGATAACAGGCGCCGAGCAGCGGAATCATGATACATAGCGGTACGTGAAAGCCGTTCACTGCCAAAAGTTGCGATCTCGCCTTCCACCTGTTGTAAGTCCTTAATGAGCACTTCCTGGCCATAAAGGGGGGACTGTTGGTGTGGCTGCGGTGGCGTCGAGAAGAAATCCGACGGGTAGGGGTGAAGACTATGCGCCCGTTCATAGACCCTGGCGATCCCTAGCTCCGCAGGGGATAGTCCAGTCACATCCACAGCATGCGCCAAGCGCTGCGCGAAAGAGGAGGAAGGAAAGGAGGTATCATGCATCGCTGCTCACCCTACTCGCTGGATGAGACAGCTACAGTGAAGTTCATGAGCAACGCAATTACTGGCACCCCGACCGTCGCTTTTCTCGGACCGCGTGGAACCTTCACTGAACAGGCCCTGCACGATCTGATCGCCGCAGGTCACTTGCCAGTAGATTGTCGGAGCACGCCGGTGCACTCTCCACGAATCGCGCTCGATAAGGTGCGTGCCGGGGAGGCGGATTATGCGGTGGTTGCTCTGGAATCCGTCGTGGACGGGCCAGTCGCTCAGACTGAAGATGCACTGGCCAATGGGTCTCGTCTTCAGGTCATCCGTGAAACCTTGGTGCCGATCGTCTTCTCCATCCTGGTCCGTCCGGGAACTCAACTACAAGATATTAAGACTTTCACCACCCATCCTGTCGCTGAGGCTCAGGTGCGCAGTTGGGTGAGAGATCACCTACACAATGTGGATTTCATTCCCGCGTCGAGTAACGCAGCGGCAGCTCAGGCCGTAGCGGAGGGCAAGGCTGATGCAGCGGCCGCCCCTGCGCGTGCCGGGGAGCTTTTTGCCTTGGAAGCGCTGGCAGAGGGAGTGGCCGATATGAAGGGTGCTTTCACGCGTTTTGTTTTGGTTCGACAGCCGGGTGAGATTCCCGCTCGTACCGGCGATGACCGTACCGGGGTGATTTTCACACTGAAGAATGAACCCTCTAGCCTCATGACGGCCTTAGCAGAGTTAGCTACTCGTGGTGTGGACATGTCCCGTATCAGCTCCCGACCCACGCATAGGGAAGGCAGCCCGTACAGTTTCCATGTGGGCATCGTGGGGCACATCGAAGATGATTCTGTGGCGGAAGCTTTGGCCGGACTGAAGCGCAGCACCCATGAGCTGAGGTTTATGGGTTCATGGCCGCGCGCAGTGTTGGACGCTGACGGACGTATTCCTCCGGCAGGACATACCCCTCCGGATTACGCTGAGTCTAAGGAATGGGTGCGCCAACTGCTGCACCGGTCTAACCTCTAACCGTTCCCGTTTCCACGATCACGCCCCCAACGACACCATGCCTGGAGAGGATCGTTGCCAGTGAGCCACCTGTTTTTGGTCAGGCACGGACAGACGACATCGAACGAAATCCGCGCGCTGGATACAGCCTTGCCCGGTGCAGATCTCACTGAATTGGGGCGTGAACAAGCCACCAGCGTGGGGCGCATTCTCGCGCAGCGTTCGAGCTGTCTTCACGTTCTATCTAGCCAGGCTGCGCGTGCACAACAGACTGCGGCGCAGCTGGCAGCGAGTTTCGTTGACTTCGATGGCTGTTTGGCGCCGTCTGGCCCTGGCTCAGCTTTTTCCTCCTTCTTCACAGGGAAAGATCTTTCTTCTTTTTCCGACGCCACCGCGACTTTTCTCGCTGGGGAATTGGGTGAGAAGCTAGCGATGATCCACGGTGTGAGTGAGATTCCCGCTGGTAACTATGAGATGAAAACCGACCATGATTCCCTCGTGGGATACCACACCATCCTTGGTTCATGGATGGCGGGGAACGTGGAGCTCTCGATGCCCGGCGGTAGCACTGGCGCCCAGGTTTTGCGGACGTATGTGACGCAGTTGCTGGCTCTCATGGCCGCAGTGAAAGTAGAAGAACAGATGCACCCGGCGGGGACGAAAGGCTCCGAATCAGCAGAGATTGCACTGGTTAGCCACGGCGCAGTGATCCGTTTAGTGGCTCGTTACTTGGGGGCTGTGGATCCAGAGTGGGCCTTTCAGGGGTATTTGCAGAATTCGCATTTTATTCAGCTTGAGATTCCCCACAATGTGGACCAGCTTGCAGAGGCCATTGCGCAGGATTTTCTGAAGGGATACGGTGCCTTCACCATCGTCGAATGGGGTGAACATGGACGCCCGCAGCCCTATTCGCCATAGACCCATTCCCCACGAACTCAATAGTCCTCACGTGTCGAAGAATCACCGCAGGAAACCCAGTAGTCCTCACGTGTCGAAGAATCACTGCGGGAACCTAAGAGTCCTCACAGGAGAGATTCCACAGGAGATACATCACGGCCGCCTAAGCCCAGCCCAGTTCGTGCAGGCGTTCGTCATCGATACCAAAGTGATGAGCCAGTTCATGAATAACGGTAATGGCGACCTGTTCGACGAGCTCCGTATGGTTGGCTGCCATCTCGCATAGCGGCTGCCGGTAAATAGAGATCTTGTCCGGAAGGATGGACGTGTATTCACTGGTGCGGTCGGTGAGCGCAACGCCCTCATACAGCCCCAGAATAGTGGGGTCCTCACTGTTGGCATCCTCGACGACGATCGCCACGTTAGTGACGTGGCGCAGTATTTCCCGAGGGATGCGTTGCAGCCCTAAGTCAACGAGTTCGTCGAACTCTTCCTCGGTGACATACAACGCCATGGTGAGTGTTTTTCCTGTGAAGGGGCTGGTAATTCTCAGCGCGACCCTATTGTCCCTGCGCTGGTGACGTGCCGGAATTATTGGTTCCGGCACCACTGTCCGTGGGGGCTTGGTTGTTTGCTTCTGAGCGCAGTGGATTACGCTTGGGAGGAGTAACCGGTTGCTTGCCATCAATGGTGAAACCCTGGCGGACATCGCCATTTAAGACAGCGAACCCTCCGCCTTCGCGACCGAAGGTGAGTGCACAGTTCACGGTGCGGGAACCTGCTTCCCAAGACTGAGCGTGGATTGTTGTCCAAAACGGTGTCAAGGTGGAGTAGTAAAGATTGTCATCGCTGCCGAGGTACTTCTGGGCAGCTTCCGTGCATCGTTTATTGAGAAACTCGTTTTGTTTATCGTCATTCGGCCATGCATCTGGGAAGGCGCTAGCGAGGTTCACAACGTCCGTGACCTGCCACGTGTGATCCTGGTTGCAGGGAACTTGGACGGGAACGTTGTTGTCCACGCGTACACACGTATCTGCAGGATAGGCTCGTGCCTGGTCGGTTTCTGCAGCTAGTCCCACAGTCTCAACGGAACGACCATTCGCGTCGGGAACCATCACCCCGCAGAGCATTGTGCGGTCGCCCTTTTCCCAGTACGAGGCCGGTGGGAGAATAGGGGAGATTTGATAACGTCCCTCAGGATCCAACTTGCCCTTTAGGTAGGCCAAAGTTGGGCCGTTGCATAGCTCGGCAGTGAGCTGCTGTTGACGTTCTAGGCCGGGCCGTTGTGCATCTTTACCGAATTCACTGGTGGGGTACTTGCTGAGGTCTTCACGAGCAGAAACCTCAAAGCGATGCGGCTGCGCACACTCCACACTGGTAAACCCCGTATTGAGGCCGTCTTTACCGGGAGTCCAGTTCACGCAGGAGCCGGTGTCTGCATCTGTGAATGTTGGGACCTCGGGTTCTGCGGGAGCTTTGGTGTTATGAACCTGGGCTGCCAGAGGGTTGGAATCCTTTGGCGACATGTACCCGTAAGCACCCGCGCTCACACCACCGCACAGCATCGCGGTGAGAACCACAGTGAGAGAGCGCGAACGTCGTGCGCGCTGTGAACGGCTAATGCTCAAGGCTTTTCACTTCCGATTTCGGCAGGTAGTGGCGTCGGTCAGGTCGGGCATTAAGCGAGTCAGCATAAAGCTCCACGATGCGGCGCGAGGCTAATTTGACAGCGCTGCCTTCCCATAGCGGGGTGATCCAATAACTGGGTTGAGTTAAGTGGGTCTCGTACGGCCACTATAGCTAAGCTAAGTAGCATGATCGATCTTAAGCTCCTGTGGGACAATCCTGAACTCGTGCGCGCATCTCAACGGACTCGAGGAGAAGATGAGGGGTTAGTGGATCAGCTGTTGGAGGCTGATTCCCGGCGTCGTGAAGCGATTGCAGCTGCCGATTCCGCTCGTTCCGAGCAGAAAGCTTTCAGCAAAGACATGGGCAAGCTGATGCGGAGCGCTTCAGATGAGGACAAGGCGAAGCTTCGCGAGGAAGGTAAGGCCAAAGCTGAGCGCGTCAAGGAGCTAGAGGCGGAGCAGAACGCCGCTGAACAGGCTGTGTATGACCTGCAGATGAAAATTTCCAACGTTGTGGAAGAAGGCGCCCCCGCTGGAGGCGAAGAGGACTTTGTTGTCCTCGAGCACATTGGGACCCCTCCGGAATTCGACTTTGAGCCGAAGGATCACCTAGAACTGGGCGAATCCCTCGGGCTCATCGATATGAAGCGTGGAACGAAAGTCTCCGGGGCTCGTTTTTACTTCCTCACCGGTGATGGCGCTCTCTTGCAACTGGGAATGCTCCAATTAGCCGTTCAAAAGGCGATGGCTCATGGTTTTCAACTCATGATTCCTCCAGTGTTGGTTCGGCCTGACATTATGGCCGGCACTGGTTTCTTAGGTGCCCACGCTGATGAGGTTTATCACTTGGAGGAGGACGACCTTTACCTCGTCGGTACCTCTGAGGTTGCACTTGCCGGTTATCATTCCGATGAGATTATCGATCTGTCCGACGGGCCGGTGCGCTACGCGGGATGGTCTTCGTGCTTCCGCCGTGAGGCAGGCTCCTACGGTAAAGACACCCGTGGCATCATCCGCGTGCACCAGTTCGACAAACTGGAGATGTTTGTTTACTGCAAGCCGGAGGAGGCTCACGAACAGCACCAGAAACTCCTGGGGATGGAGAAGGAGATGCTGGCCGCCATGAACGTTCCATACCGGGTAATCGACGTGGCGGGTGGCGATTTGGGCTCCTCCGCTGCGCGTAAGTTTGATACAGAGGCGTGGGTTCCCACCCAAAATACTTACCGTGAGTTGACCTCGACCTCTAACTGCACAACATTCCAGGGTCGCCGTTTGAAGACTCGTTACCGTGATGAAAATGGCAAGCCTCAGACCGTTGCCACGCTGAACGGTACGCTGGCTACCACTCGGTGGCTGGTAGCTATCTTGGAGAACAACCAGCAGTCCGACGGCTCCGTGGTGGTTCCGGAAGCTCTGCGCCCGTTTGTAGGCAAGGATGTCCTCACGCCTGTGCACTAACCCCTACGGGCCAAGGGAGTCTCAGTAGTGAAACCGTCAGCACAGCTAGGCAAGGATGGCTCCCCTCTGCCTACTCCCTTTTCGATTCTTTTCTTGTAGCCGACTTTTTCCGACGCCAACCTTCGTGTCTTGTAGAGGATATGTTCGCCGTGAGTAACTTTCACTTTCCGTCCGATTTCACCCCGACCTTCAGCCACCCTGAGAGTAAGGAGTTGGTGTATGGGCGCATTGTTATTCCTTTCGCCAAGTTCTGGATGAAGTATGTTCAGCGGCTTGAGGTGTTCATCAAGCATGCAGAGCGTATTCCGCAGGATGGGCCGGCGATGATCGCAATGAATCACACGGGGTATTGGGACTTTGTCTATGGCGGCATCCCGGCTGCATTCAACGGTGGACGTCTGGTTCGCTACATGGCGAAGAAGGAGATCTTTGATACCCCTGTTGCCGGCCAGATTATGCGGAGTTTGAAACACATCCCAGTGGATCGTGAAGCAGGGGCGGAGTCCGCACGAGAAGCCGTACGCCGTTTGAAGCAAGGGCAACTTGTGGGCATTTTCCCAGAGGCCACCATCTCTCGCTCTTTCGAGATTAAGGAGTTGCGTGAGGGGGCAGCACGTATCGCATATGAAGGCGGTGTACCGCTCATCCCGCTCATTTTGTGGGGATCGCAGCGAGTATGGACCAAGGGCTACCCCTCCGTATGGCGTCCGAAAAATGCCAAGATCATTATGTACGTGGGTGAGCCGGTAGAAGTCACCGCAGATGCGAAGGAAACTACGGAGCGACTACGTACTGCTATGCAGGAACTGTTGCTCAAGGCCCGCAATGAATACGTGGAACGTTTCGGCCCGATGCCTGAGGGTGAATACTGGGTACCTGCGTCTATGGGAGGCAGTGCTCCAACTCTCGAAGAAGCAACCATACAGGACCGCAAAGACGCTGAAGAGCGCAAGAAGAAACGCGCTGAGCGCAACGCCATGCTCGGGGTGCAGCAAGCCACAGACCGGGCTGAATTGGCGAACGCCACTGGTGTGAAAAAGTTATTGGTGCGGGTGAAGCAGCGCCTCCGGAAAATCCGCACAAACTAAACTCGCCGTTTTACGTATTTTTGGAGCCACGGTTTATGCAGCGCACCGCCCCACTCGCAGAACGTCCCGCTCCGCTGTTCGTCGTGTCAGATATTGACGGTACATTCCTCAACAGCAAGGAGCGCGTCAGCCCACGTTTGCGTAACGTCGTGGCAAACATGAAACGCCAGGGCACAGTGTTTTCCCTGGCGACAGGCCGCCCGGCGCGCTGGCTGCTTCCGGTGCTGGAACAACTTGTAGTCAAGCCCTTGTGCGTGTGTGCCAATGGGGCGGTGATTTACGACTCGGCCAGGGACAAGATCATCCGGGCAGTGGAGCTGCAACCCGCCGTCTTGACCGATACGGTGGCGAGGTTGGCGTCGGATGTGACAGCAAATCAGGAAGAACCTGCGCTGGAAGGCGTGACATTTGGCGTAGAACGGGTAGGAACTAGCGCATTTGACCGAGCGGACGAACTATTCTGCGTGACACGGTCTTATGATCATGCGTGGCTCTCTGAGGAGCATAAGGAGATGAGCCTGGAAGAGCTGGTGGCGCAACCTGCTGTGAAATTGCTGGTGCGCAATCCGCGCGTGTGCTCACAAGAGCTCTATGAGGCAGTTGCTCCCAGACTCAATTCACAACACGTGAACGTCACATTCAGTTGGGATGGTGGACTGGTGGAGATCAGCGCGCCGGGGGTTTCCAAACAATCGGCCTTGCAGTGGATCGCGGAGCAGATGGGTGTGACGGGCGAGGATGCGGTGGCCTTCGGGGACATGCCGAATGACCTGGAAATGCTCACTTGGGCGGGGGTAGGGGTAGCGATGGGGAATGCACATGATGATGTGAAAAACGCCGCGGACATCATCACCGGTGATAACGACAATGACGGTGTGGCCGAGATTTTAGAAACCTGGTTTCTTTAGGATTTCCGGCGACGGCGCATGTGTACTGAGGTTTGCGTCTCGGATGCGAAATCTCCGGTCATGAGTGCGGACGGTACCTGCGCCCCGGGGTGTGCCTCTCTCGCGTGATGTCCAGCCTGGACGAGAATGGGACGGTACTTGCGCACGGGGGTTTGCGGTCCAAAATATCTGTGGGGTGCGGTGACTGCCGTAGGGTGGAACTTATGTCAAAAATGGGTGAGGCGGTAACGCGCAAAGTAAGCAAAGTGCACATGCATCACCGCCGTCTCAAACAGAAGAAGCATGGATGGCTCGTTCGGCCATTGACCTTGGTCGGTGGCTGGCTCGTGGTTATCTTTGGTCTTATTACCATTCCATTCCCTGGGCCGGGCTGGTTCACGGTGTTTTTGGGCGTCGGTATCCTATCGCTAGAACTGGCATGGCCAAACAACGTCCTTGCATTCGGTATCCGTCAGTACGACAAATTTGAGGATTGGTGGCGCCCCCAAAGCAAAGCAGTCAAAGGATTTTGGATAGTTGTGATGCTCATAGTTATCTGGATTATCTTCATCGGCATCTTCATCATTATGTGGCGAACTGGCTCCTTGGAATGGACAGAAAGGTGGCTGCGTCCTCTGGTGGAGAAACTGCCTGACTGGGCTCTGAGGTGGCTTGGGGAGAAACAAGGGTGACCCGCCCAGCGTAATTGCTGCATGTTGTGGAAGTTCGCAGGTAGTGTGAGTGAGCATGAGCGGAAATGGCAAATATGACCTGATCGTGGTTGGTAGTGGTTTTTTCGGTCTCACTGTGGCCGAGCGAGCCGCCAGCCAGAAGAACGCGCGCGTGCTTATCGTCGAGAAGCGTAACCACATTGGTGGTAATGCGTACTCCGAGGCTGAGCCAGAGACTGGTATTGAAATCCACAAGTATGGAGCCCACCTATTCCACACCTCCAATAAGCGCGTGTGGGATTACGTGAACCAGTTTACGGACTTCACTGATTACCAGCACCGAGTGTTCGCCATGCACAAGGGCACTGCCTACCAGTTCCCGATGGGATTAGGGCTGATTAACCAGTTCTTTGGTAAGTACTACTCCCCGGACGAGGCTCGGCAGCTTATTAAGGAGCAAGCAGGCGAGATTGACGTGGACGAGGCACAGAATCTGGAGGAGAAGGCGATCGCTTTGATTGGCCGCCCCCTGTATGAGGCGTTCGTTCGCGATTACACCGCCAAGCAGTGGCAGACCGATCCAAAGGAGTTGCCGGCGGGGAACATTACGCGCCTGCCAGTGCGCTATACGTTCAACAACCGTTACTTCAACGACACGTACGAGGGACTGCCGGTCGAGGGATATACCGCCTGGCTGGAGAACATGGCGAAGCATGAGAACATCGAGGTGCGTTTGGAAACGGACTGGTTCGCTGTGCGTGAGGATATCCGATCCGAGTCTCCCGATGCTCCGGTGGTGTACACGGGCCCGCTGGATCGCTACTTTGATTATGCTGAGGGGCGTTTGGGTTGGCGCACCCTGGACTTTGAGACGGAGGTGTTGAACACTGGCGACTTCCAGGGCACTCCAGTGATGAATTACAACGACGCAGAGTTCCCGTTCACTCGCATTCATGAGTTCCGTCACTTCCACCCGGAGCGCGAAGACAAGTATCCGAAGGATAAGACGGTCATCATGAAGGAGTTTTCGCGCTTTGCCGATGACGACGATGAGCCGTACTACCCAATTAACACCCCGGAAGACCGCGAGATGCTGTTGAAGTATCGTGAATTAGCCGATGCTGAGACAACTAACGAGAGGGTGTTCTTTGGCGGACGTCTGGGTACTTACCAGTATCTGGATATGCACATGGCTATTGGCGCCGCTTTGTCCATGTATGACAACAAGTTGGAGCCGCTACTGTAGGCCGATCCCACATTGACCCGCTCTGGGTTCCCGGTGAGTCTGAGTTCCTGGTGACAGGTATTCCTCGCAAGGGGCACGGGGCGGGTTGCATGCTGTTGCTATAAATATGAAATAAAATATGGTGACT
This sequence comes from Corynebacterium anserum, assembly GCF_014262665.1. Classification (NCBI taxonomy): domain Bacteria; kingdom Bacillati; phylum Actinomycetota; class Actinomycetes; order Mycobacteriales; family Corynebacteriaceae; genus Corynebacterium; species Corynebacterium anserum. The sequence goes on from NZ_CP046883.1 coordinate 145,047, forward strand.
TCGGGAGGGGAGGATTAGGTAGTTGGGAGGGGAAAGGCCAGGTAGCTGAGTGGGGGAGGATCGGTTGATTCTGAGTGTGTAACAGAATTTTATGTGTGGGCGATAAGGCGAGGGTATTGTTTTGAAAACACACAGAAATGTTACGCAAGTGACAGATGAGGTTGGTTGAGTGACCTCACCTGAACGTTTTGATCGGAGAGACTGAATGACCAAGCAGCGTGCCTCCTTCAAGGCCACCCTGGTTGCCGTCGCTACTGCACTGGCAACTGCTGTGTCCCTAGCCCCATCGGCTGAAGCAGCACCACGCAATATCGTCCTATTCGGCGATTCAATGACCGCCAACGCATACGCGGGCATCACTGAGTACGTCCAGGGGCCAGGCAAAGTCTCTCCGAATGTGCCAGCTGAAGGACGCTGCCCGCGGGGAGCTGAACGTATTGCGCCGCATTTGGCGTGGGCGACCGGGCTTCCCGTCGATGATTTCCCTTGTAACGGCGCGGTCGCTTATGCCCCGGAAGCACCAGAGAAGCTTCTCAGCACCCAGGTTGACCAGGCAATCGGTCAACGCAAACTCACTCCCAACACAGCGAAAGTCGTTTTCCAGATTGGCTTGAACGACACCTATAAGGGCTTGGATCTCTTCGAGACTCAACAGCGCCGCTACCTTGACGCCGTGGGTGCTCAGATTGATCGCGTACGTGCAATTTCTCCAAATGCACGCATTACGCTCATGGGATACCCACAGTTGGCGGGTCCTAATGGTGAGTTCTGCCCAGTGCACTTTAACGGCATCGAATCTGGCGCTCTCCCGGTGATCCCAATCCGTAACATGCTTAATGCAGTGCATGCATGGATGCAGGAGACAGCTCGTGTAAAGAGAGTGTCTTTCCAGAGCTTGGAGGCAGAGACCGCTGGTCACGATACTTGTGCGCCTGCCGATCGCCGTTGGGTCTCTGGCATTGTGGACAACGAGTCCACTCCGTACAACATGACCAACCACTTGACCCATGAGGGTTCTCGTCAGGTGGCCTACATCATGGCTCGGAAGATTTAACGCACGGTGCCCATAGATATACTCAGGATCCCCGCATGTGAAATGACATGTGGGGATCTGTGCAATGAGAATGGACGAAGTCCGTCCAGTAGTCCGCGCCAAGAGTTGAAGTGAAGTGGGCGCGGAAACCCACAGAGGATAGAAACGCGAAAACTAAGGCGTGGCGAATTAAGCCAGCCGGGTTGAAATAAGGGATAATCAACCCTGTCTTATTGTCTACTCGTGAAGGCTAGCGCTTTTTCCATGTCTGATTCCACCCCCGGAACTGATCAAAAGGCATTTGCCACGGTTGATACCACCCGCCTTGCTCGCATCATTCTGCCTCAGCGCGGAGAGCCACGTGATGTACGTTCCCTGTACATCGTTGAGAATGAATCGACCCCTGGTCGTGTCACTGCCCTCTCCCGCACTGAGTGCATCATCCCAGCGGGTACCGAAGTATCCTTCGAGACTTATTTCAATGCTTTTCCGGCGAGCTACTGGCGTCGCTGGTCGCAGTTGACCGAAGTACAGCTGCGCGTAAGCCTGAGCGGTGATGCACGCATTGACATCTACCGCTCCAAAATCGACGGTTCCCGCATCGCTGTGACCGGGGACATCGTTGAGGTGGACGCCGAAGGAAACGGTGAAGCGGAATTCACCATTCCTCTGGATAATTTCGAAGATGGTGGTTGGATTTGGTTCGACATCACAGCAGAATCCGAAACTACTATTCACCATGCTGGGTGGTATGCCACCAAGGAAGCCGGCGAGCAGGTCGTGAAAACTCCCACCATCTATCGCGACATGGCGACTGGTGAGACACGACAACTGGAACCGGGTGATACCCTCCCGGCGGCGGAATCTAAGGTGACTATCGGCATCCCCACATTCAACCGACCAACCGACGCGGTCGCGGCACTCGAGGCTCTTTCCTCGGACCCGGTCGTCGACGCGGTAGTTGAGGCCGTCATCATGCCAGACCAGGGCAATCAGCATCCGGCAGACCAACCCGGCTTTGACACAGTAGCAGCTCATTATGGCGACCGCTTGCGCATCATCCAGCAGGGTAACCTCGGCGGATCCGGCGGATACTCCCGCATCATGTATGAAGCTCGCCACGATGAGCGTGGTACCACCAGCCCATACATTCTTTACATGGATGACGACATTGCGATTGAGCCGGACTCCATCTTGCGAGCCCTCGCAGTTGCTCGATATGCCAAGTCCCCCATGCTGGTCGGAGGACAGATGCTCAACCTCCTGGAACGCAGTCACCTGCATACCATGGGCGAAGTTATGGATTGGCAGAACTTCATGTGGGGCGGGGCGCCGCACACCCACTATGACCATGATTTTTACAAGCACCCATTGCGTGACTGCTCCGAGGAAGGAGCTCACGGCACTCCTACTGATAGGTCTCCAAATTCTAGGAACCTGCACCGCCGTATCGATGTTGATTACAACGGTTGGTGGATGTGCATGATTCCACGCGTGGTTGCGGATACCATCGGTCAGCCCTTGCCGTTGTTTATTAAGTGGGACGATAACGAATACGCTCTGCGTGCCAAAGATGCGGGCTACCCAACTGCATCGTGGCCAGGAATCGCTATCTGGCACATGGCGTGGACCGACAAAGATGACGCGATTGACTGGCAAGCCTACTTCCACCTGCGTAATCGACTGATTGTCGCGGCCATCCAGGGGCTTAAGGATCCAAAGCGCTTAATGCTGTCCCAGGCTAAGGCAACTGCTAAGCATCTGCTGTGCCTGGAATACTCCACCGTGGCCATCCATAATGAGGCAATGAAGGACTTCCTGGCTGGGCCAGAGCATTTGTTTGAGATCCTCGAGTCTGCTCTGCCTCGGATCAACGGGATGCGTAAAAATTATTCCGACGCCACGATCATCCGTTCGGCGGCTGATTTACCGAATCCCACCGGCGCACGGCCAGGTCTCACAACGATTCCGTTGAATCCCGTGTCCAAGATTAAGACATTAGCTCAGGGGCTGTTCAATAATGCGAAGACGGCGGATCCGCGCCACCACGAAGCTCCGCAGGTAAACCTCACGCCTATCGAGGCACGTTGGTTTAGCTTGTCGCGCGTCGATGGCGCCACTGTCACAACTGCTGACGGTAAAGGTGTTGTCTACCGCAAACGTGACCGTGATCAGGCGCTGGCTTTGGCAAAGGAATCCGCGGCTTTGCAGAAGAAGGTGCTGGAGAAGTTTGCTGAAATGCGCGACCGCTACCAAGCCGCAGCTCCTGAACTTGCTAGTCGGGAGGCCTGGAAGCAGATCTTTGAGCCGGAGGCTTAAATGAGCGCTCAGATTAAGGGCGATCCGTTCGGCGAATCCCGCGTGTTGGTGTCCCTCCAGGATGTGTTATTCGACATACCTGGTGCATTGACAACGGCACGAGGGATGAGCCATTTTGGCGAGCATGCCCTGGGCTGGTTCGCTTTGTCCGGTCTAGGCTATGCAGTCGAGAAGAATCCTGATCGCAGACCGGAATGGGTGGCAATGGGAGTGTCCGCCTTCGTGGCGCATGCTGCATCTGTGGTGATCAAACGGGTCATCCGCCGTCCGCGCCCGCATGCATCGGACATCAAGATTGGGGTGGGAACTCCTTCCCGGCTGAGTTTTCCTTCTTCTCACGCAACAAGTTCAACAGCAGCTTTGGTATCGCTGAGTGACATCACCGGCAGAAAGATGCCATTGCTGGGCGTGCCGGCGATGGCCTTGTCTCGTATGGTGCTAGGCGTACACTACCCAACGGATGTAGTTTCCGGCAGCCTCATCGGTTTTGCCACAGCGAAGATTGTGCGTCACTTTGGAGTGAAGAAAAAGTAGCCAAGTGATCCCCGCCGAGGTGGGGAGATGCGGAATTACACACAGATACACTCACACAACTACAAGGAGAAACGGTGAGCGAACGCTCCAGCGAATCTCAAGCACAACCGTTCCTTGACCCCGAGCCGCATACTTCGGGTCTTGAGAACAACAGCGCCACGAGCACAGGTACGGATGCGAAGACTCCACAGCCTCCGAAAAATGTGGTCGACGGCATGATCAAGGCTATGCGCCCGAAGCAGTGGGTAAAAAACATCTTGGTGGTAGCCGCACCTCTGGCCGCGGGGAGTGAATCGCTGTTTTCCACAAGGGTGGTTCTGGATGTATTGATCGCCTTTATTGCGTTTTGTTTGGCTGCGAGTTCTATTTATCTCATTAACGATGCACGGGATGTGGAAGCCGACCGTGCGCACCCAACTAAGCGTTTCCGTCCCATCGCAGCTGGAGTATTGCCGGTTCGCGCGGCATATGTGATGGCTATGGTGCTCATATTGGCCGCAGTCTGCGGGTCTTTCTTAGCTAGTTCAGGGTATGGACTCGCGATCGTCGTCGCTGTTTATATTGCACTTCAACTGGGATATTGCTTTGGCTGGAAGCACCAGCCGGTGATTGATATTGCGTTGGTCAGTTCTGGATTTATGCTGCGCGCGATGGCCGGTGGAGTGGCCGCAGCGATCATCTTGTCCCAGTGGTTCTTGCTGGTGGCAGCATTTGGTTCGCTGTTCATGGCTGCTGGTAAGCGCTATGCGGAGCTCAAATTGTCTCTCCGCTCAGGCGCTAAGATTCGTAAGTCCTTGGAGAGCTACACGTTGACGTACCTGCGATTTGTGTGGACATTGTCTGCAACTGCCGTGGTGTTGAGCTACGCTCTGTGGGGCTTTGACCTATCTCAGCAGGTCAACGGTTCGGAAGCAGTGTGGTACCAACTGTCAATGGTTCCGTTTACGGTGGCTATTTTGCGTTATGCCGCTGATGTGGATCGCGGTGACGGTGGCGCGCCAGATGAGATTGCGTTGACTGACCGCACCCTCCAGGTGCTTGCCGTTGCTTGGCTCGCTTGCATTGCGGTCGCTGCATATGTGATCCCGGCGTTGTCGTAGGAGAGTAGGAACCAATCTTTCGGTTCCAGGGTGTTTCCTGTCGCTGTGGTTATGGGTTTGATTTCTGTCCCTCTTGCGTAAGCACAGGCTATGCGATCCTCGGCAGCTGATATGTACGTCTCCTTATGGGGATGATAGCCTCAATTTAAAATTGATGAGGATATATTCCCGCACCGCATAAGTAGAGGATCGCAGCCATGTAATGGCCAGCAAGCGTGCTTATTTAATAAAACGCGAGCCGCACAATAGATATCTCTAACAAGATATCTATTGCATAAAAATTGCCGGTTCTACACAGCGGATTGTGTGCTGCTATTAGCCTTCGTTTCCCCTGGTGCAAGGGGAGATCGGGCAGCGTTTGGCAGCCGCATAAAGGTTTGGTAACGTAACCATCCGATAATCCTCTGCAGGAGAAGGAATATATGACATCTACACACACTTCTCAGCCGCTGGTGAAGCGCCTGGTATCTCTGCTGGTTGCGGTGGCAACTGCCCTTGGCTTGGCTGTTGCAGCTGCTCCGGCTGCATCTGCAAATCGCGACCAATTACGTAAGGGTTGTACGTGGGGTCCGGAGAACTGGTGGGTTCAGAACTGCTGGCTCTATTCCCAATCGATGGGGCAGATGATCCAGGTACAGATCCGTGCTGCTAAGAACGGCGGAAACGCAGGACTGTATCTGCTGGACGGTATGCGGGCTAGTTCGGTATACAACGAATGGTCGCGCGCTGGCCGGGCTCCTCAGACTTTCGTGGATGACAATGTGACCCTGGTTATGCCAGTGGGTGGTATGGCTCAGTTCTATACTGACTGGAATGGTTCATTTGTTGGCCCAGATACTCATCCGAAGAACCCTAAGTGGGAGACCTTCCTCACTCGCGAATTGCCTGCGTATTTGCAGTCTAACTTCGGCGTCTCCCCAACCAACAATGCTATTGCTGGCCTGTCTATGGGTGGTACCGCGGCTCTGAATCTTGCCGCAAATCACCGCGACCAGTTCAAACAGGTGACTTCCTTGTCTGGTTACACAAGTACTGCAGATCCAGCGATGTACGCCGCTCTCCAGGTAGCCATGTTGGATGTGGCTGGTCCAGGCGCGCAGATTTGGAACATGTGGGGAGTGCCAGGTTCGGAGCAGCTTACTCGCAATGATCCAACTACCTCTGCTGTGATTGGCAAATACAAGGGCATCAATATGTTCTTGTCCGCTGCTACCGGTGTTACGACCCCAGAAGAGCTTGGTCTTTGGGTTCAGGATCCCGGTGGAGTGCTAGCTGGTATGGGATTGGAGTTCTTGGCTCGTGCCACCACGAGTGCTTTTGAAGCTTCTGCCCGTGCCGGTGGGGCCAATATTGCAACCTCCTATCCAGCGATGGGTATCCATAACTGGGGTCTGTGGTCTAATGAGCTTGGCGCAGCCCGTGGTCAGATTAAATCTTCTGTTGGAGCTTAAGAGGTTTGATCTCGCATACCCGCAGTTGCTGCCTTAACCTCGAGAGAGACAAGGTGGTGCCGAGCCATCACTGACACCATAAGCGCACCCTCCCACATAGGGTGCGTTTTTTCATGCAGGGGAGTTGGAAGAGATCGTGTATGGTTGCGCGGATACGTTCGTGTAAAACCGGAGCCCATAAACTTATCGTTTTCTCCAGCTGGTCAGGGAATTCTGATAGGCTAAACCTCAAGTAAAACTTGAGGTTTAGGGCGTGTTGCCGAGAAACCGACGAGAACCTTGCCATAATGACATCCGTCACATGCCGAAACTGCATTTCGAAGCGGGAGGGGAACTCGCTTCGAAGAGCATGAGACGGACCGTAGCTCACGCGCACGGAACATCTCTAGGCTGCGTCGGCTCTAGGCGGGCTACACGTACCACGGACAACAAAAACAGCGTTCGCTACGGACGCTCACCTGACGCTCATCTAAGGAAGTAAGACTTATGCGCATTGCCGCGATCCTCCCCCCACGCCGTACTACCGGTGCGTCTGCCGGTGCGCGATCCAGCCGTCGCATTAAACCAGCAGCGCTGGCACTGCCATTGGCTGCTGTATTGGCACTTCCGCTGATCCCAGCTCCAGCAGCCGAGAGCGTCCTGCCAACGGCCCATGCTCAGTCCGCAGTGCCAGCCGGCTCCGGAACTGATTACTTGAATCCAAGTAATCCTCCAAAACGTACCCCGACTGAGGTGACCGGGCAGGATCTCAAAGGTTTACCGGAAGGGGTATCTGTGGATCGAGTTGAGTGGATTACCGACCGCTGGGCCAATGTTTTTATCAACTCAGCAGCAATGCCGGGCAAGCCCATTAAGGTACAGTTGCTGCTCGCTCGCGACTGGTATTCCCAACCCAACCGTACATTTCCTACCGTGTGGGCTCTTGACGGACTCCGTGCCAAAGAAGAAGAGTCTGGTTGGACAATCGAAACCAACATCGCATCCTTCTACTCGGACAAGAACGTTAACGTCGTGCTGCCAGTAGGCGGAGAATCGTCCTTTTACACAGACTGGCAACAGCCAGATAACGGTAAGCACTACAAGTGGGAAACCTTCCTGACTAAGGAGCTGCCAGCAGTTCTTCGTGAAGGATGGCGCTCTAATGATGAGCGCGCTATCACCGGTCTCTCCATGGGAGGCACCGCCGCTATGAACCTTGCGGAACGCTTCCCACAGATGTGGAAGTTTGTGGGGTCTTTCTCTGGTTACTTGGATGTGTCCTCGTATGGCATGCCACAGGCCATCGACTACGCCACCCATGACGGTGGTGGATACGATGCTCAGAAGATGTGGGGGCCATATGGTTCTCAGGACTGGATCGACCACGATCCAAAACTGGGAGTCGAGCATCTCAAGAATATGAGCGTTTACGTCTCCGCCGGTAACGGTAACACTGGCGCTTTTGACAAAGATGGCCCAATCCCAGGCGTGCCGGAGAATACGGTGGGCATGGGCCTAGAGATGATGTCGCGAATGACGACCGAGACCTTCGTCAATTACGCCAAGCGCGCAGGCGTGAACGTGGTGTCCAAATTCCGTCCATCGGGCACCCACTCCTGGCCTTATTGGCAATTTGAGATGACGCAAGCATGGCCGTATATCGCTAATGCTCTCAGCCTGCCCGCCGGAGACCGTGGTGCGAAGTGTGAAACGAAGGGCGACATTGGGCGGCGTATTGGCGAATTCCCTCAGTTGGGAGCCTGTATTTCGAATGAATATGATGGTGCCGATGGAGGCAAGATCCAGGACTTCCGTGGAGGGCGCGCATTCTGGAAGCAATCCTCTGGTGCTCACTTCCTGTGGGGCCGTATCGGTGCTCTCTACTCCAGTATGAACGGCACCCAGTCCTGGCTCGGATACCCCCTTACTGAAGAAATAGCGCTGAAAAAGGACAATGGTCGCTTCGTAAAGTTTGAAAACGGCCACATTTACTGGACACCACAGCTGGGAGCTGTTGCTGTCAAGAATGACTTCATGAAGGAATGGGGCAAGACTGGCTACGAGAATGGTCCACTGGGCTATCCTGTGGCAGCCGAACGCCAGGTGGCGGGTGGAGCTGTCCAGCAGTTCCAAAATGGTGTGATCGTCCGCAAGCCAGACGGTTCCACGCAGTATGTGCAAGGTAAGATCGCCGAGAAATACATGGAACTCGGCGGACCAGAATCTGGGCTGAAGTGGCCAAAGTCCGATGAACTGGATACCCCGAAGAACGGCAAACGCTCCGAGTTCGATGGAGGAGTGATTTACTGGTCCGCTGAAACCGGCGCACACTCTATTCTGAACGGTGCGATCCGAGACGCATGGGCTCAAGAGGGGTTTGAGGTAGGTCGCTTTGGTTTCCCAGTGGCTGACTTCGCTGCAATCCCCGCCGGCGGTAATGAGGTGAAGTTCCAAAATGGCGTGATCCGTGAGATCAACGGACATATCCAGAAGGATCCGCAGTAGAGGCTCGCAGTAGAGGACATCGTCGGGGTGGAGATTCTCTTCGTTGACGAGTCCCCACGAGAGTAGAAGAGTCTTCACGAGAGAAAAGGAAGTAGGCTGGCGTTCATGTCATTCAATACTCTGCGAGTACGCACCTCAGCACTCAGCAATCGTCATCCGCATCGGCGGGCGGCGCGCGGAATGGTGTCCGTCATTGCTGCAAGCTCCTTGCTGGGGCTCACCGCGTGTGGCGATGACTCCACCGTGGATAATTCACAGTCAGCTCCTTCTGTTCCGAGCGTGAGTAAACCTGCCGACGCCACTGAGTCTCAATCGTCAGAATCCAAGAAGGACAACACGTCTGAGGACACTGCTAACCACGGGGGTTCGCTGCCTCAGGATTCCGGTGCTGAAGAAGTGGAGGACGTTCCCGGTGGGACAAGCCGTTCAGAGCAGGATAATGACTATCTCAAGCGACTCAAAGATGGCGGTATCGATCTAGGTACGGTGCAGGGAGCACAGCAGCCGGGAGGAGTGGAGGATCAGCTTATCGCAGTAGCCCACGGTTATTGTCAGACCAAAGCAGCTGGCACCCCAGATGTCTTCACAGCTCTGGCCGCCGGCCAGCTGGAGACTCAAGGCGTGATTAAAAACCGCAAGGCTGAAGAAATGCAGCCAGTCATTGCAGACGCCGCGACCGAGGCATACTGTAAATAACCAGATCACGCCATAAATGAAGCAAATCACGTTCCGCTAGTTAGGACTAGCATTCTATGCGCAAAATTCTCACCATCATTGGGGTGGTGATCCTTTCGCTCGCCATCGTCGTTGGTGTGGGGCAATGGATGACCTCAAACCAGGGAACCCACGGTCCCGGCGGCCCGACACCCCCTGACAAGACCCAGGCGGAAAACCCGCCCGGGTGTTCCGCGTACGAACTGATAGCCATCCCCGGTACATGGGAATCTCGAGCAGATGATGACCCAATGAACCCTACCGCCAATCCGAATTCCCTTTTGCTGACCATGACGAATCCCCTCAAGGGAGAGTTCAAGGAAGATCAGCTGAAGGTATGGACGGTTCCTTACACTGCGCAATTTCGCAATATTAATGCGCTGCAGGAGATGAGCTATGACGATTCGCGTAATGAAGGCAAGAGTCGTGCGAGCGAAGAACTCAGAGCCACTCACACAGCCTGTCCAGCTACCCATTTTATCATGCTGGGGTTCAGCCAGGGTGCCGTCATTGCCGGTGATTTAGCCTCGGACATTGGCCAAGGCCGTGGATCGGTACCCGCGGAGTCCATCGCGGGTGTGACTCTTATCGCAGATGGTCGCCAGGAGGATGGCGTCGGGAAACTTGTCGGCAACAAGGCAAACAAGGGGGTTGGCGCAGAGATCGCTCTCAACCCGGTATCCGGTATCATTCAGCCGATCGTGCCCGGCGCGACCATGCGAGGACCACGTCCGGGAGGATTCGGTGAGCTGAACGACCGCGTGAATAATCTATGTGCGCCATCAGATCACGTGTGTGACGCCCCGCGTGATCTAGGCAATGCAATTCAACGCGCTCAAGATCTGATCACCAACAACGCAGTGCATGCGCAGTATGCCACTAATCCGAACGTCGTGCCGGGAGAAACCACGCCCGAGTGGGTCATCAGCTGGGTGCGGGGCCTCATCAACGGCTGAGTGAGATGGCAGCCGACGTGCGGGTCCTGGCCGGGTATTATCCACGGCCAAGCGGGATGAACGATTAACCCCAAGTCGGGACGCGCGACCACCCCGAGTGAGAAGAATGACAAACCCCAAGTCGGGATGAACGGATAAATTCGATTAACCAAGTGGGGTAATGGTGCGCTGCTAGGGCATGTCACAGTGCGCGCATGTGGGCAGCTAGCGGATGGAAAAGCACAGGAAAAACACCCAAATGTCGTCCTCTGGTCATTTCTTATGCTTCACTTGTTGGTGCCTAGAAAATAATTAACTGATCCAGTAGACAATTTATGACCGTCGAGTGCCTCTGTGCACAAAAGGACGTCGAGACACACCGTACAAACCGTATAGAGAAGGGGAATACGCATGGATATTCAAGCAGCAATGGGACAGTTCTTCGATGAGAAGGGCAACATTAATGTCCCGGATCAGCTGACCCTGTCCGGGATGTGCGAGATGCTCTATGCCATGGCGCAGATGGAGGGGACTCACGAGAATCCGCTCATTCGTTACTGGGACTTCTCTGACTCCCGCGAAGGCACGGTCCACGAGATCGACCGAGCAGCTGTCAATACCCGCATCAAAGCTGTGTGCGTGCGTTTGCAACAAGTTGCACAACCAGGCGATCGAGTAGCAATCCTGGCAAATAACTCTCCGGAATACCTGTACTCCTTCTTGGGAGCAATGTACGCCAGGATGGTTCCGGTGCCCCTTTATGATCCGAATGAGCCAGGCCATTCCGGTCACCTCAAAGCAGTACTGGGTTCGTCTGAGCCAACCGTTGTGTTGACCAACAAGCGATCAGCCGCGGCCGTGCGCACATACTTCTCAGACACCCCAGCTGGGAAACGTCCACGAGTGCTCACTGTCGACGCGCTACCTGATTCCCTGGCGCAAGAGTGGGTCAACCCGATGGTCGCGATCATGCAAGATCCATCGTTGGCCCCCCAATCCACCGACGAAGCCTTCCTGCAATACACGTCTGGATCTACCCGCACTCCTGCTGGTGTGATCCTCACTCACAAGTCCATCGTGACAAATGTGTTGCAGATTTTTGCGGCAGCTAAGTTGCAGTCTCCGATGCGGTTGGTGACTTGGTTGCCACTCCATCATGACATGGGAATCATCCTGGCTGCCTTCGTGATACTGCTAGGCGTGCCTTTCGATCTGATGAGCCCCCGCGACTTTATCCAAGACCCCGCGCGCTGGGCGCGACAGCTGTCCAAACGCAGCGACGATGAGAACGTATATACCGTCGTGCCGAATTTCGCGATGGAATTAGCTAATCGTTACGCTAACCCGGAGAATGTGGAGTCCTTGAAAGACCTTGATCTCTCCCGTGTCGATGGTGTGATTAACGGCTCCGAGCCGGTGACGAAGGCCTCTGTTGAAAGGTTCTTGGAGATCTTTGGAAACTATGGCTTAAAACGCGAGGCCATGCGCCCGTCTTATGGTCTGGCTGAGGCCACGCTGCTGGTTACTACTCCGCAGACCTCAGATCGTCCAAAGACTGTCTATCTGGACCGCGAGAAACTCGCCACCGGCACCGCTGTAGAGCTTGCCGACGGGGACGATAAGGCCATGCCACTGATGTCTGTCGGGCAGGTCTGTTCCCCTCAAGTATTGGTTATCGTTGACCCAGATACGGGGAGAGAACTCGAGGACGGGAAGGTGGGTGAGATATGGGTCAATGGAGAGAATATGGCCGCCGGCTACCTGGGGCGCGAGGACGAAACCACCGAGACGTTCCGTAATGCATTGCCGCAATCGCATCGCACAGAAAATAGCCGCGCGGGCAATGCTCCAGAGGATAACTGGATGCGCACCGGTGATCTGGCTGTGATTGTGGATGACAACGTCTACATCACTGGGCGTCTCAAGGATCTGATCATTGTGGCTGGTCGCAACCACTATCCACAGGACATCGAGGTGACCGCTGACGAAGCGACATCTCAGGTTGCTCCGGGAGTAGTGGCTGCGTTTTCTACGGCGGGCGCAGACATTGAAGGCTTGGTCATCGTTGCTGAACGCGACCCCGATGCAGAGGAATCTGGTGATGCTGGCGCCATTGATGCGATTCGCGCAGCAGTGACAAAGATCCATGGCGTCCAACCGGAAGATATTCGCATCGTCAACCCTGGTGGTATTCCACGTTCCTCGGCGAACAAGATCGCTCGCCGTGTGGCTGCTAAGGCATACACTGACGGCGCATTTAACTAGGGAACGTTCTACCTAGGTTCTTTCGACCCCGACCACGCGTCCATTAGGTAAGAATTCTTGCCCTGACGTGGGCCGGGGTCGTAGGTTTGAGCCCTTTTCCTCGTTAGGATGTAGCGAGACTGGTGGCTCTTCTTAAGAGTCGTGAGGTGGTCTTGTAAGCGCGCTACGACGGCGCGCGGCTGGCTCGCATTCATCGTGCGAGCCGATGACGAGACCCAGTGCAGTGTTAACCCGAGGAAGGAACGTACACTCCGCATGGCAGATAATAGCGCGATGAACCGCCCTGCTACCGTGCAGCAGATGCGCGAATGGTTGCGTCAGTGGGTCTCAGATACCACCGGGCAGCCGGTAAAGGATATTACCGACGAGCGCTCGATGGAAGAGTTCGGCTTATCGTCACGCGACGTGGTGGTGCTATCTGGTGAACTGGAGCGCCTCATGGGCATCACCTTGGATGCAACGGTGGCTTATGAGTTTAACTCCATCGCGTCTCTGTCTGACTACCTGATTAATGGTCGCTCGCGTCCAGTTGCCACTCCGGACGCATCGGTTCGTTCGCGGTCGGGCAGTGCATTGGCGGCTGAGGATCGCGATGTGGCGATCGTCGGTATGGCCGGTCGCTACCCAGGTGCCAATAATGCCGACGAAATGTGGGACATGTTCGTGGGCTACAAGACTGGCGTCGGTGACGTGCCAGCTGGGCGCTGGTCAGAGTTCTCCGGCGACGAGGATATGGCGCGTCGGATCGATGAGGCCACGCTGACGGGTGGGTACATCGAAGACATCGCCTCCTTCGACGCCGAGTTCTTCGGCCTGTCACCGCTGGAGGCCGCGAACATGGATCCTCAGCAGCGGATCATTCTGCAACTGACGTGGGAAGCGCTGGAAAATGCGGGTATCCCGGCGAATACCTTGCGCGGACGTCCTGTGGGTGTGTTCATGGGCTCCACCAACAACGATTACGGCATGCTCATCGCAGCGGATCCCAAGGAAGCACATCCTTATGCGCTGACCGGCAACTCAACCTCAATCATTGCTAATAGGGTGTCCTATACCTTCGATTTCCGCGGCCCGTCCGTAGCGATGGATACCGCGTGCTCATCTTCTCTTGTGGCGATTCACCAAGCTGTGCGTTCCTTGCGTGATGGTGACTCTTGTGTCGCTATCGCCGGTGGCGTGAATCTATTAGCGAACCCCTTTGCCACCGTGGCTTTTTCCGAACTGGGTCTGATGAGCCCGACGGGTGCGATACATGCTTTTTCCGAGGATGCCGATGGCATTGTGCGTGCTGACGGTGCCGGCGTCGTGGTTCTTAAGCGTTTATCTGACGCTCGACGCCACGGCGATCATGTCCTCGCTGTCATCAAAGGTTCGGCTATCAACTCCGATGGCCGCTCAAACGGTTTGACGGCACCGAATCCGGATGCTCAAGTGGCCGTCTTGCAGGCAGCGTATGCAGACGCTGGACTTGATCCGACATATGTGGACTATGTGGAAGCCCACGGTACGGGCACTATTTTGGGTGATCCGATTGAAGCGACTGCCCTGGGAGCGGTGCTCGGCAAGGAACGTGATGCCGGAAGCCCCGTCCTGCTCGGATCGGCGAAGACTAACTTTGGACACACCGAAGCCGCTGCTGGTGTGGCTGGGGTGATGAAGGTTGCCATGGCCATGCGCGAGGGCATCCTCCCGCCGAGCATTAACTACTCGGGGCCAAACCCCTACATCGACTTTGAGCGGGAGCACCTGGAAGTCGTGGAGGATGGTCGCGAATGGCCTGAATACTCTGGCCGCCCACTAGCCGGTGTGTCCGGCTTTGGCTTCGGTGGCACGAATGCACATATCGTTATGGCTGCTCCGGATGAGGCGGATGCTAAGGGGCTGGCTGGCGTCGGTAAAAAAGAACCAGGTCACGAGCCAATCGGCATTGATACAGCCGACGCCGAAGGAACAGAACCCACATTCTTGCTGCCGGTCAGTGGCCTCTTACCATCGCGCCGCCGTGCTGCCGCCGCCGAGCTCGTCGCTTGGCTGGAAGAAATAAAGGATTCTCCGAAGGCGCCGTCCATGCACACCATCGCCCGGGGACTAGCCGGCCACAACCACGGACGTTCCCGTGCCGTAGCTCTGGCGAAGAACATCGATGACGCCATTGATGGTATGAGCCGGATCGCCGCTGGTAAGCAGACAGGAAAAACGAAGTCGGCCGACTCCTCGAACACCATGGGAGCCGTGTGGGTGTACTCCGGGTTTGGTTCTCACCATCGCAAAATGGCAAAGGACCTGTACCAGCTATCTCCATTCTTTGCCGCTCGCCTGAACGAGCTGGATGAGATCGTGCAGCGGGAGTCCGGCTGGTCCCTGGTGGACAAGGTGCTCGATGATGAGCAGAACTACGATCTAGAATCTGCGCAGGTGGGAATCACTTGTATTCAGGTCGCATTGACCGACCTGCTACGCCGCTTGGGGGCCAAGCCTTCGGCTGTTGTTGGTCAGTCCATGGGAGAGATTGCCGCCGCCTATGCCGTGGGAGGACTGTCGCAGGAAGACACCATCCGGGTGGCCGCTCACCGTTCCCGCCTCATGGGTGAGGGCGAGTCATCACTGCCAGAAGACAAGCAAGGTGCCATGGCCGTGGTGGAATTTGGCGTGGAGGAATTAGAGAAATTCACCGCTGAACACCCCGAGTTTTCTGCGATCGAACCGGCTGTCTATGCCGCGCCGGGTATGACCACCGTGGGTGGTCCGAAGGAGCCGGTGGCGAGGCTGGTTGAATACCTGGAGGGGGAAGGGAAATTTGCCCGCCTGCTGCAGGTGAAGGGAGCGGGGCACACCTCCATGCTCGACCCCATCCTGGGCGAACTACATTTCGAGATCTCCGATATCGAAGCTCGTCCGATCGAGGTGCCCCTGTATTCCACTGTGGATCGCAACCGCGTGTATCAGCCGGGGGAGAAGATCCACGACGCTGACTACTTTGTGCGCTGCACGCGCCAACCGGTGTGGTTCTCCGACGCTACCGGCCAGCAGTTCGACGACGGTTACCGCACCTTCGTGGAGATCTCCCCCAATCCGGTGGCGCTGATGCCGATGATGAACAACTCCTTTGCCCACAATGCGATGGACTCTCAGCTGCTCTGCGTCCTCAAACGCAAAGAACCCGTGTCTGAGACCTTAGGTAATCTCCTGGCTGAGTTGTATGTTCAGGGGCAAGATGTCGACCTTAAGGCGCTGGTTGGCCCTGGTGAAATGGCGGATGTTCCCGGTATTCAGTGGAATCTCACGCAGTATTGGACAAATGCCCGTCCTTCTTCCGCCCCAGTTGTTGACATGCCTGGCACACGAGTGGATCTGCCGGGTGGTGCCATTGCATATTCTGTGAACGCAGATATGGTTCCGTCGATGTTGGCTTTGGCGGAGGCGATTGCGGAGGATCTGGATCCCGCCGCGGCTGTCCTGGCGACCGAAGAACATAGGCCATTGCTCAGTTCCGGCAAGCTCACCACTATGGTGACGCGTTCTCTGGGTGGTTGGGCTGCGAATGTGTATGATGCCGAGACGCCTGACATGCCGTTGGTGGGCGAGGCGTTCATCTCTTCTCTTTTCGATGCCACCACTGGCGCAACCGCAGCTCCTCAAACTTCCGGGGCTTCTGAGTCTCCAGAGGGGGGAGCCGTAGCTAGCGGAGCAGCGGCTGGTGTCGCCTCAGCTGACGAGAGTCTCTCGGTTTCTGCCGGCAGAAGTACATCGGCGCAGTCCGCTCGCAATAAGCTCCCGGAGGTGGACACTGATGCGCAGCGCTGGGATCCGAACTCTGGGCAGTCCGTGTCTGAGCGTCTTCGGGAGATCGTCAGTGAATCCATGGGGTATGACGTGGAGGATCTTCCTGGCGAGCTACCTCTTATAGACCTCGGCCTTGATTCCCTGATGGGTATGCGTATTAAAAACCGGGTGGAGTACGACTTCGACATTCCTCCATTGCAGGTGCAGGCGTTGCGTGACGGTTCCGTGGATGACGTGATTGCCATCGTGGAAAACATGGTGGAGCAACGGTATGCCGCTGAGACCCTAGCTGGTGGAGACACAGCCGGTGCCACCTCGGCCGCTGAGACCCTAGCTGGTGGAGACGCGGCCGGCACCACCTCGGTCGCTGAGACCCTAGTGACCGGAGGCAGGGAAGAGAAAACCCCCGATTACACAGCCACTGCCGGGGGAGTAGCTCCGCGTGATGCCTCAGAGCGCTTAGTGTTCGCGACGTGGGCCAAAATCACAGGTAAGGCTGCTGGGGGAGTGACCTCTGTGTTGCCGGATATCTCGGATTCTCAGGCTACCGCTATCGCGGAGCGCTTGTCGGAGCGATCCGGCGCGGAGATCACAGCGGAAGATGTTCACAGTGCTCACTCACTTGCGCCTCTCAGCGACAAGGTGCGTGCACAGCTGGAAACAGAGGTTGAGGGCAATATCCGCGTGCTGCGGGAGCGTGCGGAAGGAGACCAGAGCACCCCCTCTGTGTTCCTATTCCATCCCGCCGGTGGTTCTTCGGTGGTGTACCAGCCGTTGGTGCGCCGACTCCCGGACAACGTCCCGGTCTACGGAGTGGAACGTGTGGAAGGCTCGCTGGCTGAAAGGTGTGCAGCTTACATTGACGAGATCACTGAGTACTCGGCAGGCCAGCCCATCATTGTGGGAGGCTGGAGCTTCGGAGGAGCGTTAGCCTACGAGATGGCCAGCCAGCTGCAGCAGCGTACCGAAGCTGGACAGACATCCGCACAGGTGCAGCGCATTATCCTGCTAGATACCGTGCAGCCGAAACACCCTGCGCCGGATACTAAGGAAGAGATGCACGCCCGCTGGGATCGCTATGCCAACTTTGCGCAGAAGACCTACGGCTTGCCGTTGGAGGTTCCCCACGATCAGCTTGAAGAGCAGGGGGAGGACGTGATGATGCAGCAGTTCCAGGAGATGTTGGCCTCTCCTCTGGTCAGCCAGCTCGGTCTGCCCGCGGGGGTGCTGGAACACCAGCGGGCAAGCTTCGTGGACAACCGCATCCTAAACTCCCTCAATTTCAGCCAGTGGGCACAGGTCGATGTCCCGGTCACCCTCTTCCGTGCGGAACGAATGCATGATGGAGCCATTGAATTGGAGCCGGCTTTCGCGGAGATCGCAGAAGATGGCAACTGGGGAAAGATTGTCCGCGATTTAGAGATTGTGAAGCTCCAAGGGGATCATTTGGCGATCGTCGACGAGCCGGAGATCGCTACTGTCGGAGCGGTGCTGACTCGATACCTTCAGGGTTCTGAAGAAACTGCTGAGTGAGTGTTTGGTGGCGTCGGACTAAAAGAGACGGATTAAAGACCCGGACCAGAGAACAGACTAGAAGAAGGAAGCTATTCGTGACGGACACAACGGCAACGACCGCAGCCAAGCTCGAAGAACTCCAGCGCCGTTTAGACAAGGCGCAGGATCCGGGCTCGGAGCGTGCCAAGGCCAAGCGTGACGAAGCTGGGTTGACCACCCCACGCCAGCGCATCGACACGCTGCTGGACGAGGGCACCTTCATTGAGATCGGAGCCCTCGGCAAAGCCCCGGGGGATAAGGACGCTCCTTATGGCGATGGGGTGGTAACTGGCTATGGCCAGATCAACGGCCGAACTGTCGCGGTATATGCGCACGATAAGACCGTTTACGGTGGTTCGGTGGGTGAGACCTTTGGCAAGAAGGTTGTGGAGATCATGGACATGGCTACCCGCATAGGCTGCCCGATCATCGGTATTAACGACTCCGGTGGCGCGCGCATCCAAGACGCCGTGACCTCCCTGGCGATGTACTCCGAAATTGCCCGACGCCAACTTCCCCTCTCAGGCCAATCCCCACAGATATCGATTCTCCTTGGTCCGTCTGCAGGCGGAGCTGTCTATGCACCCGTCACTACCGACTTTCTTGTCGCGGTGGATAAGCGCACGCAAATGTTTGTCACAGGACCCGCTGTTATTGAGTCGGTGACGGGTGAAAAGATCTCCCACGAGGAGCTCGGCGGGGCTCATGCGCAGGCACGCAATGGCAACATCTCCTACGTGGCACCGAGTGAGGAGGAAGCTTTTAACTATGTGAAAGACCTCCTCGATTTCTTGCCATCGTCGATGTACGACGAGACTCCGCAGTTCTGGGCACCAAGTGATGACCTCATCGAACGCGATAGTGAGCTAGCCAGCGTGATTCCAGACGACCCGAATGCCGGCTACGACATTCTCGAAGTGCTCACGCGCATTTTTGACGATGAAAATGTACTAGAGGTTCAGGATGAATACGGGCCGAACATGTTCACTGGTTTCGCGCGCATCGATGGACAAGCCGTTGGCGTGGTAGCTAATCAGCCGATAGTTCTGGCGGGGTGTATCGACGCGGATGCGGCGGACAAAGCTGCGCGTTTCATCCGTATCTGTGATGCCTACAATATTCCGCTGGTATTCGTAGTGGACACTCCCGGATACCTCCCCGGCGTGGAGCAAGAAAAGGTCGGTCTGATTCATCGAGGTGCGCGGTTGGGTTTTGCGATGGTGGAAGCGACAGTGCCGAAGATCACCGTCATTGTGCGCAAAGCCTTCGGAGGTGCTTATGCAGTTATGGGTAGTAAGAACCTCGGGGCGGACGTGAACCTCGCGTGGCCGACGGCTCAAATCGCCGTAATGGGAGCTGAAGCGGCAGTGGTGATGATGCAGGGCAAGCAATTGGCACAGATGCCTGGGGAAGCTCGTCCGGCAGCTCGGAAAATGTTCATGGATTTTTATAACGCACATATGACGAGCCCTTACGTCGCAGCTGAGCGGGGGTATTTGGATGCGATTATTGACCCGCAAGAGACTCGAGTTCGCTTGCGTAGAGCACTGCGTCAGCTGAAGAATAAAACGGTTTTAGAGGCGGAAAAAAAGCACACCATTATGCCTATGTGATGTGCGCGTGAAGCGATTTTCACATTCAATTACCCGAAAAGTCTCGACAATAAGTTGAGGAATGTAGAGTGGTACGGGTAGTAATTTCTTTGTCAAACATTCAGTGTTTGGCGTGTCGCATTTCCATGTGATCACTACACACACGGAATGTGAAAAGTACCCACAACCAATTGTTAGGACTGTACCTGTGGCTGAATCTCAACCAACGGCGACTCTCAAGCAAAAACTCGCGAAGAAGAAATTTGACGCAGAAGGCGTGGCACTCAACGTCAAGCACACCTTGTCAGGAATTCCGAAGCTGCTGAAGTCCGGAATCGTGGTGAGAAACAAGGGGGCCATGGGCAAGGTTAACCTCTTCCGAGGCATCGCCCAGTACCGCTTTTCCTGCGCACGACAGCTCTGGTATTCCGCCTACGCAGAGCCAGATCGTGTAGCAATCATCGATGACTTTGGCGAAATCACCTACAAAGAGATGCTGGATCAGGCCAAAGCTCTGGCGCGTTATCTGCAGGCCAACAACATGGGCGTCGACGGACGCGTGGGAGTGATCGCGCGAAACTCACGCATCATTCCTCTGCTGCTGTCAGCCAAGGGCTTCTGCGGGTTCAACGTCTACCTGCTCAACGTTGCATCCTCCCCACATCAGCTCCAAGAATGCATCGAGGAGCATAGTTTGGATGCTGTGTTCATGGATGAAGAATTTGGCTATCATCTTCCCGCTGACTGGTCCAAGTCCAAGACCTATGTGGCTTATGCCGAGGACATGGACAACCCAAAGGTGGCCAACCCCGAGTGGCAGACTTTTGAACAACTCATCGCCGCTGCCCCGAGCCCTTCCGAGGAAAAACTGGCGACGTTCCCTAAACAGGGCGACATCATCATCATGAGCTCCGGTACCTCCGGTACTCCGAAGGGAGTACGTCTGCGCGAGCCCATCTACCCCGTCGCGTTGCCATCCATCATCGAGCGTGTGGGATGGAAGGAAAACCTCGTTATTCAGCAGACGGCGTCGCTTTTCCACGCATGGGGCTGGGCTAACGTCAATATTTCTATCGCTCACCGTTCCACCGTGATCCTGCGCCGTGTCTTCGATCCGGTACAAGCCATGGAAGATCTGGAGAAGTACCGCTGCCGAGCCATCATCACGTCGCCAATTTTCATTAAGGAACAGCTGAAGGCGGCCAAGGCTGGCAACTACGACATCGAGAAGCAAGAGTTCGTGGTCAACTCAGGCAATATTTTGCACGAAGATCTCCTCCATGACCTCGTGGGCTTCTTTGGGCCTGTTGTCCGTAACTTCTACGGCTCTACTGAAAACTCTGTGGCCACCCTGACCGACGCTGAGGATATTCTCAAATATCCGATGACCACCGGAAAGCCCGCTGGTGGTACGCGTTTGGAGATCCTGGATGAGAAGGGAAATCCATGCTCACCGAACGAAGTTGGTCGCATTTACTGCCGTAACGTGATGAGCCTGCGGGGTTACACTAATCCGCGGGATAAGGCCATCATGCAACGGGGTCTCTATGAGATCGGCGATAAGGGCTATGTGGACGAGAACGGACGTTTGTTCGTGCTCGGCCGTGCTGATGACATGATCATCGTCGGCGGCGAGAACATCTACCCGCGTTCTGTGGAAGAATGCCTGTTCTCAATGCCAGGTATCAGGGATCTCTACGCCCATGGTGTCAGTGATGAGAACACTTTCCAGCGCATTAAGGTATGGCTCGTGCGCGATGACAATGAGGCCGGCGCCGCACTGACTGAGGAAGCTGTTCAGGAATGGGTTCGTGAGAAGCTGATGGATCCTGCCGTCCCCCGCGATGTGGAATTCATGGATGAGCTGCCTCGTAACCCCACGGGTAAGGTGATGCCTCGTTTACTCCCGGGGCTGGATTAGACCTAGACGAGTCTAGGCTTGTTACGCAATTCGCCTCACCAACTACTTCGCGATACATGCTTTCTGTGCACGACAATCGCTGGGGTTGTTGGTGAGGTTTTGCTTTGCGTGAAGACGTGTACCTCGTGAATATTCTTTGCCGTGTTTTAAAAAACTCTGCGATTGTGGGTAACTTTTTTCCCGTTGCATACGTTGTATTAGAACGCTGAGCATCCGCGAGCTTCCGAAAGGTTGCTTACAGTGGATGCTTTTTGATGGCTGATGACGCTACTGCATGACCACACAAAGACGATAACGACGAGAATAGACGAGGATTTTTCTGTGTCACGAGGTACTAATCCGCACACGCTGAAGAACAAGCTAATGAACAAGGCGTATCAGGTGGAAGGCGTAGCCGTGGACTTGAAAACCCTTGCCACGAGCATTGTCCCCCTACTGCGTTCCGGAGTGACCATTAAGAGCACCGGTCTCAAGGGCAAGTACAACTTTGTTAAAGGTATTGTGAAGTACCGTTTCACCTGCTCCCGTCAGCTGTGGTACTCCGCTAAGGGAGAACCGGATCGCGTCGCTATCATCGATGATTTCGGTGAGATCACCTACGGTGAGATGCTGGAACAGGCCGAAGCGTTGGCTCGTTATTTCGAAACTCACGGTATGGGTGAAGGAAAACGTATCGGCGTGATGGCTCGGAACTCCCGTATAATCCCTCTGTTGCTGTCAGCAAAGGGCTTCGTTGGCGCAGACATCTATCTTCTCAACGTCGCGGCCTCTCCTCACCAACTGCAAGAGTCCATCGTCGAACACGACCTGGATGCTATCTTCATTGACGATGAGTTCGGCCATCATCTCCCTGCTGACTGGGACAAATGCCAGGTTTATTTGGGTCACCTGGCAGATCCAGCAGCACCTCATGTTTCTAACCCTGAATGGAAATCGATCCACCAGCTTATCGAGGAGGCACCTTCCGAATCTGAGGTGAAACTCAAGGCCTTCCCTAAGCAGGGTGCCATAGTCATTATGAGCTCCGGTACGTCTGGCACCCCGAAGGGAGTGCGTCACCGTGAACCTTTGTTCCCAATGGCGATGAACGACATCATCCAGCGTATTGGCTGGCGAGAGCACATGATGATCCAGCAAACTGCGTCCCAGTTCCATTCCTGGGGGTGGGCAAATGTGAATATTGCGATTGCACACCGGGCGACGGTAATCTTGCGTCGAGTATTTAACCCAGTGCAGGCGATGGAAGATCTAGAAAAATACCAGGCCACCGCGATAATCAGTTCGCCAATCTTCCTGAAAGACCAGCTAAAAGCTGCGAACGAGGGGAACTACAACGTTGCGAACCTGGAGTTCATTGTCTCTTCTGGCAATGCCATGCACGTTGATCTTTTCAAAGGATTGGTGGACTACTTCGGTCCCGTAGTCCGCAATTTCTATGGTTCGACTGAAGTGTCAGTGGCGACGATTGCCGACTGCCAGGAACTGCTCGCCCAGCCGGAGACCGCTGGTAAACCAGTTGGTGGTGTGCGCCTGCGCATCCTTGACGAAGATGGCAAGACTCTCGGGCCGAATCAGCCGGGGCGTATTTTTTGCCGAGGCATTATGACTATGCGGTCTTACACCAATCCACGCGACAAGATGCGCATCGAGCGAGGTCTCCTGGCCATCGGAGATAAGGGTTATGTCGACAAAGGGGGGCGTCTGTTTGTTTTGGGTCGTGCCGATGACATGCTCATCGTCGGTGGTGAGAATGTCTACCCACGCTCGGTAGAGGAAGTGCTCTACTCTATGCCTGGAATTAAGGACCTCTTTGCTCACGGCGTGAAGGATGAGGACACTTTCCAACGCGTGAAAGTGTGGCTCGTGCGGGAGGATTCTCCAGAAGGTGAAGCTCTCACCGAAGAGGCTGTGCAGAAATGGGTGGGTGACAACTTGTTGGCGCCCGCTATCCCTCGTGAAGTTGTCTTCATGGATGAACTCCCTCGTAACCCCACGGGAAAGGTCATGCCGCGGAAGCTACCCGGCATTGATGATTAAAACCGGAGGCACTGCGCGCAGCAACTGGGATAGCTCGGGAAATTAGTGATTCCTGCGGGAGCGCCAGATCAGCACGCTGAGGATCAGGGCCATCCCGAATAGCGCGCAGAGCCAGGACAGGAGAACAATCCAGCCACCGGCGAAGAAATAACCGGAGATCCAGCCGATGATGGAGGACCCAAGATAGTAGCTCAGCACGTAGGTGCTTGATGCTTCTGCGCGGTCATGCGTGGCGACGAGACCCACCCACGAGCTGGCGGTGGAGTGGGCTGCAAAGAAGCTGGCGGTAAACAGGAACGCTCCCAGGATGGTGGTCCATAACCACGGAGCCATGAGGAGCAGCAAACCCACGAGAGCCAAAGAGACCGAACCAGCCATCACTGTGCCACGACCGAATTTGTGCATGTACGTTCCGGCGCGGGCGGAGGACCACGTACCGGAGAGGTAGAGGATAAAAACGAATGCGGCGAGGGATTCGGGTAATCCGAACTGAGAAATAAGGCGGAATCCCAGGTAGTTGTAGAGAGACACGAAGGCGCCCATGATCAAGAAGGGCAGGATGAAGAGTTTGATGAGGGTGGGGTTGCGAATGTGTGATGTGAATGCTGCAGTCTCGCGGGCAAAGGTGATCTTCTTCGGGGTAAAGTAGCGCTGTTTAGGCAAAATGGCGGCAGTGAATAGCGCGGTGGACAGCGCGAAGATAGCTGAGACGATGGTGGCTCCGCGCCAGTCGAGGATTTCCAGTGCAAAGCCGGGGATCAGGCGGCCACAGAGTCCACCAAGGGTGGTGCCGGCAATATAGAACCCCATGATTTTGGGCAGGTATTCTGAGCGGATTTCCTCGGAAAGATATGCCATAGCTACGGCTGGCACACCAGCGACGGCCACGCCTTGTAGAGCGCGTAGGGCAATAAGGGCTCCGATGCTGGGCATGAAAGCGAGTAGTAGGGAGAGCACTGTGGCAACGATGACGGAGACTTGTAGCACTAGCCGCCGCCCCACGCGTTCACTGATGATGCTTGCTGGCACCACGGTGAGCGCTAGCGCACCTGTGGTTGCAGAGACGGTGAGCGCGGTGGTGGTAGGGGTGACGCCGAAATCGGTTGATAAGCTCGGCAGAAGCGCTTGGGTGGCGTAGAGGGCGTTGAAGGATGCTAAGCCTGCGCACATGGCTCCGAAAAGTATTTTCCGGTAGCCGGGGTCACCTGGACCGTATCCTTGTGCTTCACCGGAGGCTTCTTTATCGGCGACTTCTCCACCGGTAGCTGGCGCCGAGGTCTCTCTCGTTTGGGTCATGCCTAATATTTTCCACTCCCCCCTTTGATACCCTAAATGCAATAAGCAACGCATAGTATCCCAAGTTGTGCAATACTTTGGGTTATGAAAGAGCTTCAGTGGTTCCTCGACCTAGTGAGCACCCAGAACATGGTGGATTCCTCCGTCAACTTGGGAGTCAGCCAATCTGCGCTATCGCGGCGCTTAGCGGCTTTAGAGTCTGAGGTCGGAGCACCGCTTTTCGACCGTAACGGCCGTCACTTAGCTCTTAACGAATGTGGAAAGGCCTTGGCTCGCCGGGCGCAGGATGCCACCAATGTGTGGCAGCGTGGTGTGGAGGAAGTGCACCGCCTCATGGACCCGGAAAGGGGTACCGTGCGCCTTGATTTCATGCACTCATTGGGTACGTGGATGGTTCCTGATCTGGTGCGGGCGTATCGCGAAAAGCATCCATACGTGACTTTTCAGTTGGTACAGGGGGCGGCGCAAACGCTTATTGATCATGTGTTGGCCGGGGAGGCGGATGTTGCTCTGGTGGGACCAAAGCCTGCCGCTTTCGTCGACTCGGGTGAGTTGGGGTGGAAGCAATTGGCGACGCAACGCTTAGCTCTCGCCGTGCCTTCTACCCATGAGTGGGCTGGTCGTGACTCCGTGAGCATTGCGGAAGCCTGTGATGAGGATTTTGTGGCAATGCTGCCCGGCTATGGCACGAGGATGCTGTTGGATGAATTGACGGCGCGCGCGGGGTTCCGCCCCAAGCTGGTTTTTGAATCTATGGAGCTGACAACCCTCGCTGGCTTGGTGTCTGCAGGGCTGGGGGTGGCTGTGTTGCCACTGGGGGACCGTAACATCGTGATTCCCGGAATGGAGCTGATCCCTCTGAAGGAGAAGCGCGAACGCGAGTTGGGCATGGTGTGGCGGAGAAAAGTCTCGCCCGCGCTGGCGGCTGAGGCTTTTCGGGAATTTGTGTCTCAGCGACCGGAGATCCGCTTGCAAGAGGGCTATCCGACTTGCGGAACCAGAAGGCCTAGGCACCAATGACGCCAAAGTCATCCTTCCACGCGACCACAGTGGAGGGTCTGGTCAGGGATGTCCCGCCATCTGGCCAGTGGGACGTGGTAGATTCCACCGTAGCTTCGTCGTCTTCACCCGGGTGTTGGACATTGACGATCACACGCTTATCAAATACCAATGGGCCACAGGTTTCGGCCCCCGCGGGCACAGTGAGGAACTGCTTGGTTTGTCCGCGGGTCTCTCCTTCCAAAGAGACGGCGAATAGGCCGTCGTTGGAATTCAAGGCATTGCCATCGGTGGAGATCCATAGATTCCCGAAGGAATCGAAGGTGAGGTTGTCAGGGCAGGAGATAGGTGAGACGCGCGCCTTATCGAAACCACCGAAGTACGTCTCGGCCTGGGCAGGATCGCCGCAGACCAGCAGAAGGTTCCACGTGAACTTTTCACCCGCATGATCGTCATCAATTTCCATGACCAAACCGTTTTTGTTCTCTTGGATCGGCGCCCATTCGGCAATCGGAGCGTCGTTTTTACCCTCTCGGTTTGCACCTCGGTAGTCGTTGTTAGTCAACGCGGCATACACCTTGCCGCTGGTTGGGTGGGGCTCCACGTCTTCTGGCCGATCCATCTTGGTGGCTCCCACCTTGTCCCCAGCTTCACGTGTGAAGACCGCGACTTCTTCCGCGGACATCCCTTCCACGTGTGATTCTGCAGAACCATGAGCTGTGACAGTGAGGAGTTTCTTCCAGGTGCCGGTGCCGTCATATTTCCCGTCTTTGGGCAGCTTCCCGGATTCTGTGAAGTCAGCAGAGTTACCTTCAAAATGGGCGACATATAGTGTGCCCTCGTCCAGAATTTTCATGTTCTCAGCACGGTCTTCAGCGGTGTGGCCGCTGCGCATCCTCCGCGAAGAGACGAATTTGTAGAGGTATTCGAAGCGGGAGTCGTCACCTGAGTAAGCAACAACGGTGCCGTCGGAGGTGACGTGAATATTGGCGCCCTCATGCTTAAAACGGCCTAGCGCTGTGTGCTTGACGGGCGTGGACGTCGGATCCCAGGGGTTCACCTCCACCACATAGTTAAAGCGGTGTGGTTCATTCGGTTCCTTGCGGATGTCCCAACGATCCTCGAAGCGCTCCCACTTGCGCTGGGTCTCCGCGTCTTCCATGCCATAGCGCTTATAACGATCGCGAGCTTGTGCATTCTTCACCTCACCACCGCCGGCGAAGTATTGATCCACGTTTTCTTCACCAGAGAGGATGGTGCCCCAGGGTGTTACTCCGCCGGAACAGTTGTTGATGGTGCCTTCCACCTTCTTGCCTGTCCGGTCTTTGGAGGTCTTGGCCAGATCACTTCCCGCGACGGGGCCGCGTAACTCGAAGGGGGTGTGGCCATGGATGCGGCGGTTGTACTTCCCCATCACTGGTTTGAGCCGCCCGTCCTTATCATTGCCCTCGACTTCGACGATGGACATTCCGTGGCTGGCGAGCTCGATCATCACCTGTTCTTTGGTAGGGTTGTCCGGGTCGTAGCCTGTGAACATCTGCTGCGGGGTGGTGTATTCGTGATTCGACACCAAGAGGAAATGGTTCTTTTTTCCCTCGATAGGCAATAACGCAGCAAAGTCACAGTTGAAGCCGTATTGCTTCTGAGCATTCTCTACGCTCTGGTTGTCGACGGACCACTCTCCAGCACCCTCGACGACCTTATCCCCCCAGCGGATGACGACATCACTGGAGTAGCCCTTTGGAACGACGACAGCATCTTCAGTGTTGGGCTTCACCATCTCAAAATTCAGGCCGGGAGGAGCAGCTACATCTGTACCGGCTTGTGTGGTGGCAGACGTGGCGTCGGTACCAGTGGCGTCCGCACATGCAGCGAGAAACGACGCCCCTCCGACCGTGACCACAGCTGCGCCGCCTGCGCGCAAAGCAGTGCGACGCGAATACTCCCGCGTGAAGAGATCGCCAAAGTAAGCGTTGTCGGAGGTGTTGGGGACTGGTTTGAAGCAGGCATCGCCACATTTGTATAGGCAGGTGCGGTGGGACCTGCTGGAACGGAAATCCAGAGCGCTCAGTAGGTTACGGCCTTGTAGACCCATCGTTGTTTTCTTCCAATCGTCGCGTCGTCCTGTGCTTTGAGCCTGGATGGCTCTGTTCGAGACACAGTGAGTTATGGAACCGCGACAGACTTTAGAAGATGCGAATAAATTCGCACTTGACGCCAGGTGTACACCCCATGAACGGTTGATGGGTAATCGGTGAATCCGTTTTACCTGGCGTTCAACTATTCTGCTCCTGGCCGCTGCGAGCCCCAGCTAGCAGGTGTGTGAACTACTCGTGAGCAGGCGCGGATGCTGCTCCTTGGCAGGCGCGCAGGATCCTCTCATTGAGCGACTTGGGCGCAAAGAATGCGGATAAATTACTTGCGCACAAATGAGGCAATGAGTCGCCAGCCGAAGATCAACAGTGCCCCCATCACCGTGGCAACTAGAACAAAGGACCAGTGCGGAACTGCCGCGTGGCGGATAGCCCAGATGATCAGCCCAGAAGCGACCGCAAAAATCCATACGATAGCTCCCACTCGGTAGTCGAATCCCCTGACCGCATCTTTACGGAGAATAGCCCAGGCTAGGAGCACTCCCACCCAAAACGGCCAGGTGGTGCTGAGCCATCCTAGGAAGTTAAACGGCATATCAGGCGACTGGTGTGCATAGCGCGCCGCGAGGCCGAAGAGGGCGATAGCAACGAGGTCAAGAATAAAGGGGAGAATACGCGCAGAGCCGTGTGGGCTCTGAGACGGCGAAGGGGAGTGAGAAGATGAGGAAGCAGAAGCGGTCATGTCTCTAGTCTATGTCCCTCGTCGTCGTGGATCACTTTCGAACAACGACCATCCTCGAATCGCGACCGTTCTTGTGTGTTGATCATCCTCACGCATCGTCTGTGGCCGGGCACGGGCGAGTTGGGTCCGTATCAAAGATGGGACGTGCCAATTTTGCACCGAAGTAGATGAGCCATCCCACCGCGGTGAGACCGATGAAGCCGATCATGCGGTAAACAATGACCGCTGCGAAAGCTTGGACAGAGGTCATCGCGGCGATGGCCACCAGCGAGGTGGTGAGAGCGACGTCCACAGGGCCTAGGCCACCGGGTGTGATCTGTGCCTGGCCCGCCAACTTGGCGAGGAGGAAGCTCAGAACCACGCCTGCGATCGGAGGCTCACCGGCGACAGCCAGGATGCAGGCCAGCAGGCAGAAGATCTCAAATATCCAGTTGAGCAGGCTTGCGGCAATCGCCATAGCTAATTGGGGGAGCGGGAGCTGTATAGCGGACAGTTGATCTGCAAAACCCCGGATGTTGTCAGTGTAATAGTCCTTGGGCTTCTTCCTCCATCCAGCGAAAACTCGGGCGCAGGAGATGAGCCAGTTTTCCACCTTGCTCGGGTTGGAGGCGATCCAATTGGTAAAAAAGGCCAATGCTGCCAACGTCACCAGTGATAGGACAAGGGTAAAGGGCTGGACCTTCAGACCGAGAAAAAAGATAGAACCAATTGCCAGAATGGCCATCCCGGCTCCCGATAGCACTCCGGAAAGCACCATGTACCAACTAGCGATGACGGGAGTGGCGCCCCACTTCAGCTGTTCGCGGAAAATCATCGCCACGCTCATCGCCGGGCCACCGGGGAACGTGGAGCTCCAGGCATTTGCTGCCATGCAGAGGACATTGGCCGTGCGACGTTTCACATTCACACCCGCCGAGCGCAATGGAATCACCATCACCTCTGCCTGGGCAACCATCGATAGCGCTACGAACACACAGCCTGCCAGGATCCATTTCAAGTCGGCAGTTTTTAATGCACGCCACCCTTCACCGATGAAGTACATGCGGTCGCGAGCGAACCACATGATGGCTCCCAGCACTATGAGCACGAAGGCGCTTCGGGCGCGTTTCGTGCTCGCGATGTGGCTGATTTTCTGCCAATTCACAGCTCGTCCTTGTCCTCTTGCATACGTTTCATCAGTTCGGAGAACGGTAAGTTGCGGGAGTGAGGAGAGACCGTCGTGGGAGTAGCGAGTTGCTCGTTGTGCCCAATCTTCTCAGAGAGCTTCTTAATCCATGCGGGTGCCCACCAGTTGTCCTCGTGGAGCATGTGCATCACTGCCGGGACAAGCAACATGCGCAGGATGGTGGCGTCGAGAATAAGGGCGATGACCATGCCGAAGGCGATGTATTTCATCATCACGATTGTGGAGAAGCCGAAAGCGCCGCACACCACAATCATGATCAGCGCTGCTGCGGTAATGATGGATCCCGTGGTCGCTGTGCCGAAGCGAATAGCCCGATCCGTGGACAGGCCACGCGCTCGCGCTTCCACCATGCGAGAGACCAAAAAGACCTCATAGTCAGTGGATAGGCCAAAGATGATGGCGACGATCAGCACCAGAACAGGGCTCATCAACGGCCCTTCGGTGAAATTGAAAAGGGTAGATCCCACGCCATCGACAAATAGCAAAGTGAGAAGGCCGAGGGTGGCTCCGGTGCCGAGGATGTTCATAATCACAGCCTTGGCCGGAATGATCAGCGAGCCGAAGATCAAAGACATCAGCAGGAAGCTGACGGCCACGATATACAGCAGCATCCACGGGAGTTTGGCGAACAAGGCGTTGATGGACTCCACCTCCAGAGCAGGCGTGCCCGCCACGTAGATGTCGGCTCCATCGTAGGAGAGGTCGTGCAGGTAGTTGACCACGCGAGAGTAGTTGTTGCGGTCTGCTACAGAGCCACTGAGGACAGTGACCCCGTCCTTGGTCGCCTGGGAGATCTGGAAGGGACCGGATAGCCCTTCAGCTTTGTTGGCTTGCTGGTAAATCTGCGAGACTGCTCGAGGATCATCGGACTTCACCACGAGTTTCACCGGGTCGGTGCGCATGGTGGGGAAGTGCTCATCAAAATGCTGCTGGGCTACGCGGGTGTCCTGGTTGGGCGGAAGGTAGGTCTCATTGAGGCCGCCCAGTTTGATTCCGCCTAGAGGAATGGCCATGAGCAGCATGCCAGTCACGATGATGATGGTCACAATTGTGGAATGCCGCATGGCGAAGGTCGGGATGCGACCCCAGATTCCTCCGACTACCTCTGAGCGCTTGCGGGTCTGCTTTTTGAGCGACCACTTGTCGATATTTTCACCGAGGAGCGCGAAGATGCTCGGAAGTACAGCCACTGATAACAATGCGGCTAGCCCTACGGCGGAGATTGCCCCGAAGGCGACAGATTTGAGGAATGCCTGCGGGAATATCAACAGTCCGGAGAGCGCCACAGCCACCATTAAGGCGCTGAACACCACTGTTTTACCTGCAGTGGCGGTGGTGTTTTTGACCGCGTCACGGATGGTATTTCCCTCTGCGAGTTCCTCCCGGAAGCGCGACACCATGAATAGTCCGTAGTCGATGGCCAGCCCGAGCCCCAGCAACGTGACGACGGATTGTGCGAACACGTTGATTTGGGTGAACGACGCCAAAATTGCCAGCACACCCGCGGATCCCATGATGGAGAGCAGCCCCACGAGAAGCGGCATGCAGGCGGCGATGACGCCGCCGAATACGAGGAGTAGTAACAGGCCGACGGCTGGCAGCGCGTAGACTTCGGCTCGCTTGATGTCACGGGACATGCCCTCATCGAGGGCATCAGAAACGGCCGTGGCGCCAGCGATTTCTACAGTGGCGCCAGCAACTTTGATGTTACGTAGATCTTTCTCCACTATGCGGAAGTTCTTGAGAACATCCTCGCCAGTACCGGCCATGGCCACGGAGGCGAAGGCGGCGCGTCCGTCTTCTGTGGCCATTTGCTTCGGCCCGTTATCGAAGTAACTGGTAATTGGCCCGAGGTTATCCGGATACTTCTGTTTCAAGGCATTGAGTTGCACCGTCATGGAGGATTTCACCTCAGGGCTGGTAGCACTGTGGGGTTCATCGCCCCTGACGAGTACGATCACGTCGCCTTTGTCGTCGCGGCCGAAAATCTCCTGCTCTATGGCGGCGGCTTTGGTGGATTGGGAATGGGGATCGTCCCACCCCTCTTGACTCATTTTGTCACCCAATTGAGTACCGAAAATGGCAAAGAGCGCAACGATTGCTGCGATGATCACCAACGGAATGACGCGACGGAAGCGATATGCGTAGTCGCCCCAGGTGCTGAACATCCGGTGGATCTCCTTCCGAAAGAATAAGTACTAAAGGAAATAAGTACTAAACGCCGTGAGACGTTAGTCGAGCAAAGCGCTCAATGGACGGAATGGGGTGAGCCAAGCTCCGCCATCGGGCAGAGCATCCAGTGTGATGCGCGGCAAACGCTCGCGAAACACTCCTGGAATTTCCTCGAGATCGACGAATTCCACGGCTTCTGAATCTACAGCCCACGTGGCGTGCTCTTCGAAACCGAGTACGGTGACGGGGATCTCGTCGGCCAGTTCTTCAAGGAGATCCTTGAAATTACGTCCATCGGCACTGGCGACGATGAGCGCATCCAAAACGCCTTCCTCGCGGCGGCGACGAATGTGCACCAACATGTCCTCGTCCACGTCAGTATCGTCCTCTACCTTTGGTTTGGCGAAGACAGCAAAGCCGATATTGCGTAACGCCTCCACCCAGGGGCGGACAGCGTCAGCGCTACCAGGAACTATGTTGGTAAAGACGGTTGCTTCTGGCAAGACCTCGCTGCCGAATTCCTCTTTGAGTTCTGCGGCGCGCTTGATCAGCCAGCGGCCAATGGCGTCGAAACGAGGACGGAAGGCTGCGGTGGGGCGACCCCCTAGGATGGAACCCAATCCCATATCGATGTTGGGTGCATCCCATACCAGCAAGACCGCAGGTACGGTTTGCGGGCTGCGGCCATACTGAGCGATCTGCTCCGAGAACTCAGTGGTGTTTACTTCTTCCGCCACAGGTACTCCTTGATCACATGGTTCTTATCCAGGCCTTTTCCTTCGAACTTGGTGATGATCTGACGGTCAAGCAGCACCGGAATGTCGGATGTGTCCTCAGGCCAGCCCAGATACTCTAGCTGCGGCTCAACCTCCACCAGTTCATCGATCCACTCGGCGTACTCGGCGTGATCGGTAGCCACATGCAAAATACCCCCCGGTTTCACACGCTCCGCGATGAGATGCAGCGTGCCGGACTGGATGATTCGGCGTTTGTGATGGCGTGCCTTGGGCCACGGATCGGGGAAGAAGATGCGGACCCCGGTTAAGGAATTCGGGGCGAACATACGCTGGAGTACCTCCACACCATCACCCCGGATCAAACGAACGTTATCGAGGCCATCACGCACGATGGAACCCAGTAACTTGGCATGACCGGCCTTATATAGTTCCACCGCCACGATGTTGGTGTCTTTTTCTAAAGGAGCCATCGCTGCGGTGGACGTGCCTGTTCCCGAACCGATCTCCACAATGGTGCCATTCGGCGCGCGGCGCCCAAACCATGTATCGAGGTCAATGTGCTCGTCGGAGAGCACTTTTCCTAGCCGAGGCCAGTGCTCATCCCACAGTGCGGCTTGATTGTCCGTGAGTGTGCCACGACGAAAACTAAAGCTACCCAGTCGCGGATAATCGCGACCATCGTTAAACTCGGTTTGCAGCGGGCGCCCATGGGGAAGTGCCCCAATCTCAGAATAATTTTTGGTATTTTGCGGATTATCAGGGTTAGTCATCCCGTATATTCTTGCAGACATGGGGTTATTTAGGGGGATCCACACGTGAAGACTATTGCGGTTATTGGGCCAGAGCAGCGCCGTGCCCAAACATTAGCCACACAATTAATGCGCTGTCGGGTCAAAGTGGGCGCAGGCCCACAGGATAATCCGGACGGAGTGATCGCCGTTGTCGGTGAATGGTCACCGCGGGATCAGGAGGTCGTGGACGCGGTGTCACAGGCTATGGGGGCGCTGGTGCTCTACCGGCCATCGTCCAAGCAGGAGGGGAGTAACCCCTGGCCACAGCAGCCAGGGGTGTATCACTGCACGAGTGTTGCCGAGGTGCAAAGCGCAGTCGATTCACTCTTTCTCAACCGGAGCCGTTGGTATGCGGATGCGCGCCGGGCGGACCTTGAACGGGAAGATCGCGTGCGTATTGCCGTTCGCTTGGAGATGAGGAGGGTGGCGACGAGTTTGGCTGAGCATATGGAGGATGTGAACCGGGCGCATGAGAGGTTTGTAGCTCATCTACAGGTGGCGTTATTGCGCCATGGTTTGGCGTGGCCAACGATTGAAACGACGAGAGAGGTAGGGGAGATGGAAGTCACTCGCAACAAGATGGGGGAAGCTGTCGCGGTTGCTGCGGGACTCCTTGGCGGTGTGGCGTTGGGATTTGGACTTGGGCGCGTGACGGGGCAGCCGCTGCTGGGGTTGTTGTGTGGCGTGTTGGTGGCCGCGGTGGGTGCCGGTGTGCGTGTGGCTATGGTGCGTACGCAACGGCGAGAGGCGGATCTGGCGAAGTACAGGGCGAATGTGCGGGAATCGTGGATGGCTTTGGTGGCTGATGTGATGTCCCGTGCTCACATTCCGCGTGTTCACGAGTCACTGGCGGCATCGGCTCTGGGTAGGGTGACGCCACATGGGCCGACCTTAGGCACCACGACGCCAAGTGGAGCGTCCTTAGGCATCACGACGCCACATGGAGCGACCTTCGGCACCACGACGCCACATGGAGCGTCTTTTGATAGCACAACGCCGGGCGGTGGGCGCTAACATGGACTTTTCTTTTTCCGACGTCACCCCTCACATGTCAGACATCCCCCCTATCTCTGGGGTGGAACCAGAGGATACTCTGCTGATGGGTGTGGACGGGGTGGACTATGAAATCCCTATATTTCGCGACGAAGAGTCTGCCACATTCACCGATGATGAGGGAATGAGCATCCTCGCTGACACGGACGGGGATGGACGCGTGGATTTTGTTTCAAACGTCACATTTAACGGTCATTTTTCCGCGTGGAGGTGGCAATCACCGCAGGAAAACGGATTGCCACAGCCCCATGATGCCCCCGAGTGTGGGGCTGAATCATGGAAAGCAGAGCGCTGGGTCTGTGTAGAGCGGGGGGAATGGGGTTAGGCTGGGTTGTGCAACTACCCCTAGACGGAACTTTGTGTCCAGCTAGGGCCTGAAATAGTCGATATTCTGGATATCTAGAAAGTATCCAACCTTAGGGAGAGATTCGATGACCATCCGTGGGCTTGTCGGTGAAGCGCCAACCAACCACCAGGAAATGCTCGAGTGGATTGAGAAGAGTGTCGAGCTCTTCCAGCCGGATAAGGTTGTCTTCTGTGATGGCTCTGACGAGGAGTGGGATCGCCTCGCAGAAGAGCTCGTAGAGGCTGGCACCCTGGTCAAGTTGAATGAGGAGAAGCAGCCTAATTCTTACTTGGGCCGTTCTAACCCGGCAGACGTCGCCCGTGTGGAGTCTCGCACCTTCATTTGCTCTAAGAATGAAGAGGATGCCGGTCCGACCAACAACTGGGTGGATCCGCAAAAGATGCGTGATGAGATGCTGGAGCACTTCAAGGGTTCCATGCGCGGCCGTACTATGTACATTGTTCCTTTCTGCATGGGACCTATCACTGATGAGTCCCCCAAGCTGGGCATTGAGATTACAGACTCCGCCTATGTGGTGATGTCCATGCGCATCATGACCCGCATGGGCAAGGAAGCCCTGGACAAGATCGGCGACAGTGGTGAGTACGTGAAGGGCTGGCACTCTGTCGGTGCTCCTCTGGAAGAGGGACAAGAGGATGTGGCATGGCCTTGCAACGACACCAAGTACATCACCCACTTCCCTGAGGACCGTGAGATCTGGTCCTACGGATCTGGCTACGGTGGTAACGCCATCCTGGCCAAGAAGTGCTACGCATTGCGCATTGCATCCGTGATGGCTCGCGATGAGGGCTGGATGGCAGAGCACATGCTGATTCTGAAGCTGATTTCCCCTGAGGATAAGGCCTACTACATCTGTGCAGCGTTCCCATCCGCATGTGGCAAGACCAACCTCGCTATGATCACCCCAACTCTGCCGGGCTGGAAGGCCGAGGTTGTCGGCGACGATATTGCCTGGTTGAAGTTTGGTAAGGACGGTCGGCTGTACGCCGTGAACCCGGAAAATGGCTTCTTCGGCGTGGCACCGGGCACCAACTACTCTTCCAACCCAGTGGCTATGAAGTCTCTGGAGCCGGGTAACGCGCTGTACACCAATGTTGGTCTCACCGACGATGGAGGCGTGTGGTGGGAAGGTCTGGAGAACCGGCCTGATCACCTCATCGACTGGTTGGGCAATGAGTGGACGCCGGACTCCGGCGAGAACTCCTCTCACCCTAACTCTCGCTACTGTGTTCCAATTTCCAACTGCCCAGCTGCAGCTCCGGAGTATGACGATCCGCAGGGCGTTCCAGTGTCCGCCATCCTCTTCGGTGGGCGTCGTCCGGACACCGTTCCATTGGTCACTCAGGCTCGTGACTGGAACCATGCCACGTTCATCGGTGCCACCCTGGCTTCCGGTCAGACCGCTGCTGCTGCCGAGGCTGCTGTCGGCTCGTTGCGCCATGATCCGATGGCTATGCTTCCGTTCATCGGCTACAACGTCGGTGACTACTTGCAGCACTGGATCGACATGGGCAACAAGGGCGGCGATAACATGCCAGCCGTGTTTCTCGTGAACTGGTTCCGCCGCGGTGAGGATGGTCGCTTCCTGTGGCCAGGATTCGGTGAGAACTCCCGCGTTTTGAAGTGGATCGTTGATCGCATTGAGGGCAAGGTCGAGGCTGAAGAAACAGTCGTTGGCTACACCGCCCGCTATGAGGACATCGATACCGATGGTCTGAAGGAGACTGAGGAAGATATTCGCGAAGCTTTGTCCGTGAACCCAGCCGACTGGGAGCGCGACCTGGCTGACAACGAAGAGTGGCTCAAGTTCATGGGGCCGAAGGTTCCTGCTGAGGTGTGGGATGAGTTCAACGCTCTCAAGGCCCGCATCGAAGAAGCTAAGTAGGGCTTTTTCGAAGGTGGGACATTAGATGGCGCCCTTCAGCCTGTATGAGTCCGTGAGGAAAACTCCAGGGCTGTGCGGGCTGCTTCGGGACACCTCAGGTTTCCGCAGAAGCGCTATAAAATGAGGCTCACCAGCAAAAGGACATGAATAGTCTCGCGCGTCGTGTACGCGCGAGACTATTTTTCTTACGCAGCCTGGCTACCCGCTGAGGTGCTGGTTTGGGAGCCAGCGCTGGAGGCGTTGCCGCTTGCAGGGTTTCCGTTGGCGGTATTTCCGTTCGGTGGATTGCCGCTAGGTGGATTCCCACTTGGAGGATTCCCCGTAGGCGGGGTTCCGCCCGGTGGGTTGCCCGCTGGCGGCTGGCCGCCTGGTCCGCCATTCCCGCCGCCTGGTCCGCTATCGCCACCAGGGCCTGCCATAGTGCCGCCGGTCTGCTCCGTTGTGGTGTCTACACCAACGGTGATAGTCATCTCGAATCCGGACTTCACGCCGCCCGTGACCGTGGGTGTTTGCAGGTCAGCGCCATCGCCAAAGACATTATCTTTGTCCAGAGTCATGTGAGACTTTGGAGTGACGGAACTGGCATAGTTGTCCGTGGCATAGGTTGGCTCCGTTACTGCGTCGGGAACAACAATTTGGGAAACCAGAACGTTGTTGGATGCGTCCGAGATGCTGTCGATCTCTGGGAATACTTCGAAGTGAATGTGCGGGTATCGTCCTTCGTAGCATCCGGGGACGATGGTGGTGAATTCTACGTAGCCTTCGTCGTTGACAGTTTGCACACCACGTAGGTAGGTCTCATTCTCCAAGCCTTCGCTGTACATGGAGTAGCGGCCAGTGGCGTCGCAATGCCAGACGTAGACCGCTGCGCCGGTCATCGGGCGGTTATTGTTAGCCATGTCCACGATATTCATTCGCAGAGTCGCCGGAACGCCATTGGCAGTTTCTCCTCCTCCGATGCTGCTTCTGATGTCCTTGCGTTCCACACCGACTTGTTCCAGCACATCAGGTCCGTTGGTACCGTCTGCTGGATAGGGTCCGTTGGTTTCTGTGGGCATTTCAGCGAGTTCATCAGTAGCGGCCGTGCTTGTCGCAGAGGTGCTTGTGCTACTGCTTGCGGTTGAGCTGGAGGAACTGTTGATTCCGCAGGCGGTGAGAGTTGCGCTGCCTACACTGAGTCCGAACAGGCTCAAGAACCCTCGACGGCTGACAGCGTTGAGGCGGCCGGTGCGAGCTTGGCGGTTCTCCAGGGTGCGCAGATCAAAGGCGAGTCCTTGATCTTCGATGTCGTCATTCGGGCGGGCAAGAGGTCGCCCTTCAAAAGTGGGCGCTTGTGAAGTGCTGTTTTTCGTACTCATGACTTTGAGGGTAGAAGCATCAACTGGGAAAACATGAGTCTAGAAATATGCGTTGCGCTCTAGTGCGGTGTGAAATCAAGCCTTGAAAGTTTCTTGCCACTGGTGAAGGGGGTGTGAGAAGGCTGTGGGTGGGGAACCTGATGAAAAGTAGACAGATCTGACTAGACAGACCGGTATGTTCTGTTTTATTGTGGGACAACGATTCGGGAAACCATCCCACTTTCCTCTCAGAGGGTGGGCTCGCCGTCTCAATTCCGAGCGAAAACCAAACCCATCACTCAGCACCCCGAACCCCATAACCCAGCACTCACGATAGGAAGAAAGGTCTGACATGCTTCTTACCGGCCTCGCCCTCGGCGTCGTTCTCGGATTTGTCATGCAACGCGGACGCTTCTGTGTGACAGGCATGATTCGCGATATTTTCACCCAGAACTCGTGGCGCGGATTTAATGCATTACTCATCGTCATTGCCGTTCACGCCATCGGTCTCGGTGCCCTAAGCTCAGCGGGGATCATTACCCCTGCGGTGAAGGACTTTGCTCCCTTGGCTGTGGTGATCGGTGGAACCCTCTTTGGCATGGGAATCATTCTTGCCGGTGGCTGTGCGTCTGGTACCTGGTATCGCTCTGGTGAAGGGCTAGTTGGTTCGTGGATTGCTTTAGCTATGTATGCGCTGACTGCAGCCGCCATGAACGCAGGCGCTCTCACTTGGCTAGACCGGGCTGCGACCTCTTGGACCATTGAGCAATCCACAATCCACGGCACCTTGGGGGTTTCCAGGTGGTGGCTCATTGTTCCCTTTTCTGCGTTGGTGGCCTATCTGACCGTCCACTTCCTTAAGCAGGAAAAGCATCGCCCGCGGATGGCCACTCTGGCTCCGAAGAAGCGTGGAGTGGCCCATATCCTTACGGAGAAGCCGTGGCACTTTTACAGCACAGCGGTGGTTGTGGGATTGCTGGGGGTGATCGCTTGGCCGTTATCTGCCGCGACTGGGCGCAACTCCGGTCTAGGCATCACCACCCCCTCGTCCGATGTCGCTCGATTCATCACCACCGGAGATACGGCGCGCCTCAACTGGGGTACCTTGTTGGTTCTTGGGCTATTGGTGGGGTCTTTCATCGCGGCGAAGGCCTCCGGTGAATTTCGTGTCCGTGTGCCTGATACAACACAAGCCACACGCTCCGTTTGCGGTGGAGCGTTGATGGGTATTGGCGCAGTGATGGCCGGTGGTTGCAACGTGGGCAACGGCATGGTGCAGACCTCTTTGTTCAGCTACCAGGGTTGGGTTGGCCTCGCGTTCATCGCCGTGGGTATTTGGGTGGGAGCGAAGCTGTGGCTTAAGCCGTCGGAGTTTAGCATCGCTGGCAACGAGCCGGCCGTCTCTTCTTCCCCCGACGCTACCTCTGCCAGCCTTTCGGTTTCCCCGTCTACCTTTGATATTTCCATTGCCCCAGGCGTGTTAGCGGGGTCAACCGGTGGCGGTGTTTTGACTGCAGAAAAAACCAATGTGGCAGAAAAAACCAATGTGGCAGACAAAACCGACGTGGCAGACACAACGGACGTAGTAGATAAAACGGACGTGGCAGGCGCAACCGGACTGAAGCCACAGGCTCGCTCCGCTGAGGAATCGAAGAGTATTGCTGGTCTGCGTTCCTTAGGAGCCGGGCAGTATGCACTCGACACCTTGGGAGCTGTGTGCCCGTTCCCGTTGCTTGACGCCAAAGATGCAATGAAGCTCTTGGAGCCGGGAGAGGAACTGGTCATCGATTTTGATTGCACTCAGGCTACAGATTCCATTCCACGCTGGGCGTCTGTCGATGGCCATGAGGTCACTAATTTTGAAGCCACGGGCGAGGCCGGCTGGACCATCACGGTGAAGAAGGGCTGAGAAAAGACCCGTCACCACGGGGGAGTGACGTCCCCGCTCCATCGGCTAGCACATGCTGAGCTAGCCGATGTGAAGCGGTTCACCACCGGCGATTTAGCCCTTTAGAGACGCTGGCGGGGTGAAACGCTCACCGTACTTAGCGGCGAGTTCTTCAGCGCGGGCAACGAAGCCAGCTACGCCCGTGGTTGGGTAGTCACCACCATCAACATCTGCGACCTTGCCCTCAGGCAGGGCAGCGGCAGCTGGACGAGCGTAATTCTTGATGTACTGGCGGGTGCCGCCAGTCCAGGCTGGGAAACCAATGCCCATGATGGAACCGATGTTGGCATCAGCATCGGACATGAGAACGCCCTCATCGATGACCTTTTGAGTTTCCAGAGCCTCAGAGAAGAGCATGCGCTCGATGAGATCGATCAGGGCTGGACCTTCACCAGTTGCAGTATCCAGGCCATGGCCGGAGGTGGTGGATTCTGCGTCGGGAACCTTCACAGACCCCGCACCGAGCTGATCCCACAGGCCACGCCACAACCCACTACGGCGGCCTTCCTCGTTGTACTCGTAGAAGCCCTTGCCCTCGAGCTTGCCAGGGCGGTCGTACTCGTCCAGCATCTTATCGACGATTTCGGTCACGCCGCCATCGTCCACCTTGATGCCGGCAGCTTCCTGAGCTGCGCGGGTTTCAGAGCCGATCTTGCGAGCCAGCTTGAGGTTCAACTCGTCCTGCAGCTGCAGCGGAGGAGCAGGGTAACCGGCCTGACGGCCAGCGGCCTCAATCACGGATGGATCGATACCCTCAGCCAACATGCGCATAGCCTCGTTCAGGAAGAAACCAATGACGCGTGAGGTGTAGAAACCACGGGAGTCATTCACCACAATTGGGGTCTTGCGGATCTGGCCCGTGAAGTCCAAGGCAGCGGCAACGGTCTCATCCGATGTCTCCTCACCCTTGATGATCTCCACGAGAGGCATCTTGTCTACGGGGGAGAAGAAGTGAATACCAATGAAATCCTTCGGACGTGTCACCCCAGCGGCCAGTTCGGTGATTGGCAGAGTGGAGGTGTTGGAACCCAAGAGGCAGTCTTCAGGCACGGCGGCCTCGATCTCGGCCCAGACCTTGTGCTTGAGTTCGGTGTTCTCAAACACGGCCTCGATGACGATGTCGCAATCCCCGAGATCAGAGTAATCCACGGATGGCGTGATGCGATCCAGCAGAGCCTTGGATTTCTCTTCGGTCGTGCGGCCGCGTTCCAGAGCCTTAGCTTCAAGCTTCTCGGAGTAGCTCTTGCCCTTTTCGGCAGCAGCCATTTCGATGTCTTTGAGGACAACCTCCATGCCGGCCTTAGCCGCCACATAAGCGATGGCGGCGCCCATCATGCCAGCGCCAACCATACCGAGCTTCTTGAATTTCTTCTTCTCGATACCCTGTGGACGGGAACCGCCGCCATTGCAGTGCTGTAGATCGAAGAAGAACGCTTGCATCATGTTCTTCGCGGTGGAACCGCACACGAGCTCGACGAAGTAACGAGTCTCGATGATGGTTGCCTCTTCGATATTGCGCATCTGGGCACCCTCGACAGCGGCCTTAAGGATGGCCTGTGGAGCAGGCATCGGTGCACCCTTGAGCTGTTTGGTGATGTTCGCCGGGAAGGATGGCAAAATGGCTGCCAAGGCTGGGGTGGTTGGGGTGCCACCAGGGATCTTGTAACCCTTAACATCCCATGGCTGGGTTGCATCCGGGTTGTCTTTGATCCACTGCTTTGCCGTGTCAATCAACGAGTCTGCTGGAGCGATTTCATCCACCAGACTAGCCTTGACTGCGGCTTCAGCATTGAACTGACGCCCGGTGGTTAGCACCTTGAGCAGCGCATCCTGCAGACCCAGCATGCGTACCACGCGGGATACGCCACCACCGCCAGGCAGCAGGCCCAGGGTGACCTCGGGGAGGCCGAACTTGGCACCCTTGGCGTCGGTAGCGATGCGGTGATGGGTGGCCAGAGCAATTTCCAGGCCGCCGCCCAGCGCCGTGCCGTTCAAGGCAGCGACCACGGGAACGCCTAGGGTCTCTAGCGTGCGCATCGTGGCCTTCATGTCGTTGAGACGCTGAGTTAGTGGTGCGGCATCGTCCGGTCCTGCGGTGATCATGGACTTGATATCTCCGCCAGCAAACCAGGTGGACTTAGCGGAGCTAATTACGACACCCTTGACTTCGCCAGACTCCACGGATTCCTTTACCTTGTCAATGGTGGCGGGGAAGTCGGCAAAGAAGGTGTCATTCATGGTGTTGACCGGCTGATTGGGATCATCCATGGTCAGGGTGAGGATGCCGTCAGCGTCGATCTCCCACTTGAACATGTTGTCGCTCATTGTTTCTCCTGTATGTGTCTTTCAGGTGTGAGTGTTATCTCGGAAAAAGGGGAGTCGCGCTTACACGCGCTCGATGATGGTGGCCACGCCCATACCGGCAGCAACACACAGGGTGATGAGTGCGTAACGGCCACCAGTGCGGTGCAACTCGTCTACGGCGGTGCCGGTGATGATGGCGCCCGTTGCTCCCAGTGGGTGACCCATTGCGATGGCGCCACCGGAGATGTTCAGCTTCTCGTCTGGAATGTTGAGTTCCTTTTGTGCACGCAGCACAACGGAGGAGAAGGCCTCGTTGATCTCCCATACGTCGATGTCCTCAGGCTTCAGGCCGGCCTTGGCCAGAGCGGCGCGTGCCGCCGGGGCTGGGGCGGTGAGCATGATGGTTGGCTCTACGCCGGTAGTGGCAACGGACACCACCCGGGCGCGTGGTTCCAGACCCATGTCGGAGCCGGCCTTTTCAGAGCCCACAGCGATCAGGGCGGCACCGTCTACGATGCCGGACGAGTTACCGGCATGGTGGATGTGGTTGATGCGCTCGATTTGTGGGTACTTGGTTTGGGCAACGGCGTCGAAACCGCCCTGTTCACCGACAGCAGCGAAAGCTGGACGCAGGCCGGACAGGCTCTCGATGGTGGTTCCTGGGCGAATGGTTTCATCACGATCCAGAAGGGTCACGCCGTTGATGTCCTTGACGGGGACGACGGTGCGGTCGA
Source organism: Corynebacterium anserum (assembly GCF_014262665.1). Lineage (NCBI taxonomy): Bacteria > Bacillati > Actinomycetota > Actinomycetes > Mycobacteriales > Corynebacteriaceae > Corynebacterium > Corynebacterium anserum. Next base: position 188,413 of record NZ_CP046883.1, read on the forward strand.
AGTGACCGTTTTCCCAGGCTTTGGCTGCGCGCTCGTGGGAGCGAACTGCCAGTCCGTCAATGTCTTCACGGCTCAATCCATCGAGGGTGGCGATGATATCCGCGGAGATGCCCTGCGGAATGAAGTCATTGTGGAAGTTGGAGGCAGGGTCCAGGGCGAGAGCGCCGCCGTCGGAACCCATAGGGACGCGGGACATAGACTCCACGCCACCGGCAAAAACGAGCTCGTCCCAACCGGAACGGACTTTCTGAGCGGCGAGGTTCACGGCAGTCAGGCCGGACGCGCAGTAGCGGTTAACCTGAACACCGGTTGCGGTGAAGGGGAGGCCGGCGTTCAGTGCGGCGGTACGGGCGATGTCCATGCCCTGGTCTCCGACTGGGGTTACGCAGCCTGCGATGATGTCATCGATGCGTTCTGGGTTGAGTCCTGGATTGCGTTCGAGGAGTGCCTCGATGAGGCCGCTGAGTAGATCAACAGGCTTGACGGTGTGGAGAGAGCCCCCCGGCTTGCCCTTGCCACGCGGGGTGCGGACTGCGTCGTAGATGAAGGCCTCTGGGGCGCCAGTGGTACTGGTCATGACGTTCCTTAGGTTCCAATCTTCTTGTTGGTTGTGGAGAGAGCCGGTGCTGGATTGGATCCTGTGGGCGGCGGGGTTGAGGTTGTGTCTTATCTCGACGCCAAAAGTGTTCCAAGCCAACACGGCCGCTTCCGTGTGTCATACGTCACTCTACCTAAGAAAGGACAATTTAGTTGTACCAATATGTGTTTTTAGTACCCCCATCCCCCAAGCGCCCGCTTCGTCTACATGACAAACGAAAGCACATGCTTTGCCTATGTTTTTACGATGGAAATATGCGTAGGAAATATACGTAAAAATTCCTGCTACTTTTTGCGGAAAACCAGAACTAAGTTAGACACCGCAAACTCGCGGAACCCAGGGATGTGAACCATCCACCAGGCCCACCACGGATGGTAGCGAGGAAAAGCGGCGAGAAGTTCGGCGCGCGGCTCAGCCTCACCGCTGATGCGTTCGGCGTACCTTAAGCCGTCGGCACACCCCACGTTGAAGAGGCTTTCACCCCACCGATTTTTCGGTTCTTTCCCGTGCTTCTTCTTATAACGGCGAGCGGCAAATTCACCACCGACATAGTGCTCCCACAGCCCTGTCTCATGGCCTCCGAAGGGGCCTAGCCAGCAGGTGTAGCTGTAGATCATTACCCCACCCGGCTTCGTCACGCGTAGCATTTCGTCGGCCATGCGCCAAGGCTCCGGCACGTGTTCGGCGACATTGGAGCTGTATGTGATGTCAAAAGCGCTGTCGCGAAACGGTAAATCTAGCCCGGAACCGCGGACAGAGGATTGCAAGGTGATGCCGGCTGCTGCCATCTCACCGACGTCGGGTTCACAGGTGATGTAATCGGTGCCTGCCTTGTCGAATGCCACGCCGAAGTAGCCGGGTCCTCCGCCTACGTCGAGGATGCGGGTGCCAGTTAAAGACTCCTTGCCGCTGCCTTTCCAGATGGCTTCAATGAGGCGCACGGTGTCTCGCGCAAGCAGTCCGTAGAAGCGGTCGGGATCTGGTTGCTCATATTTAAATGAGTCGAGCAGCGCGAAGGAACGGCGCAGGTGGGCCTGCTTTTTCCATGGTTGCAGAACCTTTGGAATGCGCAGGGCGGCATGCAGTTTCATGGAGGATTGTGAGGTCTTTTTCAGCATTTTTATTATTCTCCCAGCACAAAATGTCTCAGCCGGTAAGGTACTACACATCATGAAAGTAGTACTTCTTTGCTGGAGAGACACGAACCACCCAGAAGGTGGAGGCAGCGAGAGGTACCTGGAGCGTGTTGCACATTATCTTGCCGAACAAGGCCACGAGGTAGTGTTCCGCACCGCCCGTTACCCAGGTTCCGCGCGCCGCGAAGTGATTCGAGAGACCCCTGAATCCAAGGGAGTGCTGTTCTCCCGTGGCGGAAGTAATCTCAGTGTGTACCCCCGGGCGCTAGCGGCTCTCCTGGCCGTTCGTTGTGGCATCGGCCCGCTGAGGGATTTCAAAGATGCCGATGTGATCGTCGATACGCAAAATGGCGTGCCTTTTTTTGCCACTCTGGTGGCAGCAGCGCCGACTATCGTGCTCACCCACCACTGCCATCGTGAGCAGTGGTCTGTGGCCGGCCCTATTCTGTCACGAATTGGCTGGTTGATTGAGTCGAAGATTTCGCCGTGGGTTCATCGCGCGTCGCGTTGGGTGACTGTGAGCCGTCCATCTGCCGATGAGCTGGTGGGCCTGGGGGTGGATGAGGATCATGTGGAGATTGTGCGGAATGGCGTGGATCCTTTGCCACCGATTGACTTTGAGGGCGACGCCACTAGTAACACCGTGCACCTGGTCACGCTTTCTCGTCTAGTTCCCCACAAGCAGGTAGAGCACGCCATGGATGCGGTTGCTGCGCTGGTACGTAGGCACCCAAATATTCGCTTGGACGTGATTGGCGATGGCTGGTGGGCCAAGAAACTACGGGAGTATGCCCATGATCTCGGCATTGAGCCATATGTGATCTTCCATGGTCATGTCACGGAAGAAATGAAGCACCGTATTTTGCAGCGGGCAGATCTACACATCATGCCGTCACGCAAGGAAGGGTGGGGGCTGGCTGTTGTGGAAGCAGCTCAGCACGGTGTGGCGACTGTGGGCTACAAGTCTTCCGCGGGTTTGCGTGATTCTGTCGTGGATGGTGAAACCGGCTTATTGGCTGGCTCCGAGGGAGGCCTCATCAACGCGGTGGAGTGGTTGTTGGATAACCCGGAGGAGATGAAGAAGATGGGGAAGGCGGCCCTCGGACGCGCGGACGGGTTTAGTTGGAAGGCCACCGGCCGTGCGTGGGAATCAATTCTCCGGGAAGTGGCGGGACTACCGCCCGCTGATGTTTCCCCAACGCCACCAGCGCCGATGATGCGAGCTCCGCGCCAGGAATTGCCACAGCGCCAACCCCAGTCCCAGCACGAAGACCAGCCCGAACATGGTCATGCCCACTAGCAGTGGCATGACGGACTGCGTGTGTGGCAACGACGTAGGGTGAGCAACGTGGTAGAGCTCGAGCCCGCTATCACGGACAACGAGGCGGTGGTGGCTCAGCACTTGATCTGCCTTGCTTATATCTACGCCTGAGTGTGGGGAGGTACGATCCACGACCACCCACTCCACCGCATTCTTAGCGAGGATGTCTTCGCCGCGCATGGTCAATCTCAGCAGGTGCATGGTGTCTGGATTCCCGTCCACCAACTGGTCGTTGACGATGAGGTACCCGGGGTCGAGCGGGCGTCCGGGCATGAGTTTCAATGCTGGATCGAGCACGGGAACTCCGTTGTCCAGGCGATAGTTGCCTGGAGGCAGCAGTAGCGTCGAATGATCTGGAGAACTAGATACTGCCTCTACGATGCGCTGCCACGCCGGGTTGAGTGCACGTTGTTCCAGTGGGCGGACGTCGCGTGGGAACGTGGGCACGGTAGCGATCACCAATGCGGCCAAGACCGCACTCAACACCCGGGTGATGTTTTTTGACGAAGCGGATTTCTGTGGTGGGGCGACGCTCTGCAACGCATAGGCGAACATCAGTACCATCCCTGGCAACGCCAGGGCGACGAATTTCTGAGAGTCTCGAAAGAGACCAGCGCCTGGGATATGTTCCACGAACATTCCGGCCACCACTAGCCCGCTGGTGGTGGACAAGAGCCAAGGTATGACTATGCAGGCTACGGTGATTCCCGCGACGACCGGAAACGCACGACAGAGCTGCCGGAAGCCGATCAACATGAATGCACAGATCCCCACACTGAGCCAGGCGACGAGCGCGGTACGGGAGGAAGGAACTGCTTGCGCATTCCAGATGCCTCCCAGACCCGCGAGGCCACCAAGCGTGCCCACGCCCTCTTCCGCGCGGGCGGCAAAAGCCTGCACGGATAAGGAATCGGATTTGACGTTGGGGTTGTTGATGACGGTGATGAGTGCCCACGGCAGGGCCAGTACAGCGAGAGTCACGAGAGTACCCAGGCGATAGCGTGTGCGACGTTCGAATGCCAGCGCAATCACCCCTCCGAGGAACCATCCTGTGGGCGTGAAAGCGCAGAAAACCAGCGCGATTTTCTGCATGCCCCGCAGCCCAGCGATGGAGAAATACGCCAACGGGGCAAGTAGCCATGCCGCCGTGGCTACGGTCCAATGGCCTTGGAGCAGACGCTCGATGCTGTAGGGGTTCCAGATGGTGAATAGAGAGACAACCATCTGGATAGGTAGAGCTGCATGTGCCGTATGTTCCACCAACCGAGCACTGAAAATCACCCCCAGAATGCTGCAGAACACGATGAACCAGGAGGTAAATACCGTGGCGGGGATTATCGGTGAGAATAACGCCAGGATTGTATCCTGCGGAACCGCTCGGGGCGCGCCTTCGGAGATTCCCTTTGCCAGATCATTCAACGGCATGTGATAGGGGATCATCATGTCCCTGACCATGTATGCGTAGTTTTCGCGGGAGAGAAAGAGCCCCTTCCAGAAGGGCCAGAGCGTGACCACCGATACGCACACTGCCCATAAGGGGATGATGAGGCGGTTGTGCGTCTTTGAAGGAGAGAGGTGGTTTAAAGAGAACGCGGAGGTCTGCGAGGAAGTTGGGCGAGTGGGCACACCCACATCCTAGGTAAAGGTGAATGGGTACAGGAAAAGAACAGCAAAAAGACGCCCGTGACTTCCGGTGAGGAAGCCACGGGCTGGAAGTGGGGCGAGGCTGGGAACAGCATCCTCCGCAACCTGAGAGGTCAGGACCCCAGTGTGCGGGTGAGCTGGGGTGTTTCTCGCAGCCTCTGCCTCATTACGCCGTCAGAGTTGATGAAGCACTCTGAGCGTGAAAGGAATATCTTCCCGCTGGGGAAGAACTTCCCCTGTGACTAGGAGCGGCGATGGAGAACAAAGCCGATAACTGCAAGCAGGATGCCGACGATGCCCAGGATCCATGGGAGGGTGGTGCCCATGGTGGTGAGGCGATCAGCGTTTTCCTTGGCCTTGGCGCTAATGCGCTCTGCGGTTGCGTCCGACCACTTGCCTGGGAAGTACATGGCGGTGCGCTGTGGGTTAGCCATCTCACGTTCGCGGTTCTCAGGCTCGGCGAGCTTATTAGCCTCGTCCTGATCCTGCGCGTAGTACATCCAGACCTCTTCCTGGCCCATGACGATCATGCCGGTCTTTGGCTCGACATTGATGATGCGCTTGATGGTGTAGTAGCGGGACATCTCCACATCAGGGTTGTCCTTGTCCTCGCTATTTGCAGCGCCCTCGGCCTTCTTCTTGATTGCGGATGGCTTGATGTCATCCTTCTTCAAGCCCCACTTCTTTGCAGGGAAGGTCAGGCGCAGGGTGGATAGAGCTGCTTCGTCAGCCTTGTCGATCTTGCCGTCGGCAGCCAGCATGTCGTGAATACCAGGGTAAATTTCGACTGGTGGGACGTCTTGTTCAAAACGGTAAGTCTTCAGACCGCGGAGATCTTCTTCTCCCACGAAGTCGATATCGTGCGTGGTCATGGTCTGAATGTCGAAGTATGGGTAGGACTTCTTGTCAGTGCCCATTGGGAACTGGTACTGAACGCCTGGGCGTACGAATGGCTCATTGGAGGACTTGAAGCCGCCCTCGCTAGATTGAGCCTCACCTGGCTGAAGATCCACAGTGGAGACGGGATCTTCGACTGGCAGCTGGGTCTTGCGATCCAGCTGGATGCGCTCGACAGACGCAGAGAGCAGGTTCTGTGGTTCCTTGCGATCCGTACGGATCACGGAGTTACCGACCTCAAGGGTGACGATGTCCTTGTTTGAAGGTTCCTGAACCACAACGAAACGCTGGGACTGTACCGGGGTGTCCTTGCCGATGAAGCAGGAGACCTCAGGATTCTTGCCCTTACATTCCGGCTTGGAAGCGTTCTTGCTTAGAGGCTTATCTGCAGCAACTGCGGAGGAATCTAACAGAATGCCTGGGGTTGGTACAGTGCCTGAGGAGGACACGGTGTTCAAAGGGATTACCTTGCCCTTAGGAACAACGTAGGTTGGAAGCGCGATCGCGAACACCAGGGAAGCGGTGCCCAGGAAGATCAGCGCGAAGGAGAGAATCTTCTTCATTGACTCATTTCCTGACCGTTGGATGTGTAAAACATGTGTGCCTTATGGCACGCAACTGGTCATACTTTAGCGAACGAAAACAGTATGCAAGCAAAAATGAACATATTTCTATTTTCGGCGTGTTTAGAAACAACCTTCGGATACGATGTCTCCGAGACACTATGGCTAAAACATCCACGCCGTTTCTACCGGCACTCGAAGGCCTCCGCGCGATAGCTTGCTGCGGAATTATCGTCACTCACGTGGCTTTTCAGACTGGAGCGGACACGGGTTCCCTCTTTAACCGCATGATGGCGCGCACAGATTTCTTTGTGCCCGTCTTCTTCGCTCTGTCTGGCTTCCTGCTGTGGCGGCGGCACCGTGCCGATTTTTCTTTCAATGTGGCCGACGCCAACAACCGCCTCTCTCTGCTTGGTTATTACGTCAAACGCATAGGTCGCATCATGCCCGCCTATCTGACCACGGTTGTCCTGGTTCTGCTCCTTTTCCCGGTGGCGGGTTCTCCCAGTGTCCTGGAAGTGATCTCCAATATCTTCCTGGTGCAGATCTACGTCTCTGGGGGGTTGCTGGGTGGCCTGACACACTTGTGGTCGTTGTCTGTGGAGATGGCGTTCTACTTAGTCCTCCCCTTCATCGCTGCGTTGTTCGGGAGGAGAAGCTGGCGGGTGAGGATGATCTGCATCGCGGCTGTGGCATTAATCAGCTACGGCTGGGCTTTTCTTCCCCCTTTTGCACATGCTCCAGGGCCGGGTGAACTGAATCCCCACATCATGCCCCCGGCATTTGCGGCGTGGTTTGCCGTAGGGTTTCTCTCCGCGGAATTGGAAGGCACACTCCGCCCGGTGGCGGTGCGGTGGATTGCTAAGTATCGTTTTGTGTTCTGGCTGTGTGCTCTTGCGATGTTGGCAGTGGCGGCGTCGGATGGGCCGGAGGGGCTCACCCACGCTGAGCCGGCGGAATTCGCACGCCGTACGGTATACGGCACCATTTTTGCCGCGTCGCTGATTATGCCTTATGCTTTGTCGCCACGTTCGCCATGGTTGGAGAGTGCGTGGATGCAAGCGCTGGGGCGTTGGTCCTACAGTATTTTTCTCTGGCACATGTCCCTGCTCTCCTTGGTATTCCCGCTGCTAGGCATCAACTTGTTCAGCGGCCATACTGCCCTGGTGATGCTTGCGACCTTCCTGCTCACGGTTCCCGTCGCAGCCTTGAGCTATGCACTGATGGAGGAGCCGGCGCGGCGTTGGATTAACACCGCGTGGTACGAGGTGAAGGCCGACATTGAAACCCAGAGGAAGAACAAAGAGCTCAAGAAACAGCGTGCCGCGTTTAATTCTTGAACCAAGTTGACGCTCAGGTTGTGCGGAAGCCTAGGCTCAGCTGAAGGTCGCATCCAGTTGCGCAGGCTGAGTTGAAAATTCCAGACCGAGTGTGAGGGAGAACTGAGGTTTCGGCTACTGGATGTCAGCGGCGGAAGAAGCGACTGTGAGCCAGGTACACAGTGATGAGCGCGATGCTGAGGCAGCCATTAACCCACCAAGAATCGCCTGCATAACTAGGGGTACCCCAGTTCCCACGCGCTGCCACGATGGTGGCAAGAGCAGATGTACCCCAAAATACGCCACCGAGATATGTACGGGGTGTGCGTCGCCGGAACAGAGAAGGTTTGGGGGCAGGAGTTGTATTCTCAGCGGATTCGGCAGCCGGTGGTTGCGAAGGGGTTGAGAGTTTCGCGTCGCGGTGGCGTCGTTCCTCCGAGAGAAGACCACAATGCCGGATGATCATGAACAACCATACGGTGACCACAATGAGAGCCAACAGCAGCCCCACGGCAAGCCATCCTTGATAAATGGTGGTCGCAGCGAAATTCACGCTAAAGGTGCCGGATGCCCCAGCGGGGATGATCCAGCCCTGCTGCCACCCATTGACGGTGATCGGTTTCAACTCCAGCGACGTCCCATCTGCCGCGTGCAGAGTTCCCTTCCGAGCCGTGTTGGTATCACTGGGGGTGAAAATGATGCGATCCTTTGCCGAAGCGGGGATGTCGAACTCATCCCCGTCGAGGGTGGAATCGCCACCGGAGGTGGTTGTCAGAACGGGAAGCGCCACCCCCGCGTTCATAACCGCCTGTGCATACAGAGGCTCCGCAACGCTCAGAGAGACCCAACGATGGGTGGAAGAGACTGTGTGCTGGCCTGGCGTAAGCTCGACGACCTGGCCGCAGGTATGGTCTTCTCCATCGATGGTGATGGCTGAGTCTGCGGTATCTGGGGTATCAGTGGTGCAGGAATCTGCCTGAACCAACAGTGCCGTAGAGCCGTTCGGAGCCACGCCCATACCTCCGGAACGCTCAGGGAGCGTAAACGTGCGCTTCATGACGCCCTCGGCGATTTCCTGCCCGAACACCCAACGGTTGACCGTGCGGCCTTCCGCTTGAGTGGCCATGCCGAATTCCGGAACTGTGATGGTGCGCGTGGGGGTGTAGTCCTCCCCGGTGCGTCCATCGACCAGCTTGAGTTCGGAGATTCCGAAGTCGCCGAATGCGGTGAGAATGGTGATGCGTACCGCGTTAGCTTCTGCGATAGGCAACGCCACCTTCGTCGGATTCTTTGGGCTTGTGGTGACAGTGGTGGAGGTCTGTATTTCCTCCTGAGTCTCCTTGTTGGAGTAGGGATTAGACTCGGCGTCTCTTTTTAGTGAACTGACCTGTACGCGCGCCGGGGAACCTTGGGTGGTGAATGTCAGATAGAAACTTCTGTGGGAATCTGGAGTGTGCAACTCCAGCCATTCACCGCTGGTGTTTCCCTGGCTCGGGCGCCAGGCGGTTTCTTTTTCTCCATCGACTGCGGCGTTGAGGCCGCTGATAGTCGTGGCACCGCCAAAACCTGTCGGGTCGGCGGCTGAGCTGGAGGCTATGACGGCACCATGGCCTTCAACCTGGGTCAATGTGTCAGCGCCCCGGACTGGGTAATCCGTGACAGGATTGAAAATTTGGTGACGGTCATCTTTGCTGCGAATGTCGGAATCCGCGTTGGTGACGTTGCCGTAATTATGATCCCGCACGGCCGGAGTGTCAGTGATTGTCTGCAAGTCTTGTGCACTGGTTGCATTGCCGTCCGGATTGTCTTCACCTGCTAATAGGCGGGTGCGGGCCGCTCCAGTGCGACCCAAAGCTGCGTCTGCTTGGTCTAGGCGGGACATAGATTCTGGACCGGCGGCCACTGTCTCGACCTGATCTCGATCGACGATTCGCAGATCACCTGCCGTGCCCATAGCCTGAGAGAAATCACCGAATTGTGGGGGTTGCACATGGAAAATACGAATGGCTGGGGATTTGCCATCCCCTCCTTGGCCGTCGCCAAAAGAGGCCACTTCTTTGAAACCGCCGGATGTCTCTATGGTGCGCACAATTCCCTTCGACCCGGGTGTATCGGAACTCTTTGTCAGATCCGTCCGCACCAGTAGTTGACCCACCCCCTGGTTCCATAGCGTGGCCGCCAACGTGGGGATGGCGGCACCGGACTCTAATTCGCGTTGCACGCCGTCGAGACCGCGAATGGCTTCCGGTTGTACAAGAGGAACAGAATCACGGACAACCCACGGCACATCCAGGAGGGGCTGCGCGGGTTCATCACGGGTATTACCCCACGTTTGGCGAGCAAAGCGCGCTTTCGGCAGGATCATCGTGCGCGCTACTTGGTGGTCTGCTTGGTTTACGCCGTCGGCGTTATCGTTCAGCCAGTCGGCGGCTTCTTGCCAGTAGCTGGGAACGCGAGTGAAACCATCCTCGGGGGCAATGCGGCCCGACCAACCAGGCGCGGTGGCTAGAACCACGAGCAAAGTAGTGGCAATAGCTCTCACTACCGTGGGGTTCTTCTCCGGATTGAACCACAGCCGCCAGCGACTCCCTGAAGTTCCAGGCCATTGAATATTCCGTAGCGCATGGGAAAAACCAGCCATGAGAGCGAGCCGAACCACCGGATCAAACTTGTGCAGGTTTCGCAGCGCAGCTCCCGCCCCATCGAGGAAGTTGCGGTAGGTTCCTGCCACCGGGGAGAAAGGTTCGAAGGCCAGGATCATGGCCAGAGCACCGATGGCCAGGATTGTTAGCCAACGGCGTGCCTGGGGCATGGTGCGCTGGGCTAACCCCCATAGGCCGATGAGAGCTACGAGCAGGGTGCTCACGATGAATACGGGTTGGGTAGCTAGCGCGTAGCCTCCCACGCGTTCGGTGGATAGGAAGGGGGTCCAGCTGGTGGTGCCCCGCAGAACTTCCAATACATTGAGCCATCGAGTGGTCAACTTGGAAGATTCGATGAAGTCTGTGAAGGGAGGGGAATAGGCTCCGAGCACCAGCAGTGGTCCTACCCACCAGAATGCGGCGAATATGCTGGCGGGCACCCACCATGCCCCGAATCGGAGTGCTGCTTTTCGGGAGGTTTTCCGGGTAACAGAACTGATCCACCACACTAGGGCGGGAATAACGACAACCACCGTAGCCACAGCATTGACAGCGCCCAGGCACAGAATGGCCAAGGCGGAGCTGAGGGCCATGAGCCGGATGTAAGCGGGACGTCGTGACTCCGCCATGCAGATAACCGGAACTAACACCCACGGGGCGATGGCAACGACCCACGCCTCGGAACTGATCGCTCCGAGGGTGGTGAGAATGCGCGGGGAGAGGGCGTACAGCACACCGGCGAGGACGCGCGAGCCGCGCGAACCGATGCCAGCGCACTCTAAAACCTTCACCATGCCGGAAAAAGCCAGGCATAGCAGAAGCGCCCACCATAAGCGCTGCGTGATCCAGTCGGGAGCCCAGGAGAACAGGGCAAAAAACAGGCCTTGCGGAAACAGGTAACCATAGGCCTGATTCTGGAGCTGTCCCAGGGGGAACACATCAGTCCATGGCGATAAAGCCTGCCCTAAAAAGCCCCATGGATTGGCGGTCAGATCGTGCTTCGTGTCAGCGACCGTCAGCCCTGGGGCTTGGAGAAACGCGAAAAGGAGCCACGCAAGGAACCAGAAGAACCATGCGCGGTGGGTCAAACGAGAAACGGGACTAACCCCTCTATTTACTCGCCGCGGAGATCACGGTCACCGTATTGCACGGAACCCATGAAAGCGTTATCGCGGTTCACTGCGATCTCTTCTGCGGAAGGCAGCTGGGAATCGTCAGCCATTGCGCCAGCGGCGAAGGCAACGCCACCGCCGATAATCACGCCAGCAACGACGGCAGCGATAGCTGGGCCGACAGAGCGGCGGGACTCAGACTCAGTCTCGTAAGGCATGTCTTCTAGTTCCTGTTCTTATGGATTCTTATGGACGGACGTTATGTGGCGTGCAGCAGTTCAGCCACTGTGCGTTGTGGTAGACCGCGAATACTATTCGTCTTCTTCGTTGAGAGGAGGGACGATCAGTACTGGACGACCTGCATGTTTGATGATGCTATCCGAAACACTGGTCTGAAGTATTGATTTCCAGCCAGAAAGTGCTCTGGTGCCCGTAACGATGAGGTCGACCTGCAATTCCTCTGCAGCGTCAACGATGGCGCTCCAGACGGCTGTTGCAGACTCTACCAGGAAAGGTTCGGTCTCAAAGCCGTTTTGGTGAGCAAATTCCACACCTTGGGTGCAAGTAGCCACTGCTTCGGCATATGCAGGGTCATCTTGAGCGGGATTATCGCATTCGCTCTTCCACTCGTGCTGCATCATGCCGCTCATGCCTGCGGCACGCGCTGTTTGCCGTTGGATGGGTTCCCACACGGTGAGGATATAGGCCTTCGTCGTGGAGAGAAAACGGCCTGCATATTCGATAGCGGCTTTGGATTGTTCGGATCCGTCGTAGGCAATAAGTATGGTGTCACCTGTGGTCTTGGTGCCTTGTGGGTTGGTCATCGTGCTCCTAACGCTGTTTTTGTGTCTAGGTTAGTATTATGCGCCGTTTCCTCATTGCTCTTTGTGTACTTGTCTTGGTGGGGTGCTCGGCTGATTCCACTCCGCCGTCGTCCTCGCCAGCCGATTCCGACGGCTCAGCGGCGGCAGCATCTGCTCAGTCACCATCGGATTCCGCGAAGAAGGGTTTTTCTCAGAACCCAACTTTGGGGGAGTGCCAGGCGCTCGCTGAGCGGGATCGCATTGTGGCTGAGGAGTGCGTGAATGCGATCCCGGCGGAGGATTTGTCCGGTGCGTTACTCGCGGTGGGAGTGACCACCTATGAGCAAGCTGAGCACGCAGTAGACCTCGGCGTGCGTCATCTTTTCTTTGGAACGGGTGCGGATTTCTCCATGTTGAATGGGCGGGGTGACCCATCTCGCTCGCTGGATGCGTTGCAGAAACGCTCAGGTGGACGCTTGGTGATCAGTGTGGATGAAGAGGGAGGGGAGGTTCAGCGTCTCGCTGACATTATCGGAAAGATCCCGTCTGCCCGCCAGATGGCGGAAACGATGAGCCCGCAGCAAGTGACTGACATGATGCGCGAGCATGGTGAGAAGATGAAGAAGCTGGGGTTCACCATGGACTTCGCCCCGATTGCGGACGTAGTAGGGGCGGGAGATGTGCAGGCCAACGCTATCGGTTCGCGTTCCTTCAGCGCTGACCCGGCTGTGGTTGCGGAGTACGCCAGGGCCTATGCGCTGGGGTTGCAGCAGGCTGGTATCGACGCCGTATTTAAGCACTTTCCAGGGCACGGACACACGACGGGGGATTCTCACGAGCGTGCTGTCACTGCCCCTACACGCCCAGAGCTTGAAGCCAATGATTTGGTTCCTTTTGCTCGTTTGTCTGACATGAGCCACGTATCCATGATGGTGGGGCACATGCAGACACCGGGTATTGATGATGCATCACATCAGGTGTGGGGTGCGCAGACCCCGGCGTCGTTAAATCCGGCGGTGTACCAGCTTCTCCGCGAGGGTAAGTACAGCCCGGGTGCGCGCGAGGGCGGAGCAGCGCCGTTTCGTGGGACGATTTTCACGGACGACCTCACGGGGATGAAAGCCATCACCGCTCATCATCCAGGACCTGATGCGGCGGTGGCGGCGTTGCAGGCGGGGGCGGATCAGGCCTTGACGGCATCCGGTGCTGTGGCTGTGCTGGATGTGGTCGGGGCAGTGCGGCAAGCAATTATCGATGGGCGTATCCCTAGAGCGCACGTGTATGACGCGGTAAAGGCGGCTCACCTGTAGCCGACTGTTTGTAACCGACCATTGACGACCGCTCGCCTGTGAAACCTGGTGTAACCGGTAGTGGTCGTGCCCTGGAGGGGTTGCTTCAACCTTCTCTAAATTCTCTGGTTATCTTCGGGCAGTTCCCTCGATTCAATTCTTCCACCCTTGGAAGGAATTCATTCAAGCGATTCCCAGCTTTCCTAGAGAGCCGTTAGACTTAGCAACGTGAAAAAACAGCACACCGCTGGTAGCACCGCTGCCGCTCACTCGAAAAAGGTGACGAAGAAGACTGTCAAGAGTCACAAAAAGCGTCGCCTTATTTCGCCGTGGGTGTGGGCGCTGCTCTTCATCCTGGGGTTGGGGGGCGTGCTCTATGGGGTGGACATTGCCATGTCAGAGGGGCGTGTTCCCCGCGGTGTGACTGTGGGTGGGGTGGATATCGGTGGGATGACTGAGAGTCAGGCTGAGCAGCGGCTTCGCCTGGATTTGGGTGAAAAGACGCGCAAGCCGGTGACTGTGAAAGCCGGCAATATGTCGACAAAGCTGGATCCGCCACAAGCGGGTCTCCAAGTGGATTGGGGTAAAACGGTAAAACAGGCGGGGCAGCAGCCACTGAACCCCATCACGCGCATTCGGAGTTTTTTTGAAACGCGTGAAGTGGGCATTATTTCTGCGGTGGCGGAGGAGCCTTTCAATCGCACGATGGATCGCCTTTCCCGCGAGCTTACGCGAACCGCGGAAAACGCTGAACTCACGTTAACTTCTGACGGAAAACCGAAAGTAAAGCCCGAAGTGGCTGGACAGACGATCAACTCCGATGAGCTGCATGATCTGGTGCTGGACAACTGGTTGAACACCTCCCGCACCGTGGAGGGTAAGGCCGACGTGGTGGATGCCAAGATTACGAAAGACAAAGCGGATAAGCTCATCCGTGATGTGGTGAATCCGGCGATTGCCACGCCGATTACTTTCAAGGGGCGCGACAATGTGACCGCTCGCATTGATGCCGCGAGCATGAGCAAGATTCTGTCCTTCAAGCCGAACTCTGACAAGCCGGAAGATGCGACCGACTTGCAGCCGGTATGGAATAACGACGCGGCGAAGGCTCTGTTGCAGGCACAGTTGGCGTCGACGGAAAAAGAGGCACGCGACGCAAGTTTCACAGAAGTCGGGGGTTCCCTCAACGTCATTCCTAGCGAAGATGGCTGGAAGATCAAATGGGATGAGACCCTAGGGAAAATTGAAGACAAGGCACTGAACACACGCACCCGCGACTGGGAGGTCTTCTATGAAGAAGACAAAGCTCAGTACACCACTGAGCAAGCCAAGCTTGCACGGTTTGATGACGTGGTTGGTGAGTTTACGACCGGTGGGTTCTCACCGGCATCTGGTGTGAATATTCGCCGCGCGGCTGAAATGATCAATGGCGCGCTTGTGCTGCCTGGGCGTACCTTCTCGCTCAATGGGTATACGGGGCCTCGCGGAACTGCGCAGGGTTTTGTGGAATCCGGAATCATCATCGACGGACGCGCCTCGGAGGCCGTTGGCGGTGGTGTGAGCCAGCTGGCCACCACGCTCTACAACGCAGCGTATTTCGCCGGCATGGAAGACGTGGCGCACACCCCGCACTCCTACTACATCAGCCGTTACCCAGCGGGGCGTGAAGCGACCATTTTCGAAGGTGCGATCGACCTGCAGTTTAAGAACACGTTTGACACCCCGGTGCGGATTGTGGCGTTTGCAGACGATCACCAGGTGACAGTGCGCCTCATGGGAGTGAAGACCGTGAACGTGGAATCCATCACCGGACCTCGCACCAACCCCACCTCCCCAGAGAAGCGTGTTATCGATAAAAAGGATCACTGCACGCCGTCCAGTGGCGCGCCGGGCTTCACCATCACGGATACCCGCGTGATTCGTGATCTCTCCGGCAAGGAGTTATCACGGGAAACTCAGACTACGGTGTATGACCCTCAGCCGATTGTGGAATGTAAGTAAGTAGGTAGACAGACCTCGCGCCTTGTAGTGTCGTTGCTGTTTGGGTACCTAGTAGTGCCACCGCCATTCCGTACCTTGGAGTGCCACCGCGGTTTCGGTGCCTAGTGGTGCCACTGCCATTTCAGAGAGGCTGAGAGAGCTGGTTGATGTTGCTGGCTGATAGAACACTGGGAAGGTAAAATAGTTCGCTTGGGATGCCACGGAGTTGCCTCGCCATCGTAGTTGTCCGAAATAGGGGTACACCGTTTACCGGTGGTCTGTTTCACTGAAACTGGTAGTGGATCTGTGGGTATACCAATCAGTCACTCAAAGGGGAAGTATCTAAACTGTGGCAGCGACCTGGATAAATAGTTCCATGGGGGCAGGCTCAGATCCGCGTTCTTTCTTTCAGCCCGCTTTGAGTTAGCAGGTATGCAACATGCACTCGTGGCGCACAGTAAGAGCAGTGATATTTGGTAAACTACGGGAGCGTTTTTGTTCCTGCACCGTTGTGACGAACCGATCTATCGGTTTATCCAGGATGGCTGACAGGCCAGAGACAAGTAAAGGCGACGAGTCTTTCACACCTGGGTGGACACTACCTCTGAGGTCGAGACAGATCCGAGAAGGGCCTTTTGCTTTTTGATCGGCACGGCAGCTGTGGTTATCACCAAACTCACCGAGGAAAACCCACGATGTCTAACTTTGAATTCCTAAAGAACAATTTCCCGTCTTTAGAGAACTTGGGCACTCTAGCAGAGACCTACCTTTACACTGACCCGAGTTCGGCAATAATGAAGCTTGGCATCTTGTGTGAGAGCATGATTAGGTTGATCTACCAGTACGATCGAGCCCTACAACACCAGTAGTTCGCACCCCGACATAAACCGGCTCTCTAGGTTTCCGCTGCTTCTGACATTCACCGAGTACACCTGAACTACCCGAAAACCTAGCTAATAAGAAACTCCCTGCCTGCCCCACCTTTTGGCTCAATTAGTTGATGTATATTGGGTGTCTAAACGGACTGATAGTGCCTTATGTGGGATAACAAGGGGCTGAGTGAGTACGGTGTTCACGGCATTTCTATAGATTGAATTCACTAGGTTTGTGTAACCGTCATGTGCATTATCTCTACTGAAACGTCGTTAATTGAGAAACCGTTCGTTATCCATGTTCGCCCGGTTGGTCTCACAGTTCTCTTATGAATTATCGATTGCGCTAATCCAGTTATTTATCTCGGCTACAGCGGATTCTAGTGGGAGGTGGATGCCACCAGGTTTTGCTGCCCGCGCATAGTCATTGCCCCAGTGCTTGTGGGCAATGATAGTCGGCGGCCAGCTTCTGGCGGGATAACCCAATATGTCTGCCTCCTTAGCGCGAGAATCGAAGATAGCTTGTCCTGCCTCACGCACTTCAGTGAGTGTCGGGGTGCCGGTTGCGGTGATGAGATCCCGTAGCAAGATCAGGTCTACAAGGTCCCGAGCACGGTCGTTCTTGAAGGTGGGAGGTTCATGCGGGTCGGAAACCGCATGGAGTTTCTGGGCTATCTGAAATCGCATTGTTATCCCGACTAATACGTCAGGGGTAGGTAGACCAAAGCCACTTAGTAGCGGTGGCTCGATGGCTTCCTGTTCCGCACCGATACCCGCCTCATCGGGTGAGATCTCAAAGTCTATGCTCCGCCAGCTCCGTCCTTTCAAGTCGATGGTGATGTTGAACCGGCGCGGCTTGGTGATTTTGGTTGGTACATTAATTGTTTTCACCTCGCCTCTACGCAGCTCTAATGGGCCCCATGGTTCGTCGAGTACCTCTTCGAGTGCCGCGAAGAATGCGTCCATGTCGCCGCGGATCAATCCATCGACGTCTTTGGTGGCGCGAGCTGTTGCGTTGAGCCGGTGCTGGAGTAGAGTACCACCTTTGAGTAGAAATAGGCGCCGACCATTCTCATCAACAGCGCGCTGAACTGCGGCGATCGCTACCGATGAAGCGACCAGCCAACCGAGTCGACCGCCTTTCGCATCCTCGCCGAGTTGCGCTTCGGCTTGGGTGATCCAATTGCGGAGTATGGTGGCCGACGCCGGCTGCTTGGTCTTCGATTTCAAGTCTCCCAACTGGTCATTGAGGCGGGAACTCACAGGCTTGTCATCCATGGCGCGCCTCCAATAGGCCGGATAGTGTGTCACGTTGGGCATTCTTCAAATACCCCCGAGCGTGGCCTCGCTCGATAGCCTGGCGTAGCAGATATGTTGGCGTGCCGTAGTGGATGCACTGCTTGATCGCCGTCGCTGGAGTAACAGTCGGTATCTCCTGCCACCAGCCGATCTGTTTAGCGTCAAGATCCTCGTAATGGACGATGTAGTCCTCTCCGCCGGCACGCCGAAATCTACGCTTTTTACCTACAGTAACGTGGATGCGATTGGGATTAATGTCGCTGATGCCATAACAGTCGAGCGCGGTCTCATGTGAAAGCACTGCCTCGGGCACTCGCGTCCATAGCACGGCAAGGGCAAGATGGTTGAACTCATCTACTGGGTACTGAGGGAATCGATAGACGCCATGGGCTGCTCGTTCCAGTGTACCTCGATGAACGAGCATCTGGAGTGCCTGCTTGCTGATGCCTAACTCACTAGCTTGTCGTGCGGTTGCCAAACCGTGCTGTGTGGTTGCGATGTCCCACAGCTTGTCTCTCGCCAATGCTCCCATAGTCATGGCAATAGTATAACGAAAGCGTAGTACTTTTGCCGGGCTTGTATGTGGTGATTTTTGCCTCTGCTGTTCTTCTGTTAATTACCCATCGGATAAACCGGGATGTTGCTGCGGTGGGTTAGTTTGGTACCGATATAAATGTGTGCTTCCTACCGGGAGGAATAGTGGCAGGTTTTCCAGATGGGTGGTGTTTTCGGTCGGAGCTTGCTGGTGTACAGGGTAGGAATACCCTGAAAGCCGGTGGTAGTCGGAGGCAGCAAGTTCCTAGCGATGGTTGCAGCATCTATCGAGCCGCGGCGAGAGAGAATGGGTCATCCTGGCTGTTGACTATTGCGGTAGAACGGTCAACTGTGTTGTAGGAGGAGCTTCTCTGTTGTTGAGGAGTGCTTTTCTTTCTAGACCAACCGTAGTAGTCCTGTTGCTGCAAGGGTGAAGACAACTCCCCAGAGGATGATGGACACGATTTGCCAGATGATGACGCTGCGCTTGGAGGCTCCGAATCCGACCATGGCGGCTGACGTTATTTGCGATGGTAAGACGGTTTGTCCGATCAGGCTCACCACCGCGACTCCAAAGCGATCGAAGAGTTTCTTAAGTAGAGCGCGTTTGTGTGCTGTGCGGCTTTCCGTTGTATTTTTCGTCAAGCCGGTGCGGGTTAGATGGGAAAGGTTGACCGCGATCAGCATGGAGATCACATTGCCGATAATCGCTGCTGCGCATGCCAGGACTGGATGCACTCCGACAATCACGCCGATGCCACTTGCGCCATAGGATTCGACGAAAGGAATCGCGGCTGACAGCATAACTCCGCCCCACTGGATCGTTGTAGGTAGGGACTGAACGAATTCAGTCATGGTAGCGATCAAATCATGAATCATTATTTCTCCTTGGCGGTGGTTGTACTAGTTAGCGTTTTAGTACGCTGTACTATGGAAGGTTACTACAAGTTAGTACGATGTGCTAGTACAGTGTGCTAGGAGGTTGTTATGGGAAGACGTGAAGAGATTATTGAGGCGGCTCGCAGTATCATGGCCGAAGCTGGGATCGAGGCGATGAGTGTCCGAAACGTGGCTGCTCGTGCGGGGATCGGAGCGTCCACCCTGCGTTATTATTTCCCCTCTCACCAGGAACTACTTGATGCTGTTGCTAGTGATGCAATGATCGGGATACTTCAGGATTGTCGGATCCATGACCAGTCCCTTCCTGCAGATGAGCGCCTGATTGAGTGTCTTGCCCAGTTCCTTCCGATCCGTGAGGAACAGCATGCTTCTTTGGAAACCCTACTTGCCGCTTACGCTTCATGTTTTGATCACGGAAAGCTTGTCGGGAATCAACATCTACGTACCGTCATATCGCAGGGAACCACGCAGATCATCCGCTGGCTTACAATCCTGCAATCTGAGGGGCAAGAGCTCCGTTCCGGCCCAGAAACAATTGCGGAGGCTCTGATCATCCACCTGGATGGTATCACCCTCAGAATGATCAGTATGGCGCCGGACTTCACTCACGACGACGCACTCACTCATCTCAAAGTAATAGTCGATGCAGTACTGGTCACCCTTAATAACAACCCTGAATCAAGCACGTCAGAGGTTTGCGACGGATGACCAGGTGAAGATTCGACGGTGAATGGAGCTCCTGATTTTCGGCTCGAGAGGCCTCAGCTTTTATTCGGGCACACGTCTCGGTGTGCCTTGTAGAAAGGGATTGGGTAAGTGGAGCCGATGACGGGAATCGAACCCGCGCCGCCTGCTTGGGAAGCAGGAGTTCTACCATTGAACTACATCGGCATGCGCGAACGCGCTTCTTATTGTACGCGCTGTTCCTCACAGTGGGGGAGGACACGCTAGTCTAAGGGTGTGCTTCTTTCAGATCGTGATCTTCGCGCAGCTATCCACTCGGATGAATTAGTTCTGGATCCCTTCGATGAGTCAATGATCCAACCTTCCAGCATCGATGTGCGGCTGGATGGGCTTTTCCGTGTGTTCAATAACTCCAAGTACACCCATATTGACCCGAAGCTTCCGCAGGAAGAACTGACCACCCTCGTCGAGGTTGAGGGTGACGAGCCGTTTATCCTGCACCCTGGGGAGTTTGTTCTGGGTTCCACCCTGGAGAAATTCAGCATTCCGCATAGCTTGGCGGGCCGCCTGGAGGGCAAGTCTTCTCTCGGCCGCTTGGGTTTGGTCACCCACTCCACTGCGGGTTTCATCGATCCTGGCTTCACGGGGCACATCACGCTGGAGTTGTCTAACGCTGCGAACCTACCGATTGCGCTTTATCCCGGTATGAAGGTGGGGCAGTTGGCGCTGTTCAGGCTGACTAGCCCGGCTGAGGAACCATATGGTTCGGGCGCTTTAGGCTCTAAGTACCAGGGGCAGCGCGGTCCTACACCTTCGAAGGCGTATCTGAACTTTCAGGACTAGCAGGACTAGTGGCGCGAGCCGGCCACGGTAAAACTCTGGCTGCTCTGCTGGTCACCGCTGGATGGTGGATAGCCTCGCCAGCTACCGTGAGATGCTGGCTACGGTTCCGCCCGTAGTGGATCGGTGGATAGCTCGCCGGCCACGGTGAGCTGGTGTTTAGCTTTCAGCCCTGCGCCAGCACAAGTTTCCTTACCCGCGGTGACACCTTCACTTCGTTGTCACCGCGGGTTCACCTGTAGAAAGTAGCGTGTGATTCTATGCGTATGACTGTGTTTGGCACGGGCTACCTGGGCGCCACCCATGCTGCTTGCATGGCGGAACTAGGGCATGACGTGCTGGGTGTGGATGTGGACGAAGCAAAGATCAGCGCTCTGATGGGAGGCACCGTTCCATTTTTTGAGCCTGGTTTGGAGGAGGTGTTGCGTCGGAATATTAACAACGGCCGGCTGCGATTCACCACGAACTACAAAGAAGCCGCAACCTTCGCATCGGTGCACTTCATCGCGGTGGGAACTCCTCAACGCAAGGGAGCGTACGCCGCGGATACCTCGTACGTCAGCGCGGTGATAGAGAATCTCGCCCCGCTCATCGAAGGTCATCACACTGTGTTCGGCAAATCTACCGTCCCCGTTGGTACCGCCAACCAGCTTCAGGAACTCGCCGATAGATTACTGTCTACCTCCTCCGATTTTTCTCTGCCTGCCTCCTCCGGCACCTCATCTTCATCCCTTTCTTCCCCCGATCCCCTGCCTTCCTCCTCCGACGCCACTTCTTCCGCACCCAGCATTGACATCGCCTGGAACCCTGAGTTTCTACGCGAGGGGCACGCCGTGAAGGACACGCTGCATCCTGACCGGATTGTGTTGGGAGTAGGGCGGTGCGAACAGGGGGGCGTGGAGGAGATCGCGCGGGAAATTTACCAAGACGCCCTCCACGCAGGTACCCCATTCCTTGTCATGGACTTGCCCACAGCCGAACTGGTGAAAGTCAGCGCGAATGCATTTCTCGCGACCAAGATCAGCTTCATTAACGCGGTGAGTGAGATCTGTGAAACCGTGGGCGCTGACGTGACAAAGCTCGCTGATGCCATTGGCTACGACGAGCGTATAGGGCGAAAATTCCTAGGAGCCGGCCTGGGCTTTGGGGGTGGCTGCTTGCCGAAGGATATCCGCGCCTTCATGGCCCGCGCCGGTGAGCTGGGGGCAGATCAAGCAATGACGTTCTTGCGTGAAGTGGATGCGATTAATATGCGGCGTCGGGAAAAGATGGTGGAGATGACCAGGCAGGTCTTCGGCGGCGCCGTGCTGGGCCACAACGTAACGGTGCTGGGCGCAGCGTTCAAACCAAATTCCGACGACGTACGTGATTCCCCTGCGCTGAATGTGGCCGGGTCACTATCCCTCGGTGGCGCGACCGTCACCGTGTATGACCCCGAGGCGATGCCCAACGCCCGCACACTCTTCCCCACACTCAATTACGCATCCTCCGCGGAAGAAGCCTTGGAAGGGGCGGAAGTAGTGCTGGTTGCCACCGAATGGCGCGAATTCCAAGAACTAGATCCGGCGAAAGCCCGAACGTTGGTGAACCCGCGAATTGAAAATCCCGTGGTCATCGACGGGCGCAACTGCCTGAACCAAGAAGCGTGGACCGCCGCTGGTTGGCAAGTCCGAGCACTCGGCCGCGGATAAGGCGGCAATAGACGGGGAGTGCGGTGACTCGACCGCGGATAAAAGTGCCGCCGTGCCGCAGCCCCGCCGACGTCCGGCCGCGATTGAAACGGCTGGAGAGGGGGAACGCGGTGAACGAAATGCTACTGTTTGGCTACTGCTTGTAGCTGGCGAGGAAGTTCCCCAGGCGTTCGATGGCGTTCTCCAAGTCACGTGCCCACGGCAAAGTCACGATGCGGAAGTGATCCGGAGTTGGCCAGTTAAAGCCGGTACCCTGCACCATTTGGATCTTCTCAGCACGGAGGAGATCGAACATGAACTTCTCATCATCGTAGATTTCATGCACATTCGGATCCAGCTTGGGGAACGCATACATGGCACCCATGGGCTTCACACAGCTCACCCCCGGAATCTCGTTGAGCTTCTCCCATGTGACGTTGCGCTGTTCCAACAGGCGACCGCCCGGGAGGACGAGGTCTTCAATGGATTGCCGGCCGGAAATCGCCACCTGAATAGCGTGCTGTGCCGGAACGTTAGGGCACAAGCGGGTGGAAGCCAACAGAGTAATCCCTTCGATGAACCCTGCCGCATGTTCCTTCGGGCCAGTGATCACCATCCAGCCTGAGCGGTAGCCTGCCACGCGATAGGCCTTGGATAGACCGTTGTAGGTGATGCACAACAGGTCGGGGCAGAGGCTGGCGATATTGATGTGCTGGGCGTCGTCGTAAAGAATCTTGTCGTAGATCTCGTCGGCGAGGATGAGCAAAGAATGCTCGCGGGCTACGTCCACAATCTGCTCGAGGACCTCCTTGGAGTACACCGCACCCGTTGGGTTATTCGGGTTGATGACCACAATGGCTTTCGTGCGTTCCGTGACCTTCGCCTTGATGTCCTCAATGGAGGGGTTCCAGCTGTCCTCCTCATCGCAGAGGTAGTGCACGGGCTTACCACCAGCCAACGAGGTTGCTGCAGTCCACAGAGGGTAATCCGGCGAAGGGATGAGCACCTCATCGCCATCATTCAGCAAAGCTTGGGTGGTCATGGTGATGAGCTCGGAGACACCATTGCCCAGATACACATCTTCTACGTCAAAAGAGGGGAAACCGGGGATGACCTCGTACCGGGAGAAGATCGCACGACGTGCACTGATGATTCCCTTCGACGTGGAATAGCCCTGAGCGGTGGGCAGGGCGGCAATCATGTCGCGCATGATCACATCTGGTGCTTCGAAGCCGAACACAGCAGGGTTGCCCGTGTTGAGCTTGAGGATGCGGTGGCCGTCGGCCTCCATGCGCTCGGCCTCGGTGTTCACTGGTCCACGGATTTCGTAGAGGACATTCTGGAGCTTGGTCGATTGATCAAGCGTACGCAGCTCACTAGGTCGAAGGGGTCTATTCATTCTCTCAATTGTGCCAGCACATTGGCTATCCATCCATAGGTGGTCGGATGTTTTTGAGGTTTTCGCTCGTGGTCATTGTGCTGGATTGCGCCCAGTGTGTTGATCGGGGCTCGTTGTGGTTACCTCGCTGATGGTTTTTCTGGTTGCGGCTCTACCGGGCTGTTTCCGCCTCCATTCCCGGGATCGGTTCCGCCTCCTCCGGGGTTCGGGCTAGGGTGCTCGGAGGTGGGAAGCGGGGCGGGGCTGATGTGGGTCGGAGTTGGAACTGAAGGTGGCGACGACGGTTGTTGGCTGGAAGGGCGGGTATCGGATGGCTTTGGTTTGGATTCGGAAGGCTTGGTGGATTGGCTACTCGTACTCTTCGGAGATTCCGAGGTAGTGCTGGTGGTCTGTTCCGGCTGGTAGTCGTAGTCCGGCACGTATCGCTGCTGGGAAGCGGCAGGCTTGTCCGTATCGTTGTCGTATTTACCGGTCGTGGTAGCCGCGGGGTACTTCACCTGCACCTGGGAGGGTTTACCGTCTGGGCCAGCGTTACCGACCTGCAGGTTACTCATCGTAATGATGGCACCACCAACCAGGATAAGGGCCATGACTAGGCCAAAACATAGGATCCACGCCCAGAGTGGCATGAACTCGAGCATTCGGCGGATGAAGCCCTTGAAACCCTTATACCTATCAGAGTTTGCGGGGCGTTTCCCCGGGGTTTTTCCATTAGTGCCCGGCTTCATCGCAGCGTCTTTCTTAGACATCACGGAGGTCTTATCAGCAGCGTTGGCCGAGGGCGTGGCGGGCTGTGGCTTGCGCTTTGGATCGCCAGCAGACATAGGTTTGGGCTTCCTTGAGAGTGTCTTGGAAAAACGTTAGTGAGTTCTGCGCACACTAACTGCGCGGAAGTGTGTGCGTGTAATTCCTCTATCTTATGTCACGCAGAAAAATGTTACGAGCCCGGTATCCAAAGAAAGTGGGATTCACTTCTCGGATACCGGGCTTCGTCTGCTCGGAAACTAGTGAGAGCTAGTTAATCACAATATATGGCCTAGGGCTATGAAGCTCCTGGGGCGCCGGGGGCTCCCGGAGCTCCTGGGTTGTTTAGTTTGATGACGCCATCGGTCACCTCAGCGGTCCCTCCATTGCTGGAAGGGGCTGCTTGTTCCGCAGAACCCTCAGGAGTGTCATCGCCAGCAGGGGCTG
This sequence comes from Corynebacterium anserum, assembly GCF_014262665.1. NCBI lineage: Bacteria > Bacillati > Actinomycetota > Actinomycetes > Mycobacteriales > Corynebacteriaceae > Corynebacterium > Corynebacterium anserum. The sequence continues at coordinate 213,106 of NZ_CP046883.1, forward strand.
CATCCTGCTCCTCTGCCGATGCCTGCTTAGTATCTGGAGTTTCAGCGTCGGCATCAGCTGGTGGTGCTGCTGGAGCGGCCGGGGCAGATGGAGCCCCTGGTGCTGCTGGAGCGCCTGCAGAAGTAGCTCCAAGCTTTAGTACACCGTCTACAGTTTCAGCGCTGCTGGACTGCGTGGATGTCTCGGGAGCAGATTCTTCCTGAACATTGTCAGCCTGAGGTGCAGTGTCAGCGGACTCCGCTGTTTGTGCTGGAGCAGATGGAGCTGCTGGAGCACCCGGTGCAGAAGGAGCGCCTGGAGCAGATGGAGCACCCGGAGCACCTGCGGACGGTGCACTTGGAGCTGCTGGAGCACCTGGAGCAGCCGGGGCACCTGCGGACGGTGCACTTGGAGCTGCTGGAGCACCCGGAGCAGATGGCGCAGCTGGGGCACTTGCGGACGGAGCCCCTGGAGCTGGGGCACCCGGTGCTGCTACTGCGCCGGCAGCGGCACCGCCAGCAGCTCCTGCAGCAGCTGCTTTCTTAGCGTCTGCGGCCTTCTTCTCCTCTGCCTTACGCTTCTTTTCTTCCTCTGCCTTGCGTTTAGCTTCTTCTTCGGCTTGTCGTTCGGCTTCTTCGCGAGCCAGCTTTTCTTCGTCCACCCAGCCACGTTCTGGCGCTACGAGGAACTCACGCTCAGCAGGAGCAGGCAGTTCACCGTCGACCAGGATGGACTCGCGGAACATCTGGGCGATATCCAGAACCTGGGTACGCTCCTTCTTGTCCTCAATGTCCGCCTGACGGTTGTTGACACCGTCGGTTATCATGGTCTTACAGAATGGGCAGCCAATTGCAATTGCATCGGAACCTGTAGCCAGAGCCTCGTCCGTACGGTTGAGGTTGATGCGCTCACCGATGTGCTCTTCCATCCACATGCGGGCGCCACCTGCACCACAGCAGAAGCCAGTGTTGCGGTTACGGTCCATTTCGATGAGGTTTGCGCCGGAAGCGCCGATGAGCTCACGAGGAGCCTCGAATACCTTATTGTGGCGTCCCAAGAAACATGGGTCGTGGTAAGTCACAGTACGGCCAGCCTCTGGGGTGGATACCGGCTGCAGGCGGCCTTCACGTACCAGCTTGTTCAGTAGCTGGGTGTGGTGAACTACCTCGTAGTTACCTCCCAATTCTGGGTACTCGTTACGCAGTGTGTTGAAGCAGTGCGCACAGGTCACAACGATCTTGCGCTGCTGTGGAGGAACACCTTCGAAGGCCTGGTCGAGCATCTCGATGTTCTGCTCGGCAAGCATCTGGAATAGGAACTCATTACCTGCGCGGCGAGCGGAGTCACCTGTACAGCCTTCTCCCTCGCCGAGGACGGCGAACTTCACGCCAGCGGTGTACAGCAGATCAGCAACTGCGCGGGTGGTCTTTGCGGCGTTGTCGTCGTAGACACCAGCACACCCGACCCAGAAGAGGTATTCGGTGTCGTCGAAGTTCTCAATGTCTTGACCGAAGACAGGAATGTCGATGCCCTCGGACTTAGCCTTCTCGATCCACTCGGAGCGCTTGTTGTTGTTCTGACCCCAAGGGTTGCCCTTGGTTTCCATGTTCTTAAACAGGTTGCCCAATTCGGTTGGGAAGTCAGACTCAACCAGAACCTGGTAGCGACGCATATCCACGATGTGGTCGATGTGCTCAATGTCCACAGGGCATTGTTCCACGCAGGCGCCGCAGTTGGTGCAGGACCAAAGGACATCCGGGTCGATAACACCCATCTCGCCGGAACCGACCAACTGAAGTAGTGGCAGGTCGGCGTGTGCTTCGGTGGCGGGGTCTGCCGTCAGTACGTCAGTGCCGCCGCCTTCAGCGCCTTCAGCCCGCGCAGCCTTGATGTACGGGGCGGACTCCAAGGTGTGGTCACGCAGGTTGGTGATGAGCAGTTTTGGAGACAGCGGCTTGGCGGTGTTCCACGCTGGGCATTGTTCTTGGCACCGGCCACATTCGGTACAGGAGGTGAAGTCCATGAGGCCCTTCCATGTGAAGTCCTCGACTTTGCCCACACCGATGGTGTCTGTCTCCGGGTCGGCATTTTCCATGGTCAGAGCGCGACCGCCGGAGGTCATTGGCTTGGCGGCGCCGAGGGCGTTGCGGCCGTCGGAGTTGCGCTTGAGGAAGATGTTGAAGAACGCCATGAAGCGGTGCCATGCGACACCCCACTTGATGTTCATACCGACGATAAACAGCCAGATCATGCCGGACAGCAGCTTGATCAAGGCGAAGATGGATACCAGCAGAGGGGACTCGGGCAGGATCTTGGCAACCTGCATGGTGAAGAAGTCGGTTGCTACGTGTCCGCCCTCGTAGGAGGCAAAGGTGGCGATCTTAGATGCCTTCACCAGGACCATGCCCAAGCCTTCGATGAGGACCACGGCTTCCACGAAGTAGGCAGCTTTGGCGTTAGAGCCGTAGAAGCGTGCTTTCTTCTCAGAGTTGCCAATACACTGGCGGACGATGATGAGAGCAATGATGCCTACAACGGTGCCGATGCCAAGTAGCTCATCGACGAAGTGGTAGAAGCCCCACGTGCCGATGATCGGCCAACCGCCTTCTGGGTTGAAGATCTGGATATAGGCCTCAAACCAGACCACGAAGCCGAGCAGGAAGCCGACCATCACCATCCAGTGTGCGATAGCGATGCCAGGTTTCTTGGCCATCTTGGTGTGGCCGACGATCTCCTTAATGAGATTCAAAAGACGACCTGCAGGGTTGTCGTTGCGCTTGAGCGCTGGCTGACCCATCCTGATGGTCTTGTAGATGTTGATAGCGCCGCGGATGAAAAACACCCACGCTGGGAGGGAAAGCAGTGCGCCGATGATGCCGAGCGGTACCGTGATGCCCCACGGGATGTCGGCAGAGGTCGCCTGCCCTGCTGCAAGCAGGTCCATGGAAGAGCTCCTAGCTAGTGCAGTTATGTATGAACTAATTACTTCGCTAGTGAGACTATCAACATTGGGGGCTACTTTTGAAACTTTTATCGCAGGTGGCACCCATTTTTTGGCTCTATTTAAGCAACAGGGATGTAGTGAAAATAGACGCTAGTCGCGCGGAGCTGCTGTGTTAAGCGCGATACTGATCATTTTCTTGCGCGCTGAACGTCCCTCGCGGGATTTCGTCAGGTGGAACATGTGGATGGCTCCAGGCTGAGTATGCAGCGTGGTTTCCACTCCCTGTTCCTTCATTTTCGACGCCAAGAGCTCCGCGTCCGCTAAGGAAATATCTCTCGTTCCGCAGAAGATGTGAACATTCGTGGAGCGGAAGGTGGTGGCAAGCGTGGCGTCGGGAAGAAAAAGGGGACTTACTGTGGGGTGCGAGGTGGCGCTGCCAGGGTCTTTCACCACTCCGGTGTCGCTCAGACCTCGCGCCCACATTTCGCCCTGGGGGATGAGGCTTTCCGGGTTGAGCAGAGGGTCAGAATCGAGGAACTCAGCGATACGGGGGTTGCGCATAGCGAGGTCGGCCCACGGTGCGTTGAGGATAAGAGCTGCGGGGGCAGCGAGTGGCGTATCGGAGGTTGACGGAGTGGTTCCTGGAGAGTTCTGAGCGAATAAAGGTTCGCAGTCTGGAGCGAAGATGCCCAAGGCTAGTGAACCTCCGGCGGAGTCGCCGATAATCGTGACGTGTTCCGCGCCATGTTCAGCGATGAGCTGCTCATATACGGCACGGATGAGAGGTAGCCCATCCGCGGCGTTGTACTCAGGAATGAGGCCATAGAGAGGAATATCGACTCTCAGGCCGGCCTCCGCAAGTTGGCCGATGAAATCCCAATTGCGCTGCTGAATAGGTTTAGCAAATCCACCAGGCAGGAGATAGAGGACTGCTTTGGTAGCGGAATCGGCGGGGGCAAGCTCATCTAGCGCTTCTGCATGTGGATCGTAGTGCGTAACATCCGCGGCGGAGGTTTCGGCGAATTTCATGGGGGCGACCGAATACACCTCAAAGCCGTGAACTTCGCGGGTAGAAACAGCAAAGTGCTGGCGTAGCGCATGGGGTGGTTCTGCGGGAGCATCTGGGGCGTTTGTGGAAGACTCGCCGGAATTGAACAATGAGGTGACTCGATCCAAGAAACTCATGGCTCACACAGTAGTTGATGGTTGATGAGCCGGGAGGGTGGTTGACTCGATGGATAAGCAGGGATGGTGGTTAATTGTGCCCGGAGTGGGTCTCGGCTGTGGCGGGTAGCGCATGACCGTTGGTCATATATGTTGGTCATATATGTTTCCGAAAGGAAAATTGGCCGCCCCGCGCTACGCTATTGATGACAAACGCTACGCTATTGGTGACAAATTGATTCGCCGGTAGGTTGAATATTTCAGAGTAGGAAATTCTGAGGTCTGGCGTGAGTGTAGCGAGCATCCTGAACAGCGCTGATCAGTGGCGCGCCAGCCGCAGTGCGCAGGCCAATGCGTTGTGGGCGAAGTCCGGTAATGAAGACGCGTACCTGCGATTACCGCAGCATCTTATAGATGCTGCCTGTGTCGCAGAGTGGCTCTGGGAACATTGGGTTTCCCGCTCTCTCAAGGCGACACTGAGTCAGCTCTGGGGCTTGGAAGAAGAGTATGTGCGGCGGCTCTACTGCTTCCTTGCCGGGACCCATGACGTCGGCAAGGCGACAGTCAGTTTTCAGCGATTGGTCAAAGACAGTCCGCGGGAAAACGTCCTTCTCCCTCCTTTGTACGATGTGGGCCTTTCGTTGGACTGGCCACAGGGCGAGGGCCCGGATCGTAAATTCCCGCATGGCATGGCTTCCGCTCTTTTGCTGCGCCAGTGGTTGGCAGACCGTGACGTGGAGAAGATGCGCAGGGTGGCCGTGTCGTCGGTCGTGGACGCGCACCATGGTTTTACCTCCGATGCCCAAGGCCTGGCTAATTTTGCCGAGGCTATCTCGGGTCGACAGAGCTGTTTTGATGAGATTGCCACGGAGTTTCTGGATTCGATGGCGGAGCTCACCGATATTGATGAGGTCCTGGAGGAAATTGATTTCGGTGATGTTCCCGTGGCTGATGCACTGCAGCTTATGACGGGTCTGGTCATCATGGCTGACTGGATAGCATCGAATGAAAAAGCGTTCCCTTACACCCCACTCCACGCTCAACGTCAGCGGTTGGAAGAAGCAATCGCGTACATCAATCTTCCAGGTCCCTGGATACCGCTGGATGTACCGGACGATACGGTTGATCTCTACCGTCGTATCTTCGCGTGGTCCGATGGCTTTCAGCCACGGCCGGTTCAGGCTGCTGTAGTAGAGGCAGCGCAGAAAACGCAAGGACCGGCTTTGATGATCATTGAAGCGCCGACAGGTGAGGGGAAAACCGAAGCGGGATTAGCCGCGGCACATGTGATGGGACAACGATGTGGCGCCCAAGGTGTGTTTCTGGCGGCGCCCACCATGTCCACGGCAAATGGACTGTTTGAGCGCACCGCGAACTGGGCTCGCCGAAGTTCGCGGCAGGGAGAAGTGGCATCTATGTTCCTTGCTCATTCGAAGAATCGATTGGTCACAACTTTTGAGTCCATGCGTTTTTCAGGGATTGGTGAGGACGGTCAGGGCTCGGATACGGGTCAAGGTGAAGGAGCCGTGGTCGCCACGCAGTGGCTCTGCGGAGCAAAAACCGGCGTGCTCTCTGATTTCGTCGTGGGAACGGTTGACCAAGTGCTGATGATGGCACTGCAGGCGCGGTTTTCCATGCTGCGTCACGTCGGCCTAGCCGGAAAAATTATCATTATTGATGAGGTACACGCGTACGACACCTACATGTCGCAGTATCTCTATCGTGCACTCGAGTGGCTCTCCCGGTACGGGGTCAGTGTCATTCTCATGTCTGCAACCCTGCCTCCGTCTCAGAAGAAAAAACTCGCGGCAGCGTACGCATCGCAGTTAATCGAGGACGCCGAGAATGCCGTCGAGGTTCTGGATACAGAAGGCTACCCGCTGGTTAGCGTTGTGGATGCCACAGGTGTCCGCGCAACCGACGTAGAGCAACGCCCCACTGACACCGAAATGACGATTCATCACCTCGATGATTCCCTGTCTGAATTGGCCAGCACGCTAACTGAGCAGCTTGATGACGGCGGAGTTGGCCTAGTCATATGTAACACTGTTGCGCGTGCACAGGAGGCATATCGCGAGTTAGCGGGGCACTTCCCGGGTGAAGCGGAGCTACATCACGCGGCGTTCATTGCTGCAAGCCGCAGCGATAAGGAAGATAGCCTGCGAGAACAATTGGGGCCGTCTGCACACAGGGGAGGGCTCCGCCCATGGCGAAAGATTATTGTTGCGACGCAGGTAGCAGAACAGAGCCTCGACATTGACGCTGACTTGCTGATTACAGATATTGCCCCCATTGACCTGATGATCCAGCGGGCTGGGCGTGTCCATCGTCATCACAGGCCGGCAACGGACCGCCCGTCGAAGCTGCAGTCTCCGAAGATATACGTCCGCGGTATCGAAACGCGGATTCCGGTTCCTCGGTTCGATGGTGGAGCGACGGCGATTTACGGGGACAAATTACTTCTGGCGACGCTGGCCTGCTTACCGGATGTATTCCGTCGGCCAGACGATGCTGAAGGTCTTGTGCGGGAAGTGTATTCGTCCCAGCTGACAATTCCGGAAGAGTGGGCGGATGCGTGGGATGTAGCGTGTGCAGATGACAAGAAAAAACGGGACCGAGCGGAAGCCCGAGCTAAAACATACCGGTTCCCAAGCCCGACCTATGCCGCAAACTTGAGCGATCTTTTTAGCCAGCTCCACAGCAATACGGAAACGGTCGGAGGAGAAGAACGCGGCAATGCCCAGGTTCGCGACGCCGATTTCACCATCGAAGTTGTAGCCATCGAGACCACGGAGTACGGCTATTCCCCGTTAGTAGGCGACGCGACAGTGCTAGAGGGAATGGAACCCTCTGCCCACGCTGCCCGCCAATTGGCTGCCAGTACCGTGCGGCTGCCGGCGCGTATGACTCGTCGCGAAGTAGATTTTGACCAGATTATTGATGAGTTGGAAGGGCAAACCCCAGGGGAGTGGCACACGTCGAGTCTCCTCAGAGGCAGTGTTGCGCTGCGCTTCGATGCGCAAGGTACAGCGACGGTGGGGCGGTTCGAGGTGTCGTATGACAGCGAATGTGGCCTATGCGTTTTAGATGAAGTTCCCAGCCCGTAAAACCGATTCACCCAGCCCGGGTGGCAATGCGTTAATTTTAATGATGAAATGTAATTAATCATAAAAACTAAGCAATTCCACTATGGCGGATACTCTTTCACCAAAAAGGAAGGAGCTCTCAGTGTTTTCACTGTTGGATGATCCCTGGATTCAGATCGTTGATAGCGACGATGAGCTGAAACTGGTGGGGATCCGGGACATCTTCACGGGGGAGGTGAAAGCGGTCAGGCTGCAGGGGGAGTCCCCGGCGCAGGACTACGCGGTGATGCGCCTATTGCTAGCAATTTTCTGGCGGTCACACAGCGATGAAGCACGAGTAATGCCAGGGAAGACCTTCAATTTTGCGGATTGGTTCGCCAGGACGCGGAAGCGGTTGCTCAGCAAAGGTGCTGACAAAGCTGTGCTGGAGTACCTGGACAAATACAGTGATCGCTTCGAACTTTTCGACTCGACTGCGCCATTTATGCAGGTAGCTGGGCTGCATGTGAAGTCAGGTGAAGCCAAGCACATCACCACTATCGTTCCAGAATCGCAGAGTGACTATTTCTCCATGCGGGCGGGACGCGCGCGTGACACCCTCACCTTTGCAGAGGCGGCACGGTGGCTTGTCTACGTGCAGGCCTACGATTATTCCGGAATCAAGTCCGGTGCTGTGGGGGATACACGGGTCAAGGGTGGAAGGGGCTACCCGATTGGAACCGGCTGGACTGGAATGACAGGTGGAACGCTCGTTATGGGAGGCAACCTGCTGGACACCCTGATTCTCAATACCGTGCAGGAATCACTGACGAATCCGGATGACCGCCCTGTGTGGGAACGGGTCGCCGATGGCCCGGATGTCAGGTCGTCAAAGGGTGAGAAAAACGAACCGCAGGGGCCAGCGGACCTGGCCACCTGGCAGTCACGGCGTGTGCTTCTGCACAACGACGGCGACAAAGTCGTCGGGGTTGTGGTGTGTAACGGTGACAAAATTCCTGACGCTGGCGCGAACGTATTGGCCGATCCCATGACGCCCTATCGATATTCCTCGAACAAATCGAAGAAAAACCTGGACGTGTACTATCCGCGCCCGTATGACGTGGAGCGGACAATGTGGAGATCCTTGGATTCGCTCGTCGTCGCTGAAACGGATGGCGGGTTCAGCGGTAAGGAAAAGGCGCCGAAGCGCCCGGGAATCTTGAGCAATTTAGCGCAACTCTCGCAGCAAATAGAGGGGCTGCCAAGCGTCCTGAACGTCGAGCTCTTCTCTGTCGAATACGGTCCTCAATCCTCATCAGTCGCGACGACGTACGCTGCTCGAATGAGCCTGCCCGTCGTTATTTTGATGGAGAACTCGGCTTATCTCCGCACCGAGATTCGTGCCATGGCCTCGGCGACGACGAACGCAGCCGTAGCACTGGGACGCTTCGCGGGGAATCTTCTTGTTGCGGCCGGTGGGGATTATGAGTTTAAGACTGCAGTCACAGACCGAGTGCTCGCCGAGCTTGAGCCCCGCTTCAACGACTGGCTTGGCAGCATTGCGGACCTCCCCGACGATGCAGCGCAAGCTGAAAGCGAGGCTGCACAAGCAGCTGTGAAGCAGTGGCAGCAGACGGTACGGGCTGTCGTTGATGAGCATGCCCGCACGCTTCTCCGCGGTGCCGGTCCGAAGGCCTTCTCCGGCCGCGTGATTGTCAGTGGACCTGATGACACCCGGGGAAGATTTGTCTCCGCCGCCACCTTCTACCAACTTCTGCACCGATCGTTGAATGAGGCTTTGCCCGCGACTGCGGCTGAGAAAGCTACCCAGAAACAGGAATCTCAGAAGGAAGCTACAGAATGAGTGACCTAAGAAGTGACCTAAATGCAGCGCCGTCCGAGCGCACCGATGTACTCCGCAACGCGGTAGGCGCCACCTGCCACCGCCTGCAAAACAACTATTTCTCCACCCCCTCCTCCCGCGAGTATCACGTTGCCCGCGCTTCGCTCGCCCAGATGCGCCGCAACGCCAGCATCGACATCAAACGCAATCCGTTGGGTTTGGCCACCGCACTGTTCGAAATGGGTGGTGATTTTGACACGAAACTCGCCGGGAAGGGCGATGAACCGTCGCCATCAGAACGTGCCGCGTATACCGCGCTGACACTTTTTGCAGTGCACATGCAGTCTGCGACGTCGCCCGTCCATGTTCCATCCGTGAGCTTTGCGACGGCATGTGGGCGGCTGCACGCCCTGGGAATCTCTGATTCAATCAAGCCCCGAATTGACGCCATGCTGCTGGCCGGCAGCGAGTCGTCTCGGATTGCGCACATCCGCTCCCTTATCGCCTTGCTCCGTACGAATGATCTCGGTTTCGACTATGGGTTGCTTGCGCGCGATCTTCGTGGCCTAGCAAACCCAAAAACCAAGTCCGGAATTCAGTTGCGGTGGGGTCGTGACTTCGCGCACGGCTACTTTGCCGGAACCAAGTCTGGCCACAGCGACACCGTTCCCGATGGTGCGGCACATGCGGAATCAGCTTCGTCAGGTTCTGCCACCACAGGCGCCAGCTAGAACAAACCCACACAATATTCCATCACCTGAAAGGCATATAAGACATGACCCTCGTTGTTGACATCCACGCCCTGCAAACGGTCCCTCCGAGCTTGATTAACCGCGATGACACTGGAGCCCCCAAATCCGCCATCTTTGGTGGGGTACCCCGCCAGCGCGTGTCTTCTCAATCCTGGAAGCGCGCCATCCGTCGCCACTTCGAGGAATGCGTCGGCGACAGTACCGTCGGACTGCGCTCTCGTGAGTTGCCGGAGCTGATTGCGAAGAAAGCAGCCGAGCTAGCTCCCGATGCCACGATTGACCAGGCAATCGACGGTGTTCGAAAGCTATTTAAGGCGACCGGGAAAGAGGGTATCAAGCTTGTCGATCCCGACAAGCCGAAGAAGGCGAAGAAAGGGGAGGAAGCTCCTGTCGACGAACACCCGAAGTTCCCGACCACTGCGGCACTGCTGTTCTTAAGCCCTCACCAGATCTCCCGGGCCGCAGAGGCAATCGCAAATAAGCTGCAGGGTGGAGAAGATCTGAAGTTCGCAAAGGCCGAGGCTGTCGATCTGCTTGATACTCACCACTCAATCGATATGTCATTGTTCGGGCGCATGCTTGCAGACGCTCCGTCGTACAATATTGATGCCGCTGTGCAGGTGGCACATGCTCTGAGTGTTCATGAATCACAGCCGGAATTCGACTACTTCACCGCCGTTGATGATGTCGTGGAGGATGCCGAGGAAACCGGAGCTGGCATGATCGGTACCACCCAGATGATGTCCTCGACTCTCTACAGGTTCGCAACGGTCAATGTCGATGCTCTTGCCCAGAATCTGGATGATCGGGAGATTGCACGCGAGGCCACCGCAATGTTCCTCACCGCGTTCATCGAATCGATGCCGACGGGTAAGCAGAACAGTTTCGCAAACAACACCCTTCCTGAATTGGTCTACGTCGCGGTTCGCGATACTCGGTCAGTATCTCTTGTCAACGCTTTCGAGGAGCCGGTTACTTCTGAGTCTGGAAGTCGCCGTAAAGCTGCTGCTGAAGCACTGGCTAACGAAGAACGCGACATTGAACAGGCCTACGGAATGAAGCCGCTCGCAGCATACGTCCTGGGTGTTAAAGGCTTGGGTAATGCATTCGAGGGGCTTGCCGAAAATGTGAATAAGCAGGAGCTCCTGGATCGGCTCGGCAAGCTTCTGGCTGAAGAGGAAGCAAACTAGTCCATGTCATATTCACTTCTACTGCTCCTTAAAGGCCCAATGCAGTCATGGGGTGACGAGTCCCGCTACGGTACTCGGGCTACAGGAAACACTCCGAGCAAGTCTGGCGTGATTGGGCTTCTCGCCGCCGCGCAAGGTCGGCAGCGAACGGATCCGATTGAGGACCTTGTCCGCCTGGACTTCGCCGTACGCGTGGACCAATCGGGTTCGCTCATGCGGGACTACCAGACTGCCCAGCCTTGGCAGCGGAACCTGAAAGCCAATGCATCTTTGGTGACTCGCCATTACCTTTCCGATGCGGCATTTGTTGCTGCAATTGGCTCGGATGACCGAGCACTTCTTGAAGCCCTGCAGGAACAACTGCGTAAACCTGCGTACCCACTGTTTCTTGGGCGTCGCTCGTGCCCCGCACCCGCGAATCTGGACCTGGGAATCGTCAATGCGCCTGTTGTGGAGGCATTGCTTAGCCACGACCGGTGGCATGCCACGCTTGCCCACAAAAAGGAGCGTTCAACCAGGGTGGAATTACCCATTTACCGTGATGGACGCCCAGGCGAAACCGGTACTCCACGTCAGGATGTTCCTCTCTCCTTCGCGCAAGAACACCGTAAATACGGCTGGAGAACCGTCGTCTACGCGGGATCAAAGGAAATGCTTAATGATCACGGAACCAGCCGCGACCCATTCTTTGAGGCAGTGATTTCATCATGACGACGTTTACGAAGGTTTTGATTAACCCCGCACGGCGCCAAGGAAGGACCTACCTAATTAATCCAAACGCGCTCCACGCCGCAGTGCGGTACTGCTTCCCTGCCGATATTGATCAAACACAGCAGCGCATCCTGTGGCGTTTGGACAATAGAGACCACGAGCATGTGCTCTACATCGTCGGGCCAGAAAAACCCACCACAGCGCATATTGTTGACGAAGCGGGTTGGGAGACGCGACCACAGCAAACGGCAGATTATGATCGCATGTTGTCCCAACTCACGTTGGGACAACGGTGGCACTTTGAGCTCCTTGCCAACCCGACCAAAACTTTGAATCAAGGGCGGGATAAGCGCGGCAAAGTTGTCGCCCACCTCAGTGCCCACGAGCAATTGAAGTGGCTCCACCGCAAGGCAGAGTCTATGGGCGTGAGTTTTGGCTCGGTCGAGGAGAGCACTGCCAGAGTAATTGAGAGTAAGAAACTCAGCTTCCGTAAACTCCGGCAGGACGGGAAACAAGGTCACAGTGTCCACCTGATTACTGCCCGGTACGCCGGAACTCTAGAGGTGGTGGACGTCGATAAATTGCGGGAGACACTTACCAACGGTGTTGGGCGTGCGAAGGGATACGGCTGTGGGCTTCTAACCCTTGCCCGGGGAGAGGAATAACTGTGCCGGGGCAGCCAAGCAGCACACCGCTTGATCGGCTTCTGCTGCCGCGAATGGAGGATAGGATCTCGTTCCTTTATGTCGAACGTGCGGTCCTCAACCGTGATGGCAATGCTGTGACCATCCAAGATTCCCGGGGTATTGCTCATGTGCCGGCAACAGAATTAGCAGTCGTGCTTCTTGGCCCTGGCACAAAGGTCACTTACGCAGCCATGGCGTTATTGGGGGATGCTGGGGTATCCGCGGTGTGGGTAGGGGAGAAGGGAGTCCGTTACTACGCTCATGGGCGCCCAGCTGCGAAGACGTCGAGGTTCGCCGAAGCGCATGCAAAAATTTGGTCTAACCAGCGATCGAGATTGCGATGTGCCCGGAGAATGTACGCCATGCGTTTCCCCGGTGAGGACGTATCAGAACTGACAATGGCTCAGTTGCGTGGCAGGGAAGGTGCGCGGATGAAGCGCATCTACGCTGCCGAGGCACAACGAACGGGTGTCGAATGGTCCCGGAGATCATACGACCCCATGGACTTCGACGCGGGTGATCCCATCAACAGGGCTTTGACTGAAAGTTCTGCTGCTCTTTACGGCATTGCGCACGCGGTGATAGTCGGACTCGGGTTTCTCCCTTCTCTCGGAATTGTGCATACGGGAACCGATAGATCCTTTGTTTACGACGTCGCGGATTTGTACAAGGCAGAGATTTCTATACCAGCAGCTTTTGATGCTGTTGCCGCCGCTTCGGCTGGGGATTATTTCAACGTGAGGAGGCTGGTTCGGGACAAGGTTGTAACTACACGTCTGATACAAAAAATGGTCCGCGATTTACAGGAACTAATGGATATTCCCACTTCAGAGACATATTCTGATGCCGAATTAATGCTGTGGAATGAACTAGAAGTCATCGCGGCAGGTATTAACTGGGCAGATGAAAGCGGTGTGCCCTGATGATGGTTCTGACAGTCACCGCAGTTCCAGCCGGTTTACGCGGTGATCTGACCAAGTGGTTGATGGAAATTGCCCCGGGTGTTTTTGTAGGAGACCCCAGCGCCAGGATTCGAGATTTGCTGTGGGAAAGGACGATTGGCCTTTGTAAAGATGGCCGTGCTCTGTTGATCTATTCGTCAGATAACGAGCAGGGGATGGAGTTTCGCACTCACCGACATAACTGGGAACCGACCGATTTTGACGGGATTACTCTGATGATGCGTCCCAGTGAAAAGAACGCATATCAAAAGTACCCCCGCCGTACGGGATGGTCTACAGCACGAAACGCACGTAGGCGTCGTTAGGGAACGCTAGCAAAGGGTTGTCTCGGATTGAGACTCGTGCGAAGCGGTGGGAAGAAGTCGTATGTAAAATGACAATGGCTCTACTAAAACTGCTGATCCGCAAGTGTGTTCCCCGCGCAGGCGGGGATGAGCCCCGACGGTGATCCATCATGCACCTCACTGCGATGTGTTCCCCGCGCAGGCGGGGATGAGCCGTCATCGGTCATGCCGCTACGCTCCAAATCAGCGTGTTCCCCGCGCAGGCGGGGATGAGCCCCTGCCTCACCAAATGCTCGTTGGCCTGCCACACGTGTTCCCCGCGCAGGCGGGGATGAGCCTCCGTATCAGAAACCGCAGGCCCATACTCTTTCGTGTTCCCCGCGCAGGCGGGGATGAGCCCGCCTTCGACCTCGTACGAATCCACCGCTTCGGGTGTTCCCCGCGCAGGCGGGGATGAGCCCCGGGAACCCATTCTCAAACACCCCGATAAGCAGTGTTCCCCGCGCAGGCGGGGATGAGCCGGGGCGGGGTTTCTTTTATGTGTGGCCGGTAATGTGTTCCCCGCGCAGGCGGGGATGAGCCCCACGCGGGGCGGAATTTAACGGGCACGTATTCGTGTTCCCCGCGCAGGCGGGGATGAGCCCACTGCACACCCGCCCCTCAACACGAACACCCCGTGTTCCCCGCGCAGGCGGGGATGAGCCGTTAACGCCCACTGATGAGCATCACCTGGACTAGTGTTCCCCGCGCAGGCGGGGATGAGCCCAACCAGGACGGTGTGTCCGTTAGCCTCCTCGAGTGTTCCCCGCGCAGGCGGGGATGAGCCGGATGTAGATTTCTTCCCATGCGCTACCCCATGGTGTTCCCCGCGCAGGCGGGGATGAGCCCCCCTTCTTTTCTCTCTCACCTCCCATCTTGAAGTGTTCCCCGCGCAGGCGGGGATGAGCCCCAGACGAGGATGTGCCCGCCTGACTGGAGGTTGTGTTCCCCGCGCAGGCGGGGATGAGCCCATGCATACCGCATCACTTTGGCTGCGCTATATGTGTTCCCCGCGCAGGCGGGGATGAGCCTGAGGGGTGTTGCAACCAGTGGTTATCGTTTGCGTGTTCCCCGCGCAGGCGGGGATGAGCCGTGTTCGAATAGGTAACGCTAACCTGGGGAGGGGTGTTCCCCGCGCAGGCGGGGATGAGCCCTCGTCGATGCCAGACCGGGAACTACATGGGCGGTGTTCCCCGCGCAGGCGGGGATGAGCCCGAGCAGACGCGGCACAGCGGGCTAATGAAGTAGTGTTCCCCGCGCAGGCGGGGATGAGCCCCTAGCTGTTGACCGTCCCGTGTAAGGACAATGGTGTTCCCCGCGCAGGCGGGGATGAGCCCTCCTTACCCATCACGTCGATAATGCTTGACTCGTGTTCCCCGCGCAGGCGGGGATGAGCCCGCCGCGAGCAGAATGTTGCCCATATATGTGTGGTGTTCCCCGCGCAGGCGGGGATGAGCCGCACGCCGCAACGGGCAACGCCTCGACGACCAAGTGTTCCCCGCGCAGGCGGGGATGAGCCCCGCTGAAACACATCCAACGCCATCACATCAGGGTGTTCCCCGCGCAGGCGGGGATGAGCCCCGGTCGTGAATACTGGACAGCCGCACAATGCGGTGTTCCCCGCGCAGGCGGGGATGAGCCGTTGCGGTTAGAAAAGCCGGCTTTGCTCCTCGTGTGTTCCCCGCGCAGGCGGGGATGAGCCGGACACCCACAATGACCATAACCTACAGCGACCGTGTTCCCCGCGCAGGCGGGGATGAGCCCCATCCGAACTGGTGAAACGCCACGGATCACCGGTGTTCCCCGCGCAGGCGGGGATGAGCCCATTCCTTTGCGGAAAAAGAGGGGAAGAAAATCGTGTTCCCCGCGCAGGCGGGGATGAGCCTTGGGAGCGCCGTAAGCGCGAGAACGGAGGGAAGTGTTCCCCGCGCAGGCGGGGATGAGCCCTGGAGGAGTACATGCCTTCTGTGCAGGTCGCTGTGTTCCCCGCGCAGGCGGGGATGAGCCCCCCGACCCTCATCATCAGCAAGATTCCACAGTGTTCCCCGCGCAGGCGGGGATGAGCCGAAAAGAAAGTTGAGCTAAGAAAACTATGAAGAGTGTTCCCCGCGCAGGCGGGGATGAGCCCTATCTTAGGGTCAGTGGTTCAGACAGTACTTGGTGTTCCCCGCGCAGGCGGGGATGAGCCCAAACGCCTCAACCAATAACCACCCCGCTTGCGGTGTTCCCCGCGCAGGCGGGGATGAGCCCCTCGGTTGGAAGATCACCATGCGTATTGTGGTGTGTTCCCCGCGCAGGCGGGGATGAGCCCTACTGGAGGTCGAAGGCTACTACGCCGACGACGTGTTCCCCGCGCAGGCGGGGATGAGCCGGTGGTCATGGGGATAGTTATATTCTTTGGCTGGTGTTCCCCGCGCAGGCGGGGATGAGCCCCACAAGCGCCCAGCATTGAGGAAATCGGATCCGTGTTCCCCGCGCAGGCGGGGATGAGCCCGACTCAGATAACGCCCAGCTACGCCACTACCTGTGTTCCCCGCGCAGGCGGGGATGAGCCCTTGTCACTGTTTCTAGCCGAAGTGAAGAGCAAGTGTTCCCCGCGCAGGCGGGGATGAGCCCAACAAAGACAAAAACTCAAGCAACATCCAGAGGTGTTCCCCGCGCAGGCGGGGATGAGCCCACGTGAACTACAGGGAGTACTTGACAGACTCAGTGTTCCCCGCGCAGGCGGGGATGAGCCGGCTTCACCGCACCTAAACGGCAACCCAATTTCGTGTTCCCCGCGCAGGCGGGGATGAGCCCCCCAGCGGGATCTTTCCTGCTTTCCAGTCGGAGTGTTCCCCGCGCAGGCGGGGATGAGCCCGCCGCTTTCGCACACTGCCTCACAACGGGGCAGTGTTCCCCGCGCAGGCGGGGATGAGCCGGCTTCACCGCACCTAAACGGCAACCCAATTTCGTGTTCCCCGCGCAGGCGGGGATGAGCCCGCACCCAACCTCACCAAAGCCCACCCACACGAGTGTTCCCCGCGCAGGCGGGGATGAGCCTAAGAAGATGTCCACTTTCTAAATAAGGGGGTGGTGTTCCCCGCGCAGGCGGGGATGAGCCGAGCTTCTTGAGCGGATGAACTCTGCAGCAATGGTGTTCCCCGCGCAGGCGGGGATGAGCCCTCGCAGAAAACAAACAACAAAACCCCAGGCAGGTGTTCCCCGCGCAGGCGGGGATGAGCCCTCACACACATAAGAAACCAACCTTGCCATAATTTGTTCACACGGAGGGGGCAACCGGATGTGAGAAGGTGCTGGTTGCGTGGCTGGTTTATAGGGGGCTTGTGGAACAGATGTAGAGAAACTTCTTAGGCGGATCGAGGCAACAGTAGGGCTCTAGCGGTTGATTGTTGTTGATAAGGGCAATGGAGTAAGTGGCGGATAGTATCGGGTGCTCTAGGGGATTTTTATGGCCGTTGATCAGGCGAAAAAGAAAAAGTTGAGTGAATTGGGAACAACTTTGAACTGTTGCGAGTTGTATAGGTTGTCAAAGAGTTGAGTTGGTGAGACTCAAGATGACTTGACGTTAGAGAAAAAATGCGGATACTAGTCATCGTGACTTGAGTCGCTTTCACTAAAGACTCGAAATAACGAACCGACACAGGAGGAAAACAACATGGGACGCGCAGTAGGCATTGACCTTGGAACCACCAACTCTGTGGTCTCCGTATTGGAAGGCGGCGAGGCTACCGTCATCGCCAACTCTGAAGGCTCACGTACCACCCCATCCGTGGTTGCCTTCGCAAAGAACGGCGAAGTGTTGGTCGGCCAGTCCGCAAAGAACCAGGCTGTTACTAACGTTGATCGCACCATCCGTTCCGTCAAGCGCCACATGGGCACTGACTGGACCGTGGAGATCGACGACAAGAAGTACACCGCGCAGGAGATCTCCGCTCGCACTCTGATGAAGCTGAAGCGCGATGCTGAAGCATACCTGGGTGAGGATGTTACAGACGCAGTAATCACTGTCCCTGCATACTTCAATGACGCCGAGCGTCAGGCCACTAAGGAAGCTGGCCAGATCGCAGGTCTCAATGTCCTGCGTATCGTCAATGAGCCAACCGCAGCGGCGCTTGCATATGGTCTGGAAAAGGGCGACAAGGAACAGACAATCCTCGTATTCGACCTAGGCGGCGGTACTTTCGACGTCTCCCTGCTGGAAATCGGCGATGGCGTGGTGGAAGTTCGCGCAACCGCTGGTGATAACAAGCTGGGTGGCGATGACTGGGATCAGCGCATCGTTGATTGGTTGGTTGAAAAGTTCAAGACCGCCCACGGTGTGGACCTGACGAAGGACAAGATGGCTCTGCAGCGTCTGCGCGAGGCTGCAGAAAAGGCAAAGATTGAGCTGTCTTCCTCTCAGCAGGCATCTATCAACCTGCCGTACATCACCGTTGATGCAGAGAAGAACCCTCTGTTCTTGGATGAGACTCTGACTCGCAATGAGTTCCAGCGCATCACTGAAGATCTGCTGGATCGCACCAAGGTGCCATTCCAGAATGTTCTGAAGGACGCTGAGGTGTCTGTTTCCGACATTGACCACGTGGTTCTTGTCGGTGGCTCCACCCGTATGACCGCCGTGACCGAGATGGTGAAGGAGTTGACCGGTGGTAAGGAACCAAACAAGGGTGTGAACCCTGATGAGGTCGTTGCGGTCGGTGCGGCGTTGCAGGCCGGCGTGCTGCGTGGCGAAGTGAAGGACGTTCTGCTTCTCGACGTCACTCCACTATCCCTCGGTATTGAGACCAAGGGTGGTGTGATGACCAAGCTGATTGAGCGCAACACCACCATCCCAACTAAGCGTTCCGAGACCTTTACGACGGCCGAGGATAACCAGCCTTCCGTTCAGATTCAGGTCTTCCAGGGCGAGCGTGAGATGGCAGCTCACAACAAACTGCTTGGTTCCTTCGAGTTGGGTGGAATTGCGCCAGCACCGCGTGGCATCCCACAGATTGAGGTCACCTTTGACATCGACGCCAACGGTATCGTCTCTGTGTCCGCCAAGGACAAGGGCACGGGTAAGGAGAACACTATCCGCATCCAGGATGGCTCTGGCCTGTCCCAGGAGGAAATTGATCGCATGATCAAGGATGCAGAGCAGCACGCTGAAGAGGACAAGAAGCGCCGCGAGGAGCAGGAAGTCCGCAACTCCGCCGAGACGATGGCTTACCAGACCCGCAAGTTCGTTGAGGAGAACAAGGAAAAGATCTCCGAGGAGCAGCAGAACAAGGTCGAGGACGCAGCGAAGGCAGTCGATGAAGCTCTGAAGGGCGATGACATCGAAGCGATCAAGGACGCTGTAGAGAAATTGTCCGCAGAGTCCCAGGAAGTCGGCAAGTCCCTGTACGAGGCTGAGGCTGCTGCGGCCGGTGCCGCTGGTGCTGAAGGTGCTGAGGGTGCTGCTACGAACGATGATCCAAATGTTGTCGACGCCGAGGTCGTCGACGAGGAGGATGACAAGAAGTAATGGCTGACACGGATTGGAGCGACAATCCCGGCGATCCAGCCCGCACAGATGAGGAAACCCTGGACGCCCGGGAAGCCAACGAAGTGAACCCGGAACAAATCACTGACGATGCTGTAGATCAGCAGATCAGCGATATCCTCTCCGGCGACGCAAACGATGGAGTTGAGGCTGCCGCCCAGGCCGTCGTTGACGAGCAGGAAGTTGCGGCTCAGGAGGAGGCAGCGGAAGCTGGTTCCATCGACGCCGAGGTTGCTGCCGACGGTGAATTGGACGAGCTCGGGCAGCTCCGCAAGGAACTGGATGAGCGCACCGATGACCTCAAGCGCGTCACCGCTGAATACGCCAATTACCGGCGTCGCGTTGAGCGCGACCGCCTGGCGGTCATTGAAATGGCCAAGGCTGATGTTGCCGACAAGCTTCTTCCGATTCTGGATGACATGGATTTGGCGGAGCAGCACGGTGACCTCAACGGCCCGCTCAAAGCCGCTAACGACAAACTGCTAGCAACTTTGTCGGCGATCAAGGTGGAAAGCTTTGGTGTCGAGGGAGAATCTTTTGATCCTGATGTCCATGAGGCTGTTCAGGACACATCCTCCGGCGATGAGAAGGTTCTCGGAGCAGTGCTACGCAAGGGCTACCGCCTCGGCGACCGAGTTCTGCGTACAGCGATGGTGATTATCGCTGACCCCCAGTAGTTCACTCCGTAACTACTAGCCCCTGAACTGAGGTACTCGAATGGGTGCTTCGGCGAAGGGGCTTTATTTATTGGGGATAGGGGCAGTACGTGCGCAGAATGAGTCGGGTTTACCGCGTTCGGGTTCCAATTCGACTCAAGAGGGTCAGTACGTGCGCAGAATGACCACCACATTTGCTCGAGGTCAGAGCTGGTGTTTGCCCGAGGGAGGGCTGCACGTGCGTTGGATTAGGTGAGAGCCTACTCGAGGGAAGGACCATCGTTGCCGAAGCCCTTCATCCAATCATCCGGAGCATCTGGCCCCTGATTCATCTGCGCAATCAGGTAGGCGGTCGGCTTAATCTGTATCTCGGTTTGTAATTCGCCTTTTTTCGGCAACTTGATATCCGAGATCGTTTCGATCTGACCGTCATGCCACAGGTGTAAGCGGGGGTTCAACTTGTCGGCAGATTTGAAGTATTCATCCGCCGACGCAGTGGCTAGCAGCCCGATCGTATGGAACAGTTCCATGCCCGTGGTCACATTCCGCACAAGCATCTGTGCGCTAGACGGCATGGTGAAGAGCAAACCCGTGGACATATCCATTTCGGGGATGTAGCGCTGCACCAATTCCTCGAGAAAAATAGGCGAGCTTCCTACATAAGGTGAGCTGCCCTCAAACACCCACACCTTTTCCTGTGGGCTCGGTGACAACTCGGTCACGTGGAGGTCGGAGTCAATCAAGTCCTGCCACAGGTTGCGATAACCCATGCGATAAAGATCTTCGACGGGGCCACGGTCATCGAAATGCTCCTTACTCAGCGGAAAGGAGGCATGCCCTGCCTCGCGTTGTGAACGTAAAGAAGCTCCCCGCAAAGCCTCTCGCAGTCGCCGCGGTTGCTGGTCAAGAGGAGATTGCCCGCCGTTGCGCTGCGGGCGGGTCGCAGCCTGTGCAGAAGGCATGTCTAGCGATAGGCGGATAACGGAATCTTCGCTAAAAGGCCGTACAGGAGAGTCTGGGCTGAAGTCGTCATCCTTACCCGTCAAGCCAGCCTGCTCGATCGGTTGCAGTTTCACGCGCATGCTGCGGTAGAACTCTACGTCGCTGAGTTCTGCTGGATCGAAGATGGACTGCTGAGCAGTGTTTCCGTTTCGTGTATTGTTCGCCGCTGTTCGCGCGCGATTCTCCTCTGCGTGATGACCATGCTGGACATGATCTCCCTGGGAGGTTGCGGGAGACTTCGATGCACGCGACTGTGTGGCGTCGGCCGGAGAGGAGCTGGGGACGGAGGAGTTGGGGGTCGAGTGTGCGTCGGCAGACTCATGCGAGGACGCAGAAGGCTCATGTGAGGACGCAGAAGGCTCGGAAGGGTCAGCGGAACCAGAAGGAACGTCCGGGCGAGAACCGGAAGGGGCGTCCGGGCGGTCACCCGATGAGGAGAAAGGACCCACTTCACCCAGGAGACGTCTCAACCAGTTTTTCTTGTGGGTACTCATGAATTCCACCCTAGCGACTTGCGCCGGGCGCATGGGATGAAGCCCCTGTAGATTTGCTGGAATTTATCAAAACTCGGTGCAAAAAATGGGAATGAGTGGGTGGAGCTGCGCGTTGGGAGAATTAGAACCCTAAAGTTAAGCGCGGTAGACTCAAGAATATTGAGCGTCTTCCTATAAGGCGTGAGTGATACAACGCGTAGACCGCGTGATGCATCATAGCTGAGACCAAGCAGAAGCAAAGGAGATACCCCATGGCACATCAGGAGTGGGCCGACAAGGACTACTACCGAGACCTGGGTGTGTCCGATTCCGCTAGCGCGGACGAGATTAAAAAGGCGTATCGCAAGATCGCCCGTGAGGACCACCCGGATAAGAAACCCGGAGACACGGCTGCCGAGGAGCGCTTCAAGAAAGCATCCGAGGCGTACTCGGTGATCGGTGATAAAGACAAGCGTAAGGAATACGACGAGCTGAAGCGCCTCATCGCTTCTGGTGGTTTTGGCATGCCAGGAGGTATGAACGGCGGATTTAGCCCAGGTGGTGGAGGCTTCGGTGGTTTCGGCACCGGCCGCGGCGCTGGCAGCTCAGGTTTCAGCGCGAGCTTCGGCGACGGTGGATTTACCATGTCTGACTTGTTTGGAGATGTCTTCGGAGCTGCAGGGACGGGCTTCGGCGGCAACTTCGGTGGAGCCACAGCGGCCGGGTCGCGTCCTGGTGGTGCGAAGAGGCGAAACCGGGGCGCTGACGTGGAAACGGAGATCACCCTCGAATTCCGCGAAGCAACCAAAGGCGTGACCGTACCTATCCGCTTGACCAGCCCATCCCCGTGCTCTAGCTGCCACGGGTCAGGGGCAAAGTCAGGATCAAGCCCTCAGGACTGTGGAAAGTGCCACGGCGAGGGCATCGTCAATGAAAACCGTGGAGCGTTCGGATTTTCGCGCCCATGCAGCGATTGCGCCGGTAAGGGCAGCATCATCAACGATCCATGCAGCGACTGCAGTGGTGACGGCCGCGTGAACCGGGCGCGCACGATATCTGTGCGTGTGCCCGCCGGCGTGGTGGATGGCCAGAAGGTGCGCCTCGCAGGTCAAGGAGCCGCTGGCGAACGCGGCAAGCCAGCAGGGGACCTGTTCGTTACGGTTCACGTTAAAGAAGACAAGGTGTTCAGCCGCAGCGGAGATGACCTGAAGCTCACTGTCCCCGTAAGCTTTTCCGAACTCGTACTGGGCGGCGCAGTGACGGTGCCGACATTGGATTCCAAAGTGCGCGTGCGCATCCCGCAAGGTACAGCGGATGGCACCACTCTCCGGGTGAGAGGGCGTGGCGTCCATAAGCGTAACGGTGCCAGCGGCGACCTGTTGGTTACCGTCAAGGTGGAGGTGCCGAAGAACCTTGACGAGGGTGCGATGAGTGCTTTGCGCAAGTACTCCGAAGAGGAGAAGCGCAGCGGGTTTGATCCACGAGCCAATTGGGAAGGTAAGTAAGAGGTGAATTGACTCATGTCTGACAAGTCCCAAGGCAAGCAGGATAAGCAGGGCAAACACGAGGTTTTTGTGATTTCCGTAGCCGCTGAAATCACAGGCATGCACGCCCAGACACTCCGCACGTATGACCGCATGGGATTGGTAAGTCCGCAACGTACGCGCGGAGGTGGCCGGCGCTATTCCCGCGCTGACATAGAGGCCCTGCAGGAGATTCAGCGGCTCTCGCATGAAGAAGGCGTGAACCTGGCAGGCATCAAAACCATTATTGAGCAGCAAAACCGCATCACGGATCTGGAGCAGGAAAACGCTGCGCTGCGCCATAGGATGGCTGAGATGCAGGAACAGTTGCGTCGCGCTGAACAGGGCGGTGCGGGGCAGCGTTCCCGTGGAGAGATCGTCCACGTTCCGCGCTCCACGGCCGTGGTGATGTGGGAGCCCCGACGCAAACGCAACCGCTAGCCGCTCGTCGTGAGGTGAGGACGGGTGGTTCCTGTGACGGCGATGCTCAGCGCTCCCGCGGGGATGTCCCAGTGCTCAGACGAGGTCTCAGCACCCCAGCATTGCTGGAGCACTCCAGCATTACAGGAGGCCCCAGTACTGTAGGCGCACTCCAGCATTACAGGAGGCCCCAGTACTGTAGGAGTACTCTAGTATTACAGGAGGCCCCAGCATTGCTGGAGCACTCTAGCATTACAGACTGATGTTGCCGGTTACGATTCCCCACAGTGTGTACAACGCGGCTACGGTGACGAGCGCGGCGATAAACCACTCGAAAAGGTTGAAGATACGGCCACCGGCTTTAATGCGGGTGGCAATGTAGATGATCATGCCCGGCAGGACCAGCAACATGCCCAAGAGAACGAACTGCAGTTCAGCTGCGTAGAGCAACCACAGGGAATAGATGAAGGCCACAGCGCCGAGTACCAGATGCATGGTGTTGGTTCGAGAAGTGACGTTGGGACCCGAAAGGTCGAATTTACGGCCTGCATCGGGGTGAGAGATGCCTTCGCCGCGAGTTGTGAGGAACAACAGGTACAGCGCAGAAAAGACGTAGGGCAGCAGGTACAAGGATGTAGCCAGCTGAACCATCGTGGTGTAGGTGGACTCGTTGAGATAGAAGACAATAATGAACGCCTGGATAACGATTGCAGAAAAGAACTGGGAGACAACTGGTGCTCCCATGTCATTCGTTTTGCCCATCGCCTTGGGGAGCAACCCGTCTTGAGCCATCAGGGTGATCGGTTCAGCGCATAGCATTTGCCAAGAGACGTAGGCGCCCAGCACGGAAATGCATAATCCAACGGAAATCAGCCCGGCTCCCCATGTGCCAACGGACGCCTCAAGAACCCCTGCCATGGCGTTATCGCCCATGGCAGCTAATTCTTCCCGGGGGACAACACCGTAGGACAGGAAAGAAACGGATGTTAGCAGGAAGAAAACGACGATATATCCAATGAGGGTGGCGAGGGAAATATCTCGACGGTGGCGAGCGCGCTTCGAATAGGTAGACGCCCCTTCGATGCCGATGAATGCCCACACTGTGAACAGCATCATGCCTTTGACTTGGTCCATCAGGGTGGCGGCTTCGTCGTGGTTCTCGCCAAAAGTGGCGGCGTGGCCCCAGAAGTCAGCGGTGAAGACTTCCGGATTAAAGCCGACGAAAGCCACGAGGATGAGGAAGGCAGCGATTGGGAGCAACTTGGCGATGGTTGCAACCACGTTGAGAATCGCAGCCTGGCGTACACCCCGGGACAGGACGAGGAAAATAGCCCAAGTGAGTGCGGAAACGGCGAATGCTTGAACCAGCGGTTTGTCGCCGTTAAACAACGGGACGAAAAAGCCGAGGGAGCTGAAGAACAATGTGGCGTAGCCAACCTGCGCAATGATTGTCCCTAGCCAGTAGCCCCATGCGGCTACGAAGCCTACGAAGTCGCCCAGTCCAGCGCGGACATAGGAATACACACCGGAATCCAAGTAGGGTTTGCGTACTGCAAGTGCCTGGAAGACATAGGCGACACAGAGCATGCCTAGACCTGTGATGATCCAGCCGATCATGGCAGCGCCAGGAGAGGCAACGGAGGCTACGTTCTGGGGCAATGCGAAGATTCCCGCGCCTACACAGGAACCGACGATCAAACTGACGAGCGTGGACATGCGCACCGTGCGAGGGTCATCGATGACGAGAACCTCGGATGTGCCGGGAGTGGGATGATAGGAAGAACGCGGATCGCGTGGGTTGTCACTGTGCGGGGTTATTGGGGAATCCCCATTATTTGCGGTTTTCACGAACAGTAGATTAGTCAATTCTGTTTGCGGAGTTCTACCTTTATGCGGTTTTGTGGGGTTCCATGTGGTTTTTGGGGTGGGTTTGGTTGCTTCTCTTTGCCGTCATGAGTGCAACGGAGCTTAATGAGCGAGGTGGAGGCTGGGATCCCACGGGTATGAACTATGAGTGTTTGTATCTCCACGGCTGAGGATGTAGAAGTCTAGAAACCTCCGCCAGTGATAACTCGACCAAGATTCCGGCGAATTCCTCGCACCAAAGCGTGGTGATGAGGGATCCGGGCCGTGGACGCCGTACTGTGCCTCAGTGGTCAGTTGAATCAGATCCCCTGGCACATGATGGCTGCGTATATCCGGATCCCCAAGCGCTTTTCCTCGATTGAGCAGAGTGAGGTCTTGCGTGTGCCGAGCACCTACACCTGGGCTGCCCACGAAGTCTATGGAATTGGCCTCTAACCCAGGACCATCGGATGTAGCTGCCTCACCGACAACTACTGACCCATAGCTGAAGCCCGTGACATGTAGCGTGGCGTGGGGATTTTTCTCTCGCAATTGTCGCTGGAATACGCGCAGATTCTGAGCACCTTGGCGTGCAGGTTCTGTGCTTATTGCTGCTGCCACATTGTCTGGTGCTGAGTAGCCATGCCAGGCAATCACCGCCGTGTTTTTGCCCTGGGCTTTGGCTTCGGCGACCTGCTCGGCTGCCCAAGTACTCATAACATGCTGTGACCCACTTGTGCTGGAACCTACTCCAGACACGAACGTGGTGATGGTTTCTGCCGTATCAACATCCCCTGCGATATATACGGGGCCACCGGGTGTGTCTAACTTCTGGATGTGCACGTCGCTGAGATCTTTGCCGTGAGGCGTGCTGTTGTGAATGCCGCTTGTGAGGCCTTGAGGCTCCTCAGCCGTGGGGCGAACTGCATCAGCATGTGTCGGGCTCCTCGCCGGTAGATGCTCTCCATGGCGGTATGCCGATGATGATTCTGCAGCATCGCCCACCGTCGAGCTCATGGCGTGCAGGACAGTACTTGTGTGCGTGTCCAACGCGTCGACCATCGCTATGGCAGTTTTCAATACTGCTGATAACGCCATAGCTGCGGTTTCTGCCACCCCGGTTCCGGCTGCTATTCGTGGCTTGACGAGGCCTGTAGGTTCTATCGACATGTGCGCTGCTCGAGCTGCGTGCGTAGCAGCGGATACCGCAGCCCGCGCCACCTCGAGAATCCGGATGTACAGTCCAACGGTAAGGCCCATACCTTGAATGGATAACCCCATGGCATCCGCCTGGTTTATGGTGGCATCCACCCTGTGTGAGGCTGCATCGGCAGCGGCACCTTCCCACTGCTTGTCTTCCGTCCACCGTGCGTTTGTGCGGGCACGTTGTGCATGGGTCCTCACTTGCTTTCCGACGCCGCTCCACTCGTCAGCCGCAACTGCGGCCTGCTCGACAGGTGCGTGTTCAATATCGAATACTGATGTACTCATGGTTGTCCTCCTATTGGCGCCGAGGTGGATGTGCCCATGGTTGTCCTCCTATTGGCGTCAAGGTGGATGTACTCATGGTCGTCCTCCTGTTTGAGCTGGGGTGGAGGACGAGATAGGAGGAGATAAAGCCTGAGCATTCAGGGATTCTTGTTCGGAGCTCGCGTGCAGGAACGCATCAATGCCCGCGAGTGTCGTTTCGAAGGCTTGTGCTTGTGCTGTGCACGCCATGGATATTGAGTGGGAGGCTTGGATAAAAGCGGTGGTGACTTTTCCACCAGGAAGCGTGGGCATGTTTACCGCAAGAATGTGCTGAAGAGCTTGGAGAAGCTGCTGTGGCAGTAGGTGCAGTTGATTAGCTCGTGTTTGGACAAGGGCAGGCTCCAAACGGACGTGGCCAAGCTGCGTGAGTGTGGAGTGCCAAATTATTGACCGTGTTGGGTCAGTATTCTGTGTTGTTTTCCCAGTTTGGTTCGCATATTGCACTACTTCTACATCCTTCGGTGCCATTGCCCGTCCCTTCCTTCCCCCTCTTAATCTTCCCCTCTTAAGGTTGAGGCAGTTGTGCCGAGCTTAAGGTTGGCGTCCAGAAAAAGAAATGAAACAGACGGAGCTGTCTGTGGAAAAGTACAGTTATCCACAAGAGCTGAGATAGACAGTGGGCGAGCGAGGATAAACGTAGCTAGGCTGGAACGCATGCGTATTGCGGTGATACAGATGAGCGCCCAGCCAGACGTGGAGGAAAACCTCGCACTCATCCGCAAATATATTGCGGCGGCTGCGGCGAATAACGCTGACCTCGTAGTTTTCCCAGAGGCAGCCATGTTCCCCTTCGATAATGGCCGTCTAGACCAGGTCGCCCAGCCTCTCGACGGGCCGTTTGCTACCGCGGTGATGGATACCGCGCGAAAGCACGATATTACAGCCGTGGTGGGCATGTTCACCCCAGCAGATGTGGTGTACCGCAACCCAGCGGGAGACATTGTCGAAGAACAACCAGAGGGCGCTGGAGAGACGAACAGAATTCATCGTGTTTACAACACGCTGCTTGTCGCAGGCCCGGATGTGGTGACTCACTACAACAAGATCCATACCTACGATGCTTTTGGTTACCACGAATCTGACACCGTCAAGCCAGGTGACCGCCGCGTCACATTCGAAGTTCGAGGTGTCACGGTGGGGCTAGCGACCTGCTACGACATCCGTTTCCCGGGGCATTTTATCGACTTGGCGAATGCGGAAGCGAAGGTCATTGTCGTGCCGACCAGTTGGGCGGATGGTCCAGGGAAGCTCGAACAGTGGCGTGTGCTCACCGCGGCTCGGGCGCTGGACTCCACCTGCTATCTTGTGGCAGCTGGCCAGGCACGCCCAGGGTCTCCTGACCGTTACGGCCAGCCCGATGGTCCGACCGGCATTGGCCACTCTGTGGTTATCGGCCCCAATGGTTCAAAGCTGGCGGAAACCGGCTACATGGCGCAGGTGCTCACCGTGGACATCGATCCAAACCACGTGGACAAAGTGCGCAAAGGCCTTCCTGTTCTAGAAGGGCACAAGGTGGAGCGTGAACTATCCTCCACTGCTGTCGTGATGGCCGGTGGTCATTAAATCCCCGGCGAGTGAGTATAAAAGTCACCTGGCGTAGCCACCTCAGGTTCGGATGTGGCTACGCAATGTGGTTACATCCTGCCCAGGTGTGGCCACATGACGCGGCCAGATTAGGCTCAGACGTGGTTACATAAAGCGTAGGGGTAATTCGATGATCTGCTGTGGCGCCAGGTTATGCCGCTCCACCAATTCCCGGGAAGCCCGGCTAATCATTTCAGGAGAGCCGGCGATGATTACCGTTTTTTCCTCAATCTTGCGAGCCTGCCGCAAAGCCACGTCCACCACATCGCCCTGCACAATCTGTCGCGTTACTTCGTCCGAGGGATGTTCCTCTACGCTGCTGTCCAACGTGGCGTGCCCCGCATGTTCCGGGTCATCAGCGGAGAGGGAACCCTCAGGATTGCCGGAGCCGACCTCATACTGGGGGAGAGGCCGAGAGTCCTCTGGAGTGTGTAGTTGATTAGCGACGGGAACCACACGCAACCAGTCAAAGGCATTCTTCAGTCCCATCATGCCCTCCAGTTCATAGAGCTCGCCCGGGTTGTGTGCTCCCCAAAAAAGCTGAACATTACGCATGGTGGGTGCCGTGCCGTTGGGGCGGACATCCTCAGGTGCAGCGTCCGGGGTGGCACCTATCACTCCTCCCATGACCTGTTGCAAAATCGCTGCGCGAACAGGAGCCAACCCCACAGATTCGGCGATCATGAGGATCGGACGGTTAGTCTCGGCAGAGAACTGAGAGTCGTCTAGATGGAGGCCATAGGGGCGTCCATCCTCGTCACGTGGTTCAGGAGACAATACCCACGTGTCGCCGATTTGCGCGTGGCTAACTACAGTGCGCAAAAAATCATTGGAGAGGTGGTCACCGTGCTGTGTCTTGCCTGCACCGCAGGACACGTGGATTTCAATAAGCCCATCCGGATTAGCGGGAAGAGCAGCATACACCGGGCGCCATACCATCGGCGTGTAGGGCGTGCGAGCCAGCAAAGCCTCGCCCACCGCGTACCTTAAAGGCGGATCCATGTGCATGCGCACTACCTTCATCGTTGGGTTGCGCAGCTCCACATCAACAACCTTCGCGCGAGCCGTTGGTGGGTTAATCTCTTCCCCTCGAGCCTTCGCCCCAATTTCATTCTCCGTTGCCTCGGCCGCACCATGCGCCAGAAGGCTACAGGCTAGTTCCACCGCATCTTTTAGCGACGCCACCCCGTCCGCATCCGGTATGTGCCGATCAATGCTGGCAAGTATCGCCTCAGATAAAGAAGCATAGTGCGTCGCGCCAAGGCCGTGACGTCGAAAAGAAGACCCCAACTGAACGAGTAAAGAACCGGTGGGGTAGTCGAATTCACCGGATTCTTCTACTCCGCGTTCACATCGGTCGAGGAGATGGAGGAGCGTGGGCGCATCCTGTGGAATGGTTTCACCGAAGTGTGTGGCCAGATCTGGTCCGGATGATCCGGCGATGCGTGGTAGTGGAACATTCAGAGGGGCATTTGGGCAGCTCAAGAGGCCTGTTAGTGCGCCGAAGATGATTTCCTCGCGATGGGCACGGGCAGCATCAATGGCGTGGTGGATCGACATGCGTTCATTGTGACACACAGGGTGGATAAGGCACGCCGGACTGAGAAAAGATTCTTAAAGAATTACTTTTCATAGCCGGTGGCTATTGGGATTCCTATGAGAGCTAGTGCGATGACCACTAATGCTCTCGTGCGATGAGCGTCCAAAGCTAG
This sequence comes from Corynebacterium anserum, assembly GCF_014262665.1. Taxonomy (NCBI): domain Bacteria; kingdom Bacillati; phylum Actinomycetota; class Actinomycetes; order Mycobacteriales; family Corynebacteriaceae; genus Corynebacterium; species Corynebacterium anserum. The sequence goes on from NZ_CP046883.1 coordinate 242,997, forward strand.
TGAGATGCTCCATGCGATTATTGGAGATTATTGAAAGGACTGGTTGCTCAACTTCTGCGGCGCCGTGTGATATTCCACGGGGGTGTCAGAGAAATTGATGGGGTTACGCACGCTGCGCATTCCGTTGATCTCCACGATGGGGTCTAAACCAAGTGATTCCGCAAACTGAAACGCCTGCTGGATGTCGTTAACTGGGCCGGCGGGGATGCCGGCTCTTCGGAGATCCTCAAACCATTCGTGCGCGGTTTTCTCTTGCAGTGCGTCTTCGATAATGGCGGCGAGTTCCTCTCGGTGAGCCACCCGATCCGAGTTAGTGAGGAAACGTTCGTCAGTGACAAGCTCGGGCATACGGAGAACATCACACGTACGGCGAAACAGAGAATCATTACCTGCCGCGATAGCGAGATCTCCATGTTTAGTAGAGAAAACCTGGTAGGGGGCAATGGAAGGATGAGTATTGCCCATCGCTGTGCCTATCACACCGGCACCCACGTAAGCCGAGGACTGGTTGGCTAATGAAGAGAGCAATGTGTGGAGCAGATTAATTTCAATGAGCTGCCCTTTACCAGTAGCGTGACGAGCGTTCAGTGCTGCAAGGATTCCCATCCCCATGTGTAGCCCAGTGAGTACGTCGACGAGCGCCACGCCCACCTTGACTGGATGATCTTTTTCACCGTTGATGGACATGAGTCCACCTACAGCTTGAACCATGAGGTCATAGCCGCCGATGTCTGCACCTTCGCCGGAGCCGAAGCCCGATAGGGAAGCGTAGATCAACCCTTTGTTGTCCTTGGAGAGAGACTTATAGTCCAGTCCCATCCGCTGCATAGTCCCGGGGCGGAAGTTTTCCACCAGAATGTCTGCGGTGAGGGCGATGTGCCGTGCCTGTTCGCGGCCTTCGTCTGTGGAGAGGTCGATCTCCACCGTCTTTTTATTTCTATTGACGCCAGCAAAGTACGTGGACAGACCCTGTTCATTAAAAGGAGGCCCCCAGGAGCGAGTGTCATCACCAATCCCAGGTCGCTCGATCTTTATCACGTGTGCGCCCATATCTGCCAGCATCATGGTGGCGTAGGGGCCGGCGAGAACTCGGGAGAAGTCTGCTATGACGAGACCGTCGAGGGGACCCATGGTTACCTTTCTTTGTAGGGAATTGGTTGGAAGTGGAGTGGCCTGCGTTGGGGGCGGTTGTGTGGGGTGCGGTTCTTCCTCGAAGGGGAGGCGAGGGCTGTCTTGGCTTAGCGGAAAGCGGATGTGCCGGTAAGTGCTTGGCCGATGATGAGCTGATGCATTTCAGCTGTGCCTTCATAGGTCAAGACTGACTCGAGATTGTTGGCATGGCGCAGTGGAGAGTATTCGAGGGTGATGCCGGATGCTCCCAGGAGAGTGCGGCACTCACGAGCGATGTCGAGAGCTATGCGCGTGGAATTGAGTTTGCCTACGGATACTTGGTGAGGAGCCAGTTCTCCTTTGTCTTTCAACCGTCCCAGCTGGAGGGCAAGAAGAGTAGACTTGTTGAGCTCGACGGCCATGTTGGCCAGTTTTGCCTGCGTTAGCTGGAAGTTGGAAAGAGACTTCCCGAAAACTTCACGGGTCTGGGTGTAGTCAATGGTGGTGACCAAGCAGTCACGGGCTGCTCCCAGCGCTCCCCAGATGATGCCATAGCGAGCCTCGTTGAGGCAGGTCAGCGGACCACGTAGGGAGTTCACTTTCGGTAGTCGGTGGGAGTCCGGTACGCGACAGTTATCGAGGACGATTTCACCGGTGATGGATGCGCGCAAGGATAGTTTCTTGTGGATTTCAGGTGCAGAGAACCCTTCCATATCTGGCTCAAGGATGAATCCTGCGTAGCCGTCTTCTGTGCGTGCCCACACCACAGCGACGTCAGCAACGGGGGAGTTGGTGATCCACATTTTTGTGCCATTGAGGATCCACTCATCTCCGTCTTTCACAGCGCGTGTCTTCATGGACGCTGGGTCGGATCCAGCATCCGGTTCAGTGAGACCAAAGCAGCCTAGATATTCGCCAGCTGCCATTTTTGGCAGGTATTTTTCCTTCTGCTCGTCAGAACCCCAGTGATGGATGGCGAACATTGCCAGGGAGCCCTGTACTGAAACGAAGGAACGCAAACCGGAATCGACTGCCTCGATTTCCATGCAGGCAAGTCCGTATGCCACGGCAGACGCACCGGGGCATCCGTAACCTTCGAGGTGCATTCCTAGGGCACCGAGTTGGCCAAATTGTGGGCCGAGTTCTTTGGCCGGGAGGGTAGCGCTATCGAACCAATCTTGAATGTGAGGTTTCAGGGTTTGAGTAGCGAAGTCCGACATAGCTTCTTGGAGCATGCGTTCCTCCTCTGTGAGGAGGGAGGAGAAGTTCGTGAGATCCAGTGGGGAGCTAGGCATGTCAACTCCTTACATAAATACGTAATAAAGTACTGATTTGTGTATTCTTGAGTGTAGCTTAGATTATTTTGAATGCAAAGGGTTCTTAAGAAAAGATAAGTCGGCATTCGAATTGTTCTGTGATGTCCTATGTCGTCGAGATAGGTAGAAGAGATACAGAAAGGTGTCCCCGAGATGTCGCCACAGCATGCTTCATCAGATGAATTGGTAGTTCACCGCTTTCCCTTCCCAGAGGAAGCGAATACGGGGCGCCCGCGTCATCGAACCGTTGACCGCATAGCAGACATTCTTGAGCACGTGGCCCGTAGCCCCCAGCCGCAAGGGCTGACCGATATCGCCAAAGCGATTGGTGCGCCCGTCAGTTCCACGCAGTCTCTGGTTAATGGGTTAGTTGCGGCGGGGTATCTCGAAGAAACAAACAAGGCCTTCCGTATGGGGTTGGCTCCGTATCTACTGAGCACCCTGGCGGGAAGTCGCCCAGTGGATCAAGTAACGCATGAGATGCTGGAGGCAATCGTCGAAGAAACCGGATACATCGTTGTGCTGGCAGCGCTAGTTGGCGACAACGTCTACTACCTTGACTACGCGTGCTCCGACCCGAAATTCGAGTATCTTGCTCAAAATCGCCTACAGCGTCCGCCCTTGGAAACTTCCGCAGGTTGGGCAATTTTGTCAGGATTAGGGGACGACCAGGTCTGGGGAATCCTGGCTGCGTCGAAGAGCTCACAAGAAACAATAAATAAGTTTCAGCGGTGGTACCCGCACATGAAAGAAACGGGTGAATGTATCGCGCCGGGGGTTGCTTTGAACGGCGCCGACGGTGTGGCTGTAGCGGTAGAGAAGCAGGGAACGGTAGTGGCCTCGGTATCGGTGATTGCATCGCCGGAAGAAATTGAGAAAGACTCTGAGACAATCATCGAGGTGCTTCGCCGTCATAGAAAGAAGTGGAATCGCTGACAGAGGGAGAGAGCTGGTGGATAGAGAACTGATAAACGAACGCGCTCCGTGGCTCGGCTAGGACATGGGCAGGGTCTGTTGCTTGATAAGAATGGGAAGGCGAATGGGGTGAGATGAACTCAATTAATGGGAGCGACTGGTGAGAGAGTGATGATTCTTATTGTTTCCCCATTGCAGGAACCCAGAGAACCAATTCAGGCCATATGAGAAAAGCAAGTGCAATGACCAACATAGCCAGGACGTAAGGGAAGGAGCCCCTGAATACAACGATGGGGTTAATGCGCACTGCTTTGGAGACCACGAACACATTCAGCCCCATTGGCGGCGTAACCATTCCAGTTTCTGCAAGTAGCACGATGAATATGCCGAACCAAACAGGGTCGTAGCCCAGAGATTCGACGATCGGTAGCGTAACGGGAACGGTGAGGGCAATGATGGCTATCTGGTCCATAAAGAAACCCAGTACCACGTAGACCGCAGCAATTAGCAGCATGATGACGAACGGATTGAGTGATGATCCACCTATTGCGCTCACGAGAGTCGGTGTGACGCGGGTTTCGGTTAAAAAATGACCCAAAACATGTGCGGACATGACTATCGCAAAAATCATTCCCGTGGTCTTAACAGTATCCAAGATAGCCTGACCAATTTGCTTGGTGTTCCATTTCCCTCTGGCTATAACCAGGATGACTGCAGCTAAAACTCCTAGGGCCGCAGCTTCGGTTGGTGTCGCAATGCCGAAGAATATGGAGCCAATCACCGCAATGAAGATCAGTAGTAGAGGGGAAGACTGCGCGATATAGGTGGCTTTCTGCTTCCAAGAGTAGGACTCCCCTTTTGGTGCCGATTGCCGGTCGCGCAGAAAACCGAGGTACATCACCACAATCAGGCTGAGAGCAACCAGAAGACCTGGGAAGAAGCCAGCAATGAGAACATCGCCAACGGGCGCTTCAGCTGTGATTGCATAAAACACCAGAATGATCGATGGCGGAATCATTGCAGCCAGAGTTCCGACCACTGCTACCAAGCCAGTTGCAGTTTTCTTATGGTAACCTTCGCGGATCATCCTGGTGGAGGAAGTCTGAGCCAGCGTTGCTGCCGCAGCGGTGGACGAGCCTGACACAGCGGCGAAGGCAGTTCCCGCTCCTACTGAAGCAATTGCGGTGCCGCCGGGGATGCGCCCAATCACGGAACGAGCAGCGTCGAATAGAGAGTCCAAAAGGCCGGACATCAACATCAGCTGGGCCATCAAGACAAACAACGGTACGGCGGAAAGAGAATTAGAACGAACTGCAGCAAAAGGAGAGGTCTCCATGGTGGCTACTGCAAGTTCAGGACCTTCAAGAAATATGAGCCCCACTATTGCAGAGCCGAAAATGGCAAAGCTTACCGGAGTACGCAGGATAATTAGCCCAATAAGAAGTGAAATAATTAATAGAGCAAGCATTGCTTAGACCTCTTCCTCGCCTGGATCGTAATCGGTGAATGGGCGATGCCAAGGAGTTATAAGTTCGCGGAAAAGGTCAATGGCTGCGATGATTGCGCACATCAGTGCCGCAACGGGAACTATAGCCCGATAGGTCCAGTCAGGTGTGGGAAGGTCAGCCATCCCGGGCAACGTCGCATGCCCCATGCTGTGGGCCATGACTGTCTCGTTCCATCCCCCTAGAATCATGAATGTTAAGGAAATAAAAACAATGAGATGGATGGCAATGAGGATGATTTTCTGAACGCGTTTAGGGAAGATTCCGAACAAAGATTGCACAGCAATATGTGATCCCGTTCGATAAGCAGTGACCAAACCGAAGAAGGCGATAAGGGGCAGCATGTACTTCTCAGTGAGAGAAATGTTCCAGCCCAGCGGCGAACCAAAAAATTCGCGCATAGCTATTTCAACGAGAGTGATTGTGGTTAAGCCAATAATCGCTGCGCCTGCTATCCACGCTGCGAGCGCGGACACCATGTTTTGAATTTTGTCCAAAAACGGATGATCGGTGGTGTGATAGCCAAATCGACTGCGTTCAGCAGTGCCATGGTGATCTGGATGCACGAAAGTCTTCGCAGGCATTAGTTCTTAACCTCCTTCTTCTTGGAGTCTTGGGGGTCGTCAGACTTCTTGTCAGATTTTGCGGTGGAATGGTGCGGTGAGGTTCCTCTACCGGATATTTCGGTGGAGTGGGCAGCGCGGAATTCGTTGTGTTTCAACGCCTGTTCAAAGGCATCCACTACTTGTTGAGCAGGGTGTCCAGAATCTTCTGCGTCTTTTATCCACTGATCTCGTACAGGCTTGGCAGTAGCTGCCCATTCCTTGGCATGCTCAGTAACGTCGTAGAACGTCACCCCCGCTTCTTTCATTTCCTCGATGGAAGATTGCCGAGCGGAGTTCAGTGTGTGGCACACGGATTCCTGCGACTGATGAGCGGCATCGGTGAGAGTCTTCTTTTGCTCTTCGTTGAGGGAATTCCAAGTATTTATGTTGATGCCATAGAAGAAGGTGAAGTTCCCTTGATTTGCGCCATAGGTGCTAGCTCCAATGACATCTTCCAAACCGTAGGGAGTAATGGAAATCGGCGACGCTAAAGTTCCCTCCACAGTGCCGCGAGACATCGCTTCATACATATCGCCGATGGGCATACTGACCCCAGCGGCGCCGATCTCTTCAATGACACGATCTAAGGCACCGCCAGTTGAGCGAAGTACGGTTCCTTGGAAGTTGGTGGGACGTGAGGGATCGCGGCCATCAGTCATTGCTTCGTATCCGGGGATTGATCCGGTCCACAATGGCATGAAATTCATGGGTGCGAGCTCTTTTTCATAGAGAAGCCCTCCCGGTCTTACCAGCTCAAGTAGTGCATAAGCGGTAACGCATGCGTCCGAGCTGTATCCAGGTAAATCGCCAATTGAGCTCAAGGGGAATGTAGAGCTCACATACGAGGGAGAAATGACGGCAAGATCTACCACCCCGCTTCTTAGGATGGACGGAATATCAGCCTGTTTTCCGAGTTGCCCAGAGCTGAAGTACTCGATGTCGATGCTCTTATTTTTCTTCATCTTCTCGAGAAAAGGTTTGGTGCCGCCGGTGCCTACCGGATGGGAGAGTGCGTAACTATCGGCCATCTTTAGATGTGCTGTGCTTCCGGGTGGATATGGTTCAGCTGGGGGGTGGGTGCACGCTGCAAGACTGGTGACCAGCGCTGCGCTGATTAGGGTGGCGCTGATGGCTCGTGTTGCTCTGGTCACTACCTTGAGTAGTGGTGGTCTGAACATCGCTGGGAAAACGAGTGATGAGATGTGGTGTTTCTGGTCCATGTGGTGAACTCTTCCCCTCTTCTACGTATATGGGTAAGATATTCCAGATTTGGATAACTTATCGAAACATGACGCCATGTTTGAGGGCAATACCTTTTCTGTATAAAAAACTATGTGGGGGTATATCTGTGGGGTAGATCACACATATATACGTAAGTTGAGTGGAATAGACTCATTCTTTCGGTGGTTGAGTCAGGTGTACTCAAGTATTGTCGAGAACGTTGACTACCGTGGAGAACTCGATGCGGCTGGCAGCGCAGAAACGGCAAAGTGAAATATCCAAAGCTATCAGGAGGGAGAACACCAATGACTAGCTTCACCCCAACCACGAAGACCCAGGCCGCCCTCCAGGCGGCACTGCAAAATGCCTCCGCCAAGGGTAATCCTGATATTCGCCCAGCACACCTCCTGGTTGCCTTGCTGGAGCAAGATGACTCCATCGCGCAGCCCGTGTTGCAAGCTGCTGGTGTGGAGGTTGCTCCGATCCTCGCACAAGCTCGGGAATTGGTAGCTGGCTATCCGAAGGCTTCCGGTTCTAACATGGCCAACCCTAATTTCAACAGGGAGGCGCTCAATGCCCTCACCGCGGGTCAGGAGTTAGCTCAGGAACTTGGGGACACCTACGTATCCACCGAGGTGCTCCTCGCCGCTATGGCACAGGGCGATTCCGATGCCGCTGGCATCCTCAAAGATGCAGGGGCTGACTTCAAAGCAATTCGCGGTGCTTTTGAATCCGTCCGTGGTAACCGGAAAGTCACTACTGAAGAACCAGAAGGGCAATTCCAGGCATTGGAGAAATACTCCACGGATCTTACGGCCCGGGCGCGTGAAGGAAAGATCGACCCAGTCATTGGCCGTGATCAAGAGATCCGACGCGTAGTTCAGGTTCTGTCTCGCCGTACTAAAAACAATCCAGTTCTAATTGGCGAGCCGGGCGTCGGTAAAACCGCCATCGTGGAAGGCTTGGCTCGTCGTGTCGTAGCAGGTGACGTTCCTGAGTCCCTCCGGGGCAAGAGGCTGATTAGTTTGGACTTGGGTTCCATGCTGGCCGGCGCTAAGTTCCGAGGAGAGTTCGAGGAGCGCCTAAAGGCCGTTTTAGATGAGATTAAAGAGGCAGATGGAGAGATCATCACCTTCATCGATGAGCTTCACACCATTGTGGGCGCTGGTGCGGGTGGCGATAGCGCAATGGATGCCGGCAATATGATCAAGCCGTTGCTCGCCCGTGGTGAGCTGCGCCTCGTCGGTGCCACTACTTTGGATGAATACCGTAAGTACATCGAAAAAGATGCCGCCCTGGAGCGGCGTTTCCAACAGGTCTACGTGGGAGAACCGACCGTGGAAGACACTATCGGTATTCTGCGCGGTCTGAAGGAACGCTATGAGGTGCACCACGGTGTGCGTATCCAGGATTCGGCGCTCGTTGCTGCGTCCACCTTGTCTGACCGCTACATCACCAGCCGTTTCTTGCCCGATAAGGCCATCGATCTTGTGGATGAAGCAGCGTCTCGTCTGCGTATGGAGATTGACTCGCGGCCAGAGGAAATCGACAGCGTAGAACGCGTGGTTCGTCGTCTCGAAATCGAAGAAATGGCTCTGGCTAAGGAAAAGGATGCTGCGTCCAAGGATCGTTTGGAGCGTCTGCGTTCCGAGTTGGCTGATGAGAAGGAGAAACTAGCAGGCCTCACCGCTCGTTGGGAGAACGAAAAGGGTGGCATTGATAACCTGCGTGCTCTCAAAGAAGCGTTGGATGATCTGCGTCGCCAGTCTGAGATTGCTGAGCGCGAAGGCAACTTCGCTAAGGTCGCAGAGTTGCGGTATGGCCACATTCCTGACGTCGAAAAGAAGTTAGCCGAGGCCGAAAGGACAGTCGCTGAGCAGCAAGGTGACATGATGCTCACCGAGGAAGTCACCCCAGATACCATCGCCGATGTGGTGAGTGCCTGGACCGGCGTGCCAGCAGGCAAGATGCTCCAGGGTGAGACTGAGAAACTGTTGAACATGGAACTTGTGCTCTCCGGCCGTGTCGTGGGGCAGTCCAAGCCAATCGCGGCGGTCTCCGATGCGGTGCGCCGCGCACGCGCGGGCGTGGCCGACCCTAACCGTCCAACTGGCTCATTCCTCTTCCTCGGCCCAACCGGTGTGGGTAAGACCGAACTGGCTAAGGCGTTAGCTGATTTCATGTTCGATGATGAACGCGCCATGGTTCGCATTGATATGTCCGAGTATGGCGAGAAACATTCCGTGTCTCGCTTGGTCGGTGCCCCTCCGGGATATGTGGGACACGACGCTGGCGGTCAGCTCACTGAAGCTGTACGTCGGCGCCCATACACCGTGGTTCTCTTCGATGAGGTGGAAAAGGCGCACCCAGACGTATTCGACGTACTCCTACAGGTTCTCGACGAGGGACGTCTCACCGATGGTCAGGGGCGTACCGTGGACTTCCGCAATACGGTTCTGATCCTCACCTCCAATCTGGGCGCCGGTGGCACCGAAGAACAGGTGATGAACGCTGTGAAGGCGGCATTCAAGCCAGAGTTCATCAACCGCTTGGATGACGTGCTGATCTTTGAATCTCTCACTGCCGAGCAGCTGGAAGACATCGTTAATATTCAGGTGCGCAGCCTCGCTGAGCGCCTCGCCTCCCGCCGACTTGAATTGGTTGTTTCCGACGCCGCCAAGAAATGGTTGGCAGAACGCGGTTTCGACCCGGCATATGGTGCACGGCCATTGCGTCGGCTCATCCAGAAGGCCATTGGAGACAAGTTGGCTAAGCTGCTGCTAGCAGGGGAGGTCCGCGATGGCGACCGAGTTCAGGTGGACTATATCCCAGTCTCTGATTCCGAAGAGGCTGCACCGGTGGAAACTGGGCTGGAAGCGGCCACCGATGAGCTGGATATTTACGCCATTGGATCGGTGGATGATCCGGAAGACACGGAAATTTAAGGGCTCTTCTTGCGCCTGATCTCGGCAAAGTCTGCGGAGACGGCGTGAGCTAGAGTTTCAGGAGCCAGGACAATCTGCGTGCCGATCTCACCAGCAGATACGTAGATAGTGTCCTGGTTCTTTGCCACGTCGTCGATGACAGTAGGGAACTGACGCTTCATACCGATAGGGGAGCAGCCACCTCGGATATATCCAGTCAATGCCTTCAATTCACGCCAGGGAAACAGCTGCACGTTTTTCACGCCGAAATGCGCGGCGACTTTCTTGAGCGCAAGCTCATGATCCGCGCTCAATACGGCCACGAAGTGCTGTTTGTGTGGCCCCTCGAGGACGATGGTTTTGAAGATCTTTTTCGAAGGCACCCCGAGCGAGTTCGCGACGTGGAGGGCATCGACACCATCTTTGGCATCGTAGGAAGAAGTGGAGTAGTCCAGCTTCAGCTTGTCTAGCTTGCGCATGGCGTTTGTTTTAGGGATCTTCTTCATGGTTCCTTCCTCACATTGCGATACTCATCCTGTGGCTATGCTGCCGTTGGATGACGCAGATTTCTCCTTACCCCCGTTCTCAGGAACAGTTAGAGGGGGCTAGATGTGCTCTGGACAGGAAAAACGCGGTCTAAGGGTGTGAGAATTATATGTGGCAACACAGTTGTAAATCCATAGGTGAACAGCGCTCCCGAAAATTGTGGCGTCGATCTCATAGTAAGCGGTAATTTGAGCATTACCACCACAGGGCGCACCACCATCGTTCGCGTCCCGCACACCACTTCATTTGCATAGGGGAGGTCCACACCCATGACCGTGTACGCAGATCCAGGTACCCCAGGCGCGATCCTCAACTTCAAAGATCGCTATGACAATTACATCGGCGGGCATTGGGTTCCACCGGTCGATGGCGAGTACATGGACAACATCTCACCAATCTCTGGCGAAAAATTCTGCGAGGTGCCACGGTCGAAAGAAGCGGACGTAGAGAAGGCTATCGACGCAGCTCATAGCGCCAAGACAGGTTGGGCGGCTACGAGTGTGCAAAACCGCAGCAACATTCTGCTGAAGATCGCCGACCGCATCGAAGAAAACCTAGAGATGCTGGCCGTCGCGGAGACGTGGGACAACGGCAAAGCCATACGCGAAACCCTGGCCGCCGATATTCCCCTAGCCGTTGATCACTTCCGCTACTATGCAGGAGCATTGCGCGCTCAAGAGGATCGCACGTCTCAGATCTCCGAAGACCTCATTGCTTATCACTTCAACGAACCACTCGGAGTCGTGGGACAAATCATCCCGTGGAATTTCCCCATACTCATGGCGGCGTGGAAACTCGCCCCAGCTCTCGCTGCCGGCAACGCCATCGTCCTCAAACCCGCCGAGCAGACCCCCGCTTCTATCTTGGTGCTTCTTGAACTCATCGATGATCTCCTGCCGCCGGGCGTACTCAATGTGGTTAACGGTCTAGGAACAGAAGCGGGTGTGGCCATCACCAATTCTGATCGCATCGACAAGATCGCCTTCACCGGATCCACCGAAGTTGGCATCCTCATCAACAAAGCTGTGGCGGAGAAACTCATCCCAGTCACTTTGGAACTCGGTGGCAAGTCACCCTCCATATTCTTCTCCGACATCATGGATAAGGAGGATGCCTTCCAGGAAAAATGCGTCGAAGGTTTGACCATGTTCGCCCTAAACCAGGGCGAGGTGTGCACCTGCCCATCACGCGCATTGATCCAAGAAGATATCGCTGAAGAGTTCCTAGCCAAGGCTGTGGAGCGTGTGAAGAAAATCAAGATCGGCAATCCTCTGGATACCGATGTAATGATGGGGGCGCAGGCCAGCCAAGAGCAGATGGATAAGATCACTGGATACCTGCAGTCTGGACCGGAAGAGGGCGCGGAAGTTATTGTCGGAGGTCACGTTAACCAGATTGATGGCCGCGACAACGGATTTTACGTCACCCCAACCATCTTGAAGGGTGACAACTCCATGCGGTGTTTCCAGGAAGAGATCTTCGGCCCCGTCCTTGCCGTGACCACGTTCAAGGACTTCGACGAGGCAATTAAGATCGCCAATGACACTGAGTACGGACTCGGCGCGGGAGTATGGACACGCAATGGACGTCAGGCGTACAAAGCTGGCCGGGCGATCCAATCGGGACGCGTGTGGATCAACAACTATCACTCTTACCCGGCACACGCCGCGTTCGGCGGATACAAGAAATCAGGCCTTGGCCGCGAAACTCACCTCATGATGCTCGAGCACTACCAGCAAACTAAGAACCTTCTGTGGTCCTATGATGAGAACCCGACTGGCCTGTTCTAACTTTCGCCAGGTGGAAACCCATCAGGTCTAGGAAAACCGGCAGTTAATGGAATCGGATGGATTGCAGAGGGAGGCTTCTCATCAAGATTAAAATCTGATAACTAATTGCTGCTTTTGGGGCAGTGCGCCAGCGCATGAGGCTTAAACTCAGAAGTGATGTGCCTACATGCGCCTTTGCTCTGCTCATGCGCGTGTGAATGACGAGCACGAGTTTTCTGAGAATGAGGAGCAGCCCCGTGGAATATTCGGTCTTTGATCTGTTGGTGGACGTGGGGTTGATCTCCGTCCTGCTGGTGGTCGGTACCTTTATGCGACGCCATTTTGCATGGTTCCGTAACCTCCTCATCCCCGCGCCGATAACCGCAGGGCTTCTTGGTTTGTTATTCGGTCCAGAAGTACTGGGAATCATGCCCTTTTCCGCGGCGCTGGGAGATTATTCCACGCTGCTCATTGCCGTGGTGTTTGCCGCCATGCCGTATTCCATGAGTTTCGCTTCCCGAGATATCTCCAAGGCGAAGAACATGTGGTCCTACTCCGCATCCATGTTCTTAGGACAGTGGGGAGTTTTCGTCTTGTTAGGAGCGCTACTATTCGCCCCTCTATTCGGCACAGATAACTGGTTTGGGATGATGCTGCCAGTGGGCTTTGTCGGTGGTTTTGGTACAGCAGCTGCCGTCGGAGGTGCCTTGAATTCCATTGGAATCGAAGAGGCTGCGTCGTTGGGCTTTACATCAGCAACCATCGGAACGTTGGCGGCTATCGTGGGCGGAATCATCTTTGCCAACTGGGGCATCAAAACTGGCCGTACTTCCACACTGCCAAAGAAACTTCCTTGGGAATTGCGTTCCGGAGAGATCACCAAGAAATCCAAGCAGCCGTCTATCGGTAATGCGACCACTAACCCATCTTCCATCGAGCCCCTGGCACTGCATGCCGGATTCATTGCTGTGACGGTAACTATCGCGTACTTCATCCAGCAATTCATTCAGGGGAAATTTGAATCCGTGTCTATCCCGCTGTTTGCCTTGTCATTTGTTGTGGGTATCGGTGGTAGGATTTTCCTCAAAGTTATTAAGCGGCCTGAATATTTGGATCCAACTACAGTGAAGTCCATCTCCGGTGCGTCTACTGATTTTCTTATTGCATTTGGTGTGGCATCGATTGTTCCTGCCGCTGTCGCAAGTTATGTGGTTCCGTTGTTAATCCTGTTCGTGGCAGGCATCATCTATTGCACGCTGTTTTTCTTCTTCGCCTCGCCGGTGTTCTTCGGTGAGAAGTGGTTAGAGCGCGGAATTATCGGTTGGGGCTGGGCCACCGCTGCCGTTGCAACTGGTATTGCATTGCTGAAGATTGTGGATCCAGAGCTGAAGTCCGGTGCTCTCGACGAATATGGCATTGCGTATGTGGGATATGCGCCGATTGAAATCGCGGTAAATATTTTCGCGCCGATCGCGGTAATAGCCGGTTTTACCGTGGGCTTCGGTGCTATCACGACGGTTGCAGCTGTAGCCATTTTCCTGCTGCCCTTCTTTTTCGGTTGGCTGCCTGGAAGGAAGAACAGAAAAGACGACACGGACCGCAGCGAGGCCTCTGCTAGCGCTGCTGCCTAGTTTCACCAACCCAAACAGATGACCGTGACCAGCATAAGGGGAGTGGTTAAGGGAGCCAGAGCTGGGCTTTGGCTAGGAATACGAGCTGCCCCCAATGCCCCTGACTGCGCACATCTTCCCGCTATCACATTCTTCCTTCCATCTGCTTCGGAGTTCGGCTGTCCTCTTATCACGTTCTTCGCCTTAACCGTTTTCGGAGTTCGGCTGTCCTCTTATCACGTTCTTCGCCTTAACCGTTTTCGGAGTTCGCTCCCCGTTATCAACCGCGCGTGCCTACCACCATGCGGATAGACTGAAGAACTATGACTAACTTTTCCTCCCACCCGGGCAGCCCGTTTACCTCGGGCGAGAGAATGTTCTCTGCCTTCACCGCTGGCGAGCGCATGACCGTGATCGATTCCCACTGGGCAAAAACCGAAAACAGCGCCTGGGAGGCATACGTGGGCCAACACATCCCCGGCTCCATGTTCTGTAACCCCCTCACTCAGCTAGCGGACATCCCCTCGCGGCAAGCCGGCCGCAACCCCCTTCCCGATGTCAATGACCTTCAACGGTCCTTCAACGACTGGGGTTTCCTGAAAAACCGCCCCGTTTTCGTCTACGACGCCGGCGTGAATCTCTACGCCGCTCGCGCCTGGTGGGTGTATCGCTGGGCGGGAGTTCAAGAGGTGTACATACTTAACGGCGGTACTCCAGCCTGGGAAGAAGCCGGTGGCGATGTTGCTGGTGGTATCGGTGCTCTACGGGGTAGAGGAAATGTCGAGGTGAAGCCTGGCTGTATGCCCCAGATCTTCATCGATGAAATTGATGAGTGGAAACGCGACCACATGCTGATCGACGCACGTGACGAGAGCCGCCATCAGGGCGTGAAAGAGTCCTATGATCACCAAGCCGGGCATATCCCAGGTTCCCTGAACATCCCAGTGTCCCGCCTGGCTGATTCCCGCGGCCGAATCAAAAGCCCCGAAGAGGTGCGTGAAATTCTGCGCACATATGGAGTCACCGATGGCGAAAACGTCGCGGTGTATTCAGGATCAGGGCAACATTCCTCACTGTTCATCGCCGCAATGGAGCACGCCGGTCTACCAGGAGCTCGTCATTTCCTAGGTGGTTGGTCTCAGTGGGCTGCGGATTCTTCCCGTCCCATCGAACGCGGCTAACGGTGGCTGACTACAATTTCACCCATGACAAAACCTGAGCTCACCATCCTCTCCCCACTCGAGGGAACCGTGGCGAGCTTAGAATCCGTGCCAGACCCCATCTTCGCCACAGGCACCGTAGGTGCTGGGGTTGCGGTGGTTCCGGATCCTGGCGTCGAAGTTGTAGAAATAACCGCACCGATGGACGGCACACTGACCAGAGTACAACCGCACTTCTTCGTGCTCGACAACGGAGAAAAACAGCTCCTCGTTCAACTGGGAGTGGATACGGCGCGGCTAGAAGGACAAGGCTTCGATACCCACTGGCCAGAAAGCACCGACGTTCACCAAGGCATGCCCATAGTCACATACACACCACGTGAACTAGGCCGCATGGGGTTCGACCCGATCGTGATAATTGTGATGATGAAAACCAGCACCCACGATCTGAAGAAACTGGCGTATCCTGGCGAACCCATCAACAGAGGAGGCAAGTTGTTCTCATGCTGAGACGCATCTGTTCCGGCTTATCGGTCTTAGGCGTGCTACTCGCAGCGACGAACAATTCCGCCCGCATCCCCGCCGAGCACGCAACCCTCGTTCTGAGCGTATTCTTCGTGCTATTCCTCTGGGTACAGATCTACCCACTCGTTATGACTCTGAGCGGGCACTGGGGACACCGGCGCCACCCAGTGAACAAAATGTACACCTTTTTCGCCAGCCTAGGCCTCGTGGGCGTGCTGGGAATCATCGCGGCTGTTGTTCTCTCGAAATCAGGGACGGAACTAATTTTGATACTGGCTGGTCCAACCATGTTCCTAGGGATTGTGGGCGCTGCGGTTCTTGCATTCTTCGCTGCGCCGTGGAAAGACTGGGCATTTCACGACCCGGAAGATCGCGAGGGAAAAATCCGGAGTAGTCGCATCGGTAGGGCGCCCGTGGAGGAAGAAGGATGGATGAATAACCTGGTCAACTCCGAAAGCGCCCGGCCAAAGCTACCGACAACAGCGCCCGAAGAAAAACAGACGAAGCCTGAAGCTTAGAAAACCTGAGTTAGGTTGAGCATCCTCACCTGCAGTCGGTATGGGCTCACGCGCCAGGGATAGCTGAGGGGTGAAGGCGTAAGCCGCAAAACGCGGAGTCGACTTTACAGCCCGTGTTTCTTATTGATGATCCAGTGCATAGTTTCCTCCGGGACGATGCGCGAAAATGGGAAAGCCACAGATGCAGCGGAACCAGTGGCGTAAAGGGGCTTGGGGCGTTCGTCCAGAATCGCCTCAAGAATCACATCCGCTACGCGCTCTGGAGTGATTCCCATAGACTCATTACGATCCAACTTCCTCAGCATTGTGAAGAACTCTCTCCCATACACGCCTTTCTCATCGACGTACTTGGTGCGTCGCGAGGATAGTCCGGTGTTGATCGAGCCCGGTTCCATCGCCATCATTCCGATACCAAAAGGGCGCAGTTCGCGACGAGAGGCGAAAGCGAAACCCTTGATCGCAGCCTTGGAAGCAACATAACTAGAACGATAGGCCAGCGGGAAACTGCCCAACATGGAGCCAACCATGACGATGCGACCACGACCTGCGTTACGCATGGCGGGCAGGAGGCGCTGAGTGACGTCCACATGGCCAATCACATTGACCTGCATGAGACGCTCAAGAGCCTCACGAGGTAGCTCCTCTAGAGGCCCGGACTGAGACTCGCCTGCGTTGTTGACCAGCACGGACGGGGTTCCGCGCTCCAAAACCTGTTCGCAGAAACGCGCAATGGAATCTGGCTGTTCCAGGTCCAGCTGCAGGTACTCCACGCCCGGGATCGGATCAATGACCTTAGCTGGGTCGCGCGTGGAGCCGATGACGTGGAAGTTTGTGCCTTGATGATGAACTAAAGCGGCGGCGGTAGCTAAACCGATGCCGGAACTTGCGCCAGTGACTATAGCTACGCCGTCGGAGACAGAGGGGAGCTTGGGGCTGCGAAAAGCGTGTGAAAGTTTTGTCATACACACCATTGTGGACTACAGGGAGCGTGCTTGAGGGTGATTTTGCTGCACCACATTCCGGCGGGGGTTGTGTGGTTGGCGTTGTTGAAACGGTTTATGTTGTTTCGGGGAAGTTTGTGGTAGCTAATTAGTCCTCGTCTAGGACAGTTGACGTGCGTTGTTGCTCAGATGGCGTCGTATGGCCCCGCGGATGCACAAATACCGCGTTCTATGAGTTTCCCTTCAGTAAAAGCCCAGGTCAGAATCCCGCTATCGACGCAGAACGCGGTATTTGTGACGTTTGCCCGTGCGCTCTATGATGCCATTCACCCGTGCGCTCTATGATGCCATTCACCCGTGCGCTCTATGATGCCATTCACCCGTGCGCTCTATGATGCCATTCACCCGTGCGCTCTATGATGCCATTCACCCGTGCGCTCGATGATGCCATTCACCCGTTGGGGTTGGGGTTAGTGTTTTTGCACGTGAGTTGTGGGTTCTTCTACGAGTAGATCAGACTTCGTATTTGCGATTCAGTGTTGGGCTGCCAGGCGACACGGGATGAAACGGGAAGAAAACCCCAGCCGTGATTAGACACCTGATAACGCGATATGCAGTGACACGGTGCGTAGTTACACGATATGATGAGCAAGCATTGAAAAGAGCGCTGGCAGCAGCGCTCTTTAAACGCGAAAACCTTAGACAACTTCATACGCCGTTTGTAATTGCAGTGGGAGAGACCGAGCCCAGCGCCGGCCGCCGACGGAGCAAATTCTCCCCAGGACACTCTCAGGCACCCGTACCGCTGCAGTGAGGCACCTCTGGAAAGATCCCCGCGCATTCGTCCGTGCGGAGACGCCGAAGGAGAAAGGCACAGCGTGGTCATGCTGAAGCTCTCAGGCACCATCGACAGAGTGGGGAGGACAAAACAAGCCCAGCGTCATGCCGTGTGCTTGGCAGATAGGAACAGTGCTAACCACCAACTGGTGAAGCGCACCCAACGGTGCAAAGCAGAAGCGCACCCAACAGTGCTAACCACCAACTGGTGAAGCGCACCCAACGGTGCAGAGCAACTGCCCGTATCTACCCTGCGCATTGTCCGCGGCATGCGATAACGGAAGAAAACCACTAACAATGGCACACACCGCACCCTTTGTCCCCCGCCATATTGGACCTCAGGCTGATGAGCTCCAGGAGATGCTGAGTTACCTTGGCTATGACTCCTCCAAGGCTTTGGCTGATGATGCTTTGCCTTCTTCAATCCAGCAGCAAGGTCCAATCGGTCTGCCGGATGCCCTGAACGAGCAGGATACCCTCGCCGCACTGCGCGCTTTCGCAGATAAGAACGTGCAGAAAAAGCAGCTCATCGGCAACGGTTACTATGACACCATCACCCCAGCCGTCATTCGCCGCAACGTCACTGAGAACCCTGGCTGGTACACCGCATACACGCCCTATCAGCCGGAGATCTCCCAGGGGCGTCTCGAAGCGTTGCTGAATTTTCAGACGATGGTGCAGGATCTCACCGGTTTGCCGGTTGCTGGTGCTTCTTTGCTGGATGAGGCCACTGCCGTTGCGGAGGCTGTTCAGCTGATGGCTCGTGGTAACGCGAAGGCTGCCAAGAAGGGTGGCGTGGTGCTCCTGGATTCTGAGCTGCACCAGCAGAACATCACGGTCACTGTGGCTCGCGCTGAGGCTGCGGATATTCCGGTGGAGGTTGTGGAGATCGCTGATGATTGTGATTTCTCTGCCTACGAGAATCTGGTGGGTGTGGTGATCTCTAACCCTGGCACCACCGGCCGTGTGCGCGATATTGCTCCGTTGATTGCTGCTGCTAAGGATGCGGGTGCTTTGGTTACGGTTGCTTGCGATCCGTTGGCGCAGGTGCTGTTGGCTTCTCCTGGTTCTCAGGGCGCGGATGTTGCTGTGGGTTCTGCGCAGCGTTTTGGCGTGCCGTTGTTCTTTGGCGGTCCTCATGCTGCGTTCATGGCATGTACGAATAAGCTTGAGCGTAAGATGCCGGGGCGCATCGTTGGTGTGTCTAAGGATGCGGAGGGGACTCCGGCTTATCGTTTGG
The DNA here is from genome assembly GCF_014262665.1 of Corynebacterium anserum. Taxonomy (NCBI): domain Bacteria; kingdom Bacillati; phylum Actinomycetota; class Actinomycetes; order Mycobacteriales; family Corynebacteriaceae; genus Corynebacterium; species Corynebacterium anserum. The sequence continues at coordinate 261,739 of NZ_CP046883.1, forward strand.
CGTTGCAGACGCGTGAGCAGCATATTCGCCGTGAGAAGGCCACGTCTAATATTTGTACTGCTCAGGCTCTGTTGGCTGTGATGGCTGGTTTTTATGCTGTGTGGCATGGGCCTGAGGGGTTGCGTCGTATTGCGGCTGAGGTGCATGGTCGCGCTGTGGCTCTGGGGGTTGCTTTGTCTGAGGCTGGTTTGGCGTTGGCTCACGATGTTTTCTTCGACACTGTGACCGTTAAGGTTGATGAGATCGACGCCGTTTTGTCCGCAGCCGTGGATGCGGGCTACAACTTGCGTCGTGTCAATGACGAGTTTGTGGGTATTTCCGTCGGTGAATCTACGACCGACGCAGACATTGCCGAGCTGGTAGAGATCCTGTCTGGCCAGTCTGCTTCGATTGACACTGCGGCACTCGATGTTGCGGATGGTCCATTGGGGGAGGCTCAGGTACTGCGGGACGATGAGATTCTCACGCATCCGATCTTCAACACCATCACGTCTGAGACTCAGATGATGCGTTACTTGCGTAAGCTGGCGGATCGCGATTTGGCGTTGGATCGCACGATGATTCCGCTGGGTTCGTGCACGATGAAGCTGAACGCGGCTGTGTCTATGGAGCCGGTAACGTGGCCGGAGTTTGCGGGGATTCATCCGCATGTTCCAGAGGATCAGGCTCAGGGGTGGCTTGAGCTGATCGCTGATCTGGAGGAGCGGTTGGAGAAGATTACGGGCTACGCCAAAGTGTCGGTGCAGCCTAATGCTGGTTCTCAGGGTGAGTTTGCGGGTCTGCTGGCTATCCACCGTTATCATTTGTCTCGCGGTGATGATCAGCGCAATTTGGTGCTGATCCCTGCGTCTGCGCATGGCACGAATGCCGCGTCTGCTGCATTGGCTGGCCTGGGTGTGGTCGCGGTGAAGAATGCTGAGGATGGGTCTATTGACCTGGCGGATCTGGATGCCAAGCTGGAGAAGCATGGGGAGAACATCGCTGGAATCATGATTACGTACCCGTCTACTCACGGCGTGTATGAGGAGCAGGTCCGGGAGGTGTGCCAGAAGATTCACGATGCGGGAGGCCAGGTATATATCGACGGTGCCAACCTCAATGCGCTTGTTGGTTTGGCGCAGCCGGGTGAGTTTGGGGGCGACGTGTCCCACTTGAATCTGCATAAGACCTTCACCATCCCTCATGGTGGCGGCGGGCCTGGTGTGGGACCTGTATGTGTGGCAGAGCATCTCATTCCTTTCTTGCCATCGGATCCATCTGCTGATCTCATCGAGGGCGAAGATGATTACTCCACCGGTCAGCCCGTGTCTGCTGCTCGCTATGGTTCGGCCGGTGTGTTGCCAATTACGTGGTCGTATATCGCCATGATGGGTGATGAGGGACTAACTGAGGCTTCTCGCATTGCTTTGGTGAATGCCAACTATGTGTCGCGCAAGTTGGAGAATTTCTTCCCGACTCTTTATAAGGGCGATACTGGCTTGGTGGCTCACGAGTGCATCCTGGATTTGCGTGAGCTGACTAAGAAGTCAGGTATCACTGCAGCGGATGTGTCCAAGCGTTTGATGGATTATGGCTTCCACGCCCCCACTCTGGCATTCCCTGTTGCTGGCACTCTCATGGTTGAGCCAACAGAATCTGAGGATAAGGGCGAGCTGGATCGCTTTATTGAGGCCATGGTCAGTATTCACGGTGAGATTCAGCAGGTTATTGACGGCAAGGTTTCTGCAGAGGAGTCTGTACTACGTCACGCGCCTTTCACCGCCTACTCCGTGACCCGCGATGATTTCGAAGAGGCGGTGTCCGGCGGTAAGTTCTCGCGTTCCCAGGCGGCGTTCCCGGTGGCTGGCTTGCGAACAACGAAGTACTTCCCACCGGTGCGCCGTATTGATGATGCTTATGGCGACCGCAATCTGATGTGCACCTGTCCGCCGATTGAAGCTTTCGAGACTGAAACCCCGGACGAGGCTTAGATTTCGCACGAGGTTGAGACCCCGGACGAGGCTTAGATTTCGCACGAGGTTGAAACCCCGGACGAGGCTTAAGGAGAAATAACGATGACCGAACTGAAGAAGACCGCGCTGCATGCAGTGCACGGTAACCTTGGAGCCCGCTTCACCAACTTCGGTGGTTGGGATATGCCGCTGAAGTACAGCTCTGAACTCGAGGAGCACCACGCTGTCCGTAAGGCTGTGGGTGTTTTCGACCTGTCCCACATGGGTGAGGTTTTTGTATCCGGCTCCCAGGCCGCTGAGTTCTTGGATTACGCGCTGATCTCCAAGATCTCCGCCGTGAAGGTGGGCAAAGCTAAGTACTCGATGATCTGTACTGAGAAGGGAACCATCATCGATGATTTGATCACCTACCGCCTGGGCGAGCAGGAGTTCTTGGTTGTCCCTAACGCGGGGAACGTTCCTGCCGTCGCTGCTGCTTTGCAGGAGCGCGCAGCGGGCTTTGACGTAACGGTCGATAATCAATCTGAGAATCGCTCCATGATTGCGGTTCAGGGGCCGCGGGCTGTTGAGGTCATGCTGGATGTGGTGGAGAACGTCACTGACGCACCGGAGGGTTCCGGAGCAGGGCCTACGGTCAAGGAGGCTGTTGAGGGCGTGGGCTACTATGCTGCCTTCCAGGGTATTGTTGCAGGTCAGCCTGTGATTATTGCTCGCACCGGTTATACGGGCGAGGATGGTTTTGAGATTATCGTGAAGAACGATGGTGCCGAGGTTGTGTGGGCTGAAGCTCTCGCTAAGGCCACCGCGCTTGAGGGTAAGCCTTGCGGCCTGGCATGCCGCGATACCCTCCGACTGGAGGCCGGTATGCCTTTGTATGGCAATGAGCTTTCTCTGGATTTAACTCCGGTCGACGCAGGACTGGGTATCCTCGCTGCCACCAAGTCCAAGGAGTCCTTCGTTGGTCGCGATGCCATCGTGAAGGCCAAGGAGGAGGGAACTAAGCAGTCCCTCATTGGACTGGTGGGCGAGGGGCGGCGTGCTGCCCGCGGTGGCTACGAGATCTTCGCTGAAGGGGAGTCCGGGGCTGCTATCGGCACGGTCACCTCAGGCGCTCTGTCCCCAACTTTGGGGCATCCAATTGCGTTGGCGTATGTCAGCGCCGATGCTGTTGCCTCCGGCATTGTGGAGGGCGCTACCGTTGAGGTTGATATTCGCGGCAAGCGCTTCCCTTATAAGGTTGTGGCACTGCCGTTTTACAAGCGTGAAAAGTAGGCTGCTTTTCGCGCCTGGTTGATCCCTCGCGAGAAGAGGTTCTTCATACCTGGAGCGAGAAGTAGGTTGCTTTTCGTTGAGTGTGCGCGGAGACGTCCTGGGCTGCACCGTGCCACGGCTGCGGTCTGGGCTGCGGCGTGCTATAGCTCAGACGCTGTCGTCGCCCTCGTGTAAAGTCTTGACCAGCGCAACACTATGCTGCGAGACGTTTTGAAGTGTTCGATTTAGGTATCCATCAAAGGAGCTGACCATGGCTGCACTGCCAACTGATTTCCTGTACTCCGAGGAGCACGAGTGGGTGAATTCCGCTTCTGTTTCCGAGGGCGACACTGTTCGTGTGGGCATTACACACATTGCCGCTGACGCGCTCGGTGAGATTGTTTTCGTCGAGTTGCCTGAGGTCGGTACCGAGGTCGAGGCTGGCGAGGCTTTCGGCGAGGTTGAGTCCACCAAGTCTGTGTCTGACATTTACGCCCCTGTTTCTGGCGAAGTGGTTGCCATCAATGAGGAGCTTGAGGATAACGCTGGCTTGATCAACGAGGATCCGTACGGCGAGGGTTGGCTGTACGAGGTGAAGGTCTCCGAAGTTGGCGACCTGATGGATGCTGCGGTCTACGCTGAGGCCAACGAGTAACGCAAGGCTGTATGTCTTCTTCTCTTATCGCCCTGATTTTGGGGCTTGCATTGCTGGGTGTGGCGATTGTTCTTATCTTGCGTGCGAACTCCACTGACTCTTTGACCGACGCGACCACTGACCAGCCGCAGTCCTCCCCGGAAGCCGCAGAGGTTCACGAGCCTGCGGGCTCATCCACCCCAGCTGTGTCGGAGGGGGCGCATGCGGCTGCCACGAAGGAGCGTGAGAAGGAACGTGAGGAGGAGCAAGGCGCTTCTTACGCTCGCGTTAGCCGTTCCGGTTTGACACTCAGCGGAGTGAAGAAAAGGCGACGTCTGTGGGCTCAGAATCACGGCTTTGAATACACCCGTGAAGACCCTGAGTTGGTGTACGACTGGCCGCTTTCTTTGCTGGGTGAATATCGTGCGGAGATTCCCGTGGCGAAAGATGTGGTCAGTGGTTTCACTGACGGGCACCGGACCCACATCGCGGATGTGGGAACAGCCACGGTGTTGGCGATGCTCCGCGATGGGTACTCGCAGGTCGATGTTCACTACACGGTTGATGAGGGTTTTCAGCCGGAAGGGATGCGTCGGGTAGAGGCGCTCGACCAGAAACCTTTCATGGCATTTACCTCGGATATCCGGGCATTGGATCATATGGTGGATGTCCGCGTAGAGGATAGTCTGACAGCACTTTCTTCTGTGGCCACGGACGTTGCATGGTCTGGCCAGTGGGTGGTGCTGCGTATTAACCGAAAACTGGACACAAGCGTGTGGGAGGAAATCTTCCCCCACGTGCGCATGTTAGCTGATGCTGCGATGGTGCTGCCTCCGGAGCACGTTAGTATTCCGCTGGAGATGGACTCTGCCGACCCCACCCGTCCCATCCCTGGCGGTGAGAACGTCATTGACCTCGACGAAATCGCTGACTTAAGCTCCGCCGCATCTCGGTCTGAAGGCACACAGTCGCAGCAGTCGGCCAGTTCCCGCGCAGGGCATCTTCGTGCCATGCCGGATGCATCCAGTGCAGCTACCTCCAGTGTGCAGGAGCAACCTGCATACAACGATCCACGTTTAGATTCTTCAGGGTCGCAGGAAGACGGCGATTCTCACGATTCGACCTTCCGCAGCGGGGAGCTTTTCGGCGGAGAGAGCTTTGATGAATATGACGAGCGCCCAGAGATCACCCGTCCCGCCGAGCCCGTGGAGTTCCCATCGCGCTCCACCGGACACGTGGGCGGGAACACCGATACTTTCCGTACTTTTCGCGTAGCGGATGCCTCTGATGGGGACGACTATACGTCTGGTGGAGTTGGCGGGCGTTCTCGTTCTGGGCACATCCCTCGGCTTGGCGAAGACCCAGCTCATCGCGCTGCCTCCAATGACCAACGAGGGCAGATTATCCGGAATGATGGTAGCGAAGCGACGATTTTCCGCGACTATGACGGCGATGCCGACTATGGCAGCGCTGCGGATTATGACGGAGGTGACGAGTATACCGATGACGGGATTATCCTCCGGGCAGAAGCTGAGCCTGTAAGCTTCGGATCTTTCTCCGATACTGCTGCGGGCGGTGAGGGGTTGTCGGAAGCGGCAAGGTTGCGCCGCCAGCGAAGGTATCAAGACCGCTACAGATCAGCTGGCCGTCACCGTGCCCCAGATGCCCGTCACGCTCGGCCGGAACCCATTGAGCCGGTCGAAGTAGACATTGAAACGGTGGACGCAGAAATCGTTGATGAAGACTAGTGAGAGTTGCGTATACATTGCGTATATAGTGCCTTGTAGAACATAGCTGGGGTGAGTTTGACTAAAAACCGCCTTCTAGGCCGGATTAAGGTGGGGCGGCAATGGAGACGGCTTGTGGGTGGAAATATTGATTATTTCTCAACATCCTGGAACGCGAACATAGCCCCATGTTAGTTAATTTGGAGAACTGTCCCCTTCATATTGATTACCTGCTTCCTGGCACTATGCTCACGTATAAGATGCATTGGAATACGGGGTGCCCTCCCGTATAGAATCAAATCTTGGAGTGGCGCTTCGCGAATAGCGAAGGGTGCACGGAAAATAATACGTTATTGAGTCTGGTGGAGAGCTTTATCGTTCTTTTAACCTCTGTCTCGTGCCCATTTTTGTAGTCTAGTGCTCTGTGCAAAAACGAGGTAAATTGAAAATGGGTACGATAAAGCGGTTAAGGAAAGTCCGTGAGACCAATATCCGATTACGCAAAGAATATAAACGCTTAGTAGGGGGAAAATGACTTTTTAAAGAATCTGTTCGGTTTGTAATTATTATATTTTCCAACAAACTTCCCTAGAGACATTAATAATATGAGAGCTGCAAGTAAACCGATTGGTACTGATAATGTCGTTTCTTTTGTGGTTATGCATGAGTAGATAGCACCTGCCGCGGGAATTGATAAAAGGATAATCCAAATAATATTGAGATATTGTTCTGTTTTGTTATTCATATCTGCCCATGCTTTGTGCATATCTTATGCACAACCATCAGTGTAGTGCTCTGGAGTGACTCCAATTGAAGGTTTTGGGAGGATTTTCCAGTGGCGCCAACCTTCAGTGCTAGGCATTTGTCTTGGGCTGCTGCAGCTGCCGCCCATCCAGTTACTTCTACGGAGTGAGTGGCCCACCAGACTCCCAGTACCTCACCAAATGGCGGAGGAGCCAAATCGAGTATGAACCAAAACCCGGAACGGAGAAACGGCCGCCGCTGTTGGGTTCGATCGTAATCAGCTAGCCCGAATATCGCTCAACTACTATCGGGAGCGATTCTAAACATGAGACAATGCCTGTAGCACCCAGCTCCTGGCACCAAGGGGCGCATGAGAAAAGAGGTAACAGAGGTAACTATGGCTCCACTGGTCAATGAAGAGAAAAAGCAGCGCCTCGCTGAACTGGTCAAGGAACTCGCGGTCGTACACGGCCGTGTGACCCTGTCGTCAGGGAAAGAAGCTGATTATTACGTAGATCTGCGCCGTGCGACTCTCCATCATGAGGCGTCTAAGCTCATCGGTTCTTTGCTTCGCGAACTGACTTCTGACTGGGACTATGCGCATGTGGGAGGCCTAACTCTCGGCGCAGATCCTGTGGCCACAAGCATCATGCACGCTGGTGAGGGGGTTGATGCTTTTGTTGTCCGGAAAGAAGCGAAGAAGCACGGTATGCAGCGACGTATCGAGGGGCCGGATATTGAAGGTAAACGGGTGCTGGTTGTGGAAGATACCACCACCACCGGAAATTCCCCGCTGACCGCTGTTGCTGCTGTTCGCGAGGCCGGCGCGACAGTCGTGGGTGTGGCCACCGTGGTGGATCGCGCTACGGGTGCCCAGGATGTGATCGAAGCGGAGGGTGTGGAGTACCGCAGCCTCCTGGGACTGGAGGATTTGGATCTTGCCTAAACTGTCACGCTTTCTGCAGCCGAAGAACCTTGTGCCACAAAAGAAATCGAAAGTGGCCACGAAGCAAGTCTCTACCGCCACTGATACGGCATGGGACAACGTGTTGGATGTGCTGAGCATTATCCGCGATTCTTACGCGGATATTTTCACCAGCGGTGAACCTTTGACCAATGGAACCTTGACCAATATCTCCTCCAAAGACTTGGTCAAGATGATGCCGGAGGATCTCGATGACCTCACCGGTCGCCCAGTATACGGCCGTCATGGCAAGATCCGTGCTGGTTACCTGGCCGCCGCGGCCGTTTCTGTACTCGCCGCGGCTATTCCTTCCGACGCCACCACCCGCCTCATCAAACCCACTCTCATGCCACTACTCGTGGCTAGTTCTGATCTGTTCGCCACCCAGCGTTCCCGGAGAATCGCCGTAAAGCATCCACTAGACACTGCTTTACTCGTTGGTGGTCTGGCGTGTGGATGTTTGGGTGACATCATCCTCATGGGCAAGGATTCTCGCAGCGAGGACAAGCGTGTGCGCGCATCGAACCTCAACAGGGGTGCTGCCGCTTTCGCGGTTAATCAGAGTGCCTATCATGCACTGCTGACCAGGCAGGGGGCGCGCGCCCAGAAGAAGGACATTCTGCTGCGTATTCCGGCCGTGCTGGCCGGGATTGGCCTGGCGTCGGTCGCTAACACCAAGGCGTTGCCTGCCGCAGCGGGTTATGGAACTGCATTGGGATACACCTCTGTCTTGGCCGAAGACCACAGCCCGGAGGCGGCGTTGGGCGGCAACCTTTTTGTTGCATCCGACGCGCTTATCCTCGGGCGTCTGACCATGTTGAAGAACAAATCCCGCCTGGATGCACTCGTCGATGGGGTGGTGATGGCAACGTATACGGCGGCCCAATTACTGCTCGTGGATGCGATTACTAAGGGGCTGGTGGGCAGCAAGTGACCGAGCAGCGCCCGGGACCAACTGAATGGTTTCCCCATCCAGTAGGCGTGGGGCCATGGGAGCAAGAATTTCCGAACACCCCACGCCCCGATGACCAACATTATGACCAGCAACTCTTGGATGAGGGCGACCGCCGCAACGTAGTGGATGCCTACCGCTACTGGACACAGGCGGCGATTATCGCTGACATTGATACTCGCCGTCATCCGCTACATATCGCGATCGAGAACTTCGAGAACGACTCCAATATCGGCACGGTGGTGCGCACTGCCAACGCATTCGCGGTAGATACGGTTCACATCGTTGGGCGCAAGCGATGGAATCGCCGTGGTGCGATGGTTACCGACCGTTATCAGCACCTTATGCACCACCGCACCGTCTCGGAGGTCCTGACCTTTGCGCGGGAAAACAACCTCACGGTGGTGGCCGTGGACAACACTCCAGGCAGTGTGCCTATCGAGACCGCAGAACTACCGGAGCGCTGCCTGCTGCTTTTCGGACAGGAAGGCCCCGGGGTGACTGAAGAGGCGCAGCGCGGGGCGACGATGACCGTGTCCATTGCCCAGTTTGGATCCACCCGCTCCATCAACGCGGGCGTGGCAGCGGGCATTGCCATGCATGCGTGGGTGCGCACCCACGCGGATTTGGGCAGGGCGTGGTAGCGAGCTAGCAGCTAGTAACTGTTAGTAGCTAAAGGCGCTTCACTGAGGCAATATGGTCACTGTGTTGACTAATGCTCGTGAACAATGGGATCACCGCGCAGACCTCGCTGAACAAGCAGTGACGGAGCGCCACGCTAAGCGCTTGTGGTCGTGCCCACGGACCAATCTTGCAGTTATTGCATGGCCGCCCACTACGCGCGACAAATTCTTTGTTCGTTGGCACTATTGGTGGCAAGCGCACTACTTGGATAACCAGGTTGATGCAGCGCTGCGTCGCCCGACCAAAACCCGCATCACCAGGATCCGTCAGACCATGCGCACCATCCGGATGCGTAATCTGCAGAAGCTCAGCAAGAACAACTACTACGATGACAAAGCGTGGTTGGCTCTAGCGATGAACCGCGCGTCGGAACTGAACAAGATCCAGCACGTGCGCGGACTCCGCCAACTTATTCACAACATTTTCGATGGCGTGGACACCCTAACAGGTGTGCTGCCGTGGCGTACGAACGAGAATTTCTACAACGTGCCGACTAACGGTCCGGCAGCGATCTTGGCCGCCCGCACCGGCGAGCTGCAACTCGCGGAAAACCTCATTGATTGGACTTTTGAGCACCTCATCAATGAAAACGGCCTGGTCATGGATGGTTTACATATGCGCATGCACGGACCCGAGGCCGCCCGCCAGGTGTATTCCTATTGCCAAGGTGTGATGGTGGGAGCCTGCACTGAGCTGGCTGTGGCGCAGCGCGCTCTTGCTGGGGTGGCTCCGGATGAGGTGTCCCAGGTAGGTATCGCGCAGATCACCCGCGTACAAAAACTGGTGAGCGCCATTGAGGAACACATGACCGATAGCAACCTCGTGTTGTCGAACGAAAGCGGCGGCGGTGATGGTGGGCTGTTTAATGGTGTGTTGATGCGCTACCTCGCCCTGGTTGCCTTGGAGCTGCCAGGAGTGTCCGACGCCACGAAACGCACCCGAAAGGTTGCTCGGGACATCGTGATGGCTACGGCGGAGGCTGCGTGGAAGACCCGCTTGGAGATTGATGGTTTGCCGGTGTTCAGCGCAGACTGGAGCCGGGACGCGACTCTTCCTCAGTCTGGTGGCCTCGTTGGCGCCACTATTGCCGGGGCGGTGTCTAGCTCCGATATCGCGGAACGGGATCTGTCCGTGCAGCTGTCTGGGTGGATGCTTATGGAAGCCGCTGCCAGGTTGTCTGCCGCAGAAGGAAAATTTTAAAAAGGAAAGTTTTCCTAAAAGCAATACGAGTAGTGACTCATACGGATTATTCTTCCTACATGAGTTGTCCCTCAACAATCAGCAAGCGCGCTAGGCCAAGCATCTCTGCGGCATTTTTCATCCAGGGCATGCTGCTGGCGGCTATCCTCACCGAACTTCCCGCCATCCGCGCAGACATGGGAGCGGGTGACGGACTACTTGCCCTGCTGATCGGCGTGATTAGCTTGTTGGCCGCCGGTGGTTCGATCGTGGCGGAGAAGTTTGCAGAAAAGAAGGACTCAGCCACGGTGCTTATGCTGGGCATAGCAACGGAGGCCGTAGGCGCGCTCCTCATCACCCTCAACCAGGGCATGGTTACTTTCGTACTCGCGACGATCATTTACGGCCTCGGCCTGGGTGGTGTGGATGCTGCCGGAAATATGCAGGCTGCAGCGCTGCAAAACCGTGTGGGAAAGGTCATCCTCTCCAGCTTCTTCGCGGCGTGGTCTGCGGGAGCAATCGTCGGCGCAGTGGCGGTGTCTCTAGGGGAGGGACTATCCATGGGGTACCGCGTGAACATTGCTGTGGTGGCCGTGGCGGTGGCCATTATTGGGTTGGTTGCCTCCCCTAACTTCCTGCGCTATGGGCATGAAAAAGCCATCGACCACAACCCAGTCCATGCTCTCATACCGTGGCGCCCGGTCGTAGCGCTCGGGATCGCTATGGCGCTGTTCTATGTCGTAGATTTTGGTCTGTCCAATTGGTCTACTCTCTTTCTTCACGACATCTTGTTAGCCGATGTGTCCACCGCGGCGCTGGGCGTGGCGGCCTACCAGATAGCCGGGTTGGTGTCTCGGCTCACCGCTGACTTCTGGACCCGCCGGTTCGGCGCTGTGCGGGTGATGCGGGTAGCAGCTGTTGTCGCAATGGCTGGCATGCTCGCCACCATTACAGCGCAGAACGTGCCGGGGGCGCTGGTTGGCCTGGCTATCGTCGGTCTCGGCGCTTCGGTCACTGCGCCTTTGTGTTTCTCCTCCGCCGCAGCGCTTTCGCAAAAGAATCTCGACGCCGTGATTGCCCGCCTGAACCTCTTCAACTATGCAGGCACGGTGGTCGGCGGTGTGGTGATAGGCACGCTTCTAGCTGCGACCAATGCCCGCGTAGCATTGATCATTCCATTGATTTCCTGCGTGCTGTTGATTTTCAGTGCGCCCTGGTTTAGCAAACGGGTGGCGTCGACACATGAGATGAGACATGAGATGAGGACGTCCACAGACAAGGGGTAGCGGCGAGTCAACAAACAAAGGGAGTGGGGGAGTCAACAAATAAAGGGGGTAGAAGCAGGTAGACAAACTAGGGGTAGCGGCAGGAAAAGTAGATGCAGAGGAAATGAGCATGGAAAGAATGACACTGGCTATCTAGGGTGCCCCCTAAATTGGGCCTATCGGATCCTACTCGAACCCACAACTCGTCCAATCCAAGGCATAATTCGTAGATAGAAAGTCCGCACAAGAGCACAATCAGGAGGCATCTATGCCAATTGCAACTCCAGCCCAGTACCAGGACATGCTCGATAAGGCCAAGGAAGGTGGCTACGCTTTCCCAGCCATCAACTGCACCTCGTCGGAAACCATCAACGCAGCCCTCAAGGGTTTCGCGGACGCTGAATCCGATGGCATTATCCAGTTCTCCATCGGTGGAGCGGAGTTCGGCTCCGGTCTGAACGTTAAGAACATGGTTGCAGGCGCCACCGCCCTCGCAGCGTTTGCACACGAAGCAGCAAAGCACTATGGGGTTAACGTTGCGCTGCACACCGACCACTGCCAGAAGGAGAAGCTGGACGGCTACGTCCGCCCATTGCTGGAGATCTCCCGTAAGCGAGTGGAAGCTGGCGAAAACCCACTGTTCCAGTCTCATATGTGGGACGGTTCCGCTGTGCCAATCGATGAGAACCTGGAGATCGCTCAGGACCTGCTGGCTAAGTCCAAGGCGGCTAACATCATTCTCGAGGTAGAGATTGGCGTGGTCGGCGGTGAAGAAGATGGCGTTGAAGCCAAGGCTGGTGCCAACCTCTACACCTCTGAAGAGGACTTCGCGAAGACTGTCGATGCTTTAGGCACGGGCGAGAACGGTCGTTACCTGCTGGCCGCCACGTTCGGCAACGTGCACGGCGTATACAAGCCAGGCAACGTGAAGCTGCGCCCAGAGGTTCTGGATATGGGACAGAAAGTTGCTGCAAAGAAGCTGGGGCTGGATGAGTCCGCTCAGCCATTCGACTTCGTTTTCCACGGCGGCTCAGGCTCCGAGAAGGAAAAGATCGAAGAATCTCTGCGTTACGGTGTGATCAAGATGAATGTGGACACTGATACTCAGTACGCGTTCACCCGGCCAATCGCATCTCACATGTTCTCCAACTACGACGGCGTGCTGAAGATCGATGGCGAAGTAGGCAACAAGAAGGTGTACGACCCGCGCTCCTACCTGAAGAAGGCTGAGGAGGCCATGGCTCTGCGCGTGGTTGAGGCCTGTGAGGATCTGCACTCCGCTGGCAAGTCCACCGTGAAGTAAACGCGCATGACCTTCTGTCTTAACTGCTGGTGGTGCGGGCTCTACGTGGATTGATGTCAATCCGGTTAGCGGTAAGTGTCAGCTGCTGTGGATGATCGATCCGGTGTATGCCGACGGTAGGGGAGACGCCTCCAATGTCCGTCTGCTGGGTGTGGTGATGAACATTCTGGCGGCACTTCTCGGTGGAGTCCCGGCCTTTTCGCACCGTTTGTCGCGTTCGCCTTTCTACACTGGAGATGACCCTACGGCCTACCGGTGGCATGTCCAACATCACCGTGTTGACCGTCTAGCCCATCTGCGTGACGAAGTGAGGACCATGATCGGCCAACCCGCTCCTGAAAAAGAAAAGTCTCAGTAGGTTTTCCAGCGGCCGCGAGTTGATTGAAGCGGTGCCGTGCACGCCGCCAAGAAGCGTAGATGCTCAAAGCCCTTGATGGTGGTCTCTCTAACGCTGACGCCTTGGACGGCGACCGTATCGATGGTGTGAAGGTGCTTGGGATCTCTGAAGGCGCGTCGCCCGCGATGAGACGGTCTTCCGCCATGCACTGGCAACCGTGCACCGTCTCCGCGAGGCGGGAGAACGCATGACGGATGCGGCGATCATTGACGCCTACGAGCGCGCCTACAACATCGTCCAGGCTGTCGGAGCAGATCACCGAGAACCCGACATGCCGCCGATGCGGGATCGTCAGACGATGGCCAGGCGCGTGCGTGGGTATGTGCTGTCCAACAACCGTGGGGCTGGTTCGTCATCGTTCTCCGGTAACACCGGAGGCGTCGGTATGCGTGAACGCAAGGCTTTGGCAACCATGGGACGCAAGGGCAGGCAGAAGGTCGCGCATTTCGTGACGTCGTACTGGATGGAGACCGACTCCCTCCCTAGTTGGGCAGAGATACAACACGAGACTGGGCTCTCCAGAGCGACGGTCGCCGCTATATGTCAGCTCTGAAGAGCCAAGGAGAACTTCCTGATAAATAGGGTCGCACACCGTAAGCAATACACGGTTCCCCTGTTCCCTTTAGGGGCAGTCAGCTTTTAGAGAAACCATCCACTTACAAAGCAGCTGCACCTGGGGGTCACTAACTGTTGGTTTTCAAGATCGAGCGAGCTCTTGTTTGGCAGTGGTGGGTTGACTCTTTCTTAGGAGCGGATGGTTTCTAGAGAGGGGTGGAGGTGGTTTAGCTATGTAGGCGTGTGTGCGTGCGGCTAGGGGTGGGGACGCACTTTGTTTTCCGTGGTTGTGTACAAGCTCGTGGAGGCGGAGATGCGTGAGAGGAGCTACTGATTAGCTCCAGTGTGGTGTCCTGGGGAATAAGAAATGTTGGCTTTTTCCGATGGCAGGGCTGAGTGTTCGCTGCTATCGGTTAGGTGGTGTGATTAGTGCTTGGGCTGTTGTACATGATTGCTGTGGCAGTATCCAGGTTATGAAATCAGCCACGAGGGACACGGTAGTTGGCGCTCTAGGGTCAGCTCGGATGGCTCCGTATCTATTCTGCTGTAGACGGCAACAAGAAAAGGGCTCTTGCGTTGTATCGGTGGAGTGTCAGGTTGGGGGCACCGGTTCAAGAAACACTCGGCATTACCGAGGTGCTTGTTCGCAATGCGATGAATGGTCAGTTGCAGGAGTGGAACCGTCGGGAAAATGGAAGTCCTAGTTGGCTTCTCGGCGCTCCAGCTTCCCCGCTGCGAAACCTGACTCAGGGCAAGCGACGAGAGGCGTTGAGGCGAGCGCAGAAGTCTGCGAGCAATCGTTCAATACATCATCCTCGCTATGGAGCTCAGATTACGCATGACGATGCTTTGGCAAACACCATGTTTGGGATGTGGAAAGACATTCTCCCTAACCATGATCCTGATGCTAATCCGGAGAAGAGAGAGAATAAGAATCGTGTCCGGATGTGGGAAGAAGCGCTAGAAGCAGCGTTTCCGCATGAAGTAGATCCTGACGGGCACACGACGTACTGGAGAGTAGCCCACCTTCATCTGCTGCGTAATCGAGTATCACATATGGATAGTTTGCTCAACGTTGACGTTCCCGATGTGATTGGTGATGCATTTTCACTGGTCGGGAGCATAGATCCAGTTCTTGAACAGTGGCTCACGGGCACGAGTACCGTCAAGGAAATTTACTCGATCCGCCCCCAGTAGAGAAAGAGGAAGGCCTACAGGTGCAAATTGTCCTGTAGACCTTCCTCACTCATAGCGAGGAACCTTGTCCTCACTTTCCTTACCTTCATTCCACCCTTGGAAAGATTCAATGCAAGTTACTCTAAGGCCAAACATCACTCTGGCAGACGGTGTTCGCAGACTAAAAGGCTGTATTGAAAGAATCGCGCAGGTTTAGGCAACGGGCGGCTTTAGGTAGCGTGTGCTGTCTGATTGACCATCCAGGACGCCGTTTCGACCAATGTTCTAGGCCTGTGTAGCTACTATGCGCCCGCTTTCGTGTGCCGACTTGCCCATTGCAAAATGCTTTTAAAGATCGATGGTGTGATCCAGCGAACGTTTACTCTACGCAAGAGAGAGAAAAGATTGTGGACGATGCTCTATCGTGTTTCATAAAGTGTCTTTATGATGCCTAGTGTCACAGCCATAACTAGGGTCACGGAGAGAGCTACGATCACTGCTGCCAGAATCCGATATGGATGACTTAATATCTCTCCAATAGGCCAATTTAAGACAATAGTGATCACCACTCCCAACAGGAGCGACATAGGTAATTTGGTGACTATGTTTTTAAACACGACCGTCCTTAGCTAGTAATTCTGTCACTGCCATCCGTTGGCGACGCAAAAGCTATCGAACTTCTCGTCCTTACCCTTAAGGTTCTTGCAAGCTCCCGAAATTCCCCACTTTGTTACGGCACCTACGATGGCTGAGGCTGCTCCTGAACCAACAACCTTGAGTGCTGGGATTAGGATAGCTGGGATAGCTCGAGTGCTCGCGTCGGTAGGAGGTTCCGAAGTATTCGGAGTAAAACCGATTACTTCGTTTAGGAACTCAATGTCTTCAACAGACATGTTGTCCAAATTTTGTGTGAACTGCTGAATGCTTTCTGGGCTAGCGCCGTAGGCAAGGGCAGTCTTCTCATCAAGTTCGTACTTTCCGGTGACTGTGTTGTAGCGCAATGCTTCGACAAAAGCTTCTTCAAAAAAGTTTTCCTCGAAGACTTCTGTTTGTGCTGTATGGTCGGAGCCAGGGGCTGAATTAGCGACACCAATTCCAGCAAATGGAACGGTTATTGCCAAGCCAACGGCGATCAGCTTTCTGGTTAGATTCAAACTTATGTGTTCTCCTCGTGTTCGGTGGCGGCGTCATCAAGGATAGCACGATGTGATGTTAATTAGTGCCGTGGTTTAAAATCATATACGAAGGTATATGCTGCTGATTTAGGTATGACGCGAGGGTAGACGATCTTGTAATATCGTGCAGTTGGCCGCTCATTCAGCGCGTCCGTTGAAATTATATTCCCTTAATAAATGTGATATTTTTTCTTTACGGTGATCTCTGCATAGTTCATTTCAGCCGCAATCTGTCGGTTTGTCATGCCTTTTTGTATGCAGACAACGATTTTCTCTTGCTCAGCGGATAGAGACAAAGTGCCGTTGAGCTGTGGGTGGGTGAGTACGGTGCGGGCATCCAGAGTGATCGGCAGACTGGCCTTTGGTTCGGTGTTGGGTGGGTGTTGAGTGTGGTGAGCAATTGCCGTGTGCAATCAGGGGCGTTGCGGGCTGTACGTGCGACGCTTTTTAGTTCGTCGTGGCGCTGTGGGGTGGTTTTGGCAAGTTTTCTGCCTGAGCGATCACGGACGTAAGGTCTGCGGCGTTAGTGTCGTGCAGCAAGCTGGTGAGTTGTTGACGGCGGGTTTGTTGAGCGCGTTGGGTTTTGAGGTGTTACTGGTAGTTGCGGTGGATCCCTAGGCCAAGTAGGTAAGAAAGCACGGCGATTGTGCCAAAGACAATCAGCGCGGTGAGCTCGAAAGTGAAACGTGCTTTGTCTGGTGAGTAGAAACCACCGAGGGTGATAATGACTGCAACTAGTACGGCCAGCAGGTGGTTACCGGAGGCAGTGATGGCGGTGATGAGGAAGATGCCGAGGAAGAGTTCCACACCTGTCGAATGGCCGGTTAGGAGTGCGCCAAGGAATGCGGTGATATAGATGCCTGTGCTGATGCACGGGTGACGGGGTACGACAATGAGGCTCAGTGCCTGGGTGATGATCAAGTCAGTAATCAGCGGCGTGCGGGGGGTCGTCGAGGATGCTCACGCCGCTGAAGATCAGTACGAGGGTGGCCAGGATCATAGTGGTGGGTAGACGCTGGGCAAGCATGACCTTAAGGCTACCGGCCGTGGTGACGGGCTTTATTGAACTGTCTCAGGTTTTACTCTGTCTGGGTAGATGGGAAAATCCGGACCATATCCAAGAAAAATGATCAGGATGTCAAGGAAGGCATCGTCTTCTTAGTCGAGGGTGCGGGCGTCAGTTTGTTCGTATGCGAGGGGTTAGTTTGCAAGTAATGGTCACGCCCTCGATGCGTCTGCTTTCCCGAGTCAAGCTCGACCAAAGCTGTTGAGCGCGGGACTCCTCGGTGTGCTTCTTTACTGTCTGCCGCCACTCGTCAATGCGTGGGTCACCAGTGGGCGACAAAAGAGTTCAGTTGGGTGCGGGTGGAACTGCGATCAATGGCGGTGGCGGAGCTAGCAGGGGTCAAGTCGCTAGCCTATGAAACGATAGAGACAGACTCGTTCTGATGCGAACAAACGTGTTCGCGCCCTGGACGGGGAGACCGACGCCAAGCCATGTCTCGCGGCCGATGGGTTTACTCTCTGGTGCGTAGCGCTTGATTTGAACAGCCACGCGAGAAGACAGCACAGGACTCAACGGGGCGGTGCCAATGGCATTGACGCCCTCGTTGCCTTAGCCGCCTGTGTGTTGGAGCTGGAGCCCCTGGCGTCGTAGTAGGTAGATGATGAAGACGGCAGATTAGTTGAGTCTTCCAGTCGCTTCCCTTCGCCTCTTCGATGGAGTCAGAAAGGATATCTTCGTCTGGAATATCCTCTCGAGCTTCGGGAGTCTCATTGCTTGTTTCCAGCTCTTTTTGCTTTCGTCGAGCGCGGTAAGCCTCACGGTCGAGCCCCTGGATTTTTGCGAGGCATCATCGTCTGAGAGCTTGAGGATATTCTCGCCAGCTTCAGTCAGCAGATACATCCCCTGAGCCGGCTGTTCGAGTGCGCCGATGCGCTTGGCTGCGGAGCGACCCCAACCGATACGACTGATTTGTGCAGAGTAATGAGATCATCTGTTTTTCTTCAGTCTCGAAAGTAAAGGTGTCTTAGGGAGAGGTGGGTTTCCTCGTAAGGGAAAACATTCCTAACAGAATGGTTATTCCACCACCGCATATCATGAGGGGTATTACATTCGACTGGGTTATAAATAAGCCCGCAAGATAAGAGGCAAAGACGAAAAAATATACACAAAATACGAATGAGGGAATTAGTTTAGTCCGTTTAGTCTTTGGGATAGTTTTCATTAATAGTGAAGTTGTGAAGACATTCTGCCCACCGTTTCCAACACCAAGGAAAAAACCTGCGGCCATTGTGAATGCAATACACCAAGGCTGAAAAAGTGAAATGATTGCCAGTCCGGAAATTATTCCAGATAGACCTATTCCTAGTTGGGTCTTCTGTTGTGTAATTCCTTGCATCAGTATCGAACCCAATACAAGGCCTACACTAATAGAGGCTGCCACTAGGCCATAATCAGATGTTGGCTGCTCTTGTAGACCAAGTATATATATAACAATACCCACGTTGACTATAGACCCAAAGAAAGCTACCCCCATCGGAGGCATCAGTCTTGCAGCCAGGCCAGGTAAACTTAGTAGTTCGATTATTGAAAGGGAGAATCTCTTCTTTGAATTAGATGTTGTTTCTGTTTTTTCACTTGGCGGGCAGATTACAGATGGAAGCACCTTCAGTATCAAAAGAGCACTAACTAAGCAGAGGCCGATGCTTCCCAAATATATATAGAAAGACCCCTAGGGTATAGAAGACCACCCAGTGCTGGCCCTACAACAAACCCCGCATTTCTGACTGTAGTGACCCATTTATTAACCTGGTCAAATTGATGGTTTTCAAAAGATTCGGCAACAATTAGAAGAACGACCATCCAGAGGGCTCCGCCGAGAAGACCAAGAGAACCTCCGATGGCGACCGCTAAAATGGGCTCAGGCCTTTTATGTAGATAGACACAGGGAAGTATAAATATTGCCTCGCAGATTATAATTGCAGACAATATCTTTGTTAAACTTTTTCCTTCAATAAGAATACGGCTCGATAATGGGCCTGCGAGGAGGCTGCCTGCCGTTGTGACTGCAAAAAGAAAAGATGGCCATAGTCCATCTTTGTTGTCTATTTCAAGCAAAAGAACTGTCGCAATTAGCTCATCGACTACACTTGCGAAAAATAGCAGGGAAAGGCATAGCGTCCATTGAGTATTTACTGGTTTTTTACTGTGAGAAGATTGTGAAGTAGTCATATGTGCGGAAAGGGTAGTGCTTCATAAAAGAGACAAGTGGAGGATACTGGAGCTTCTCAGAACTAGCGTATCCTCCAGTTGGGCGAAGGTCTTAGAAAGCAAACCCTGTCCATGTAGACCTGTAATGATCACCGGCGCGTTTAGAAACTGGAGTAACACGATGTGCGCAGCCTGGGTAGATCAGAGCAAGTCGGTTAGGTCGAGGGTAAATTAGCTGAAGCTCGGATCCAGCTGAGGATAATGCACCCTCACTTAGACCTTGTCGAGTTGAGACTGGCTTGTTTAGATAAAGTAGCTCCCCTCCCCAGTCGATGTCCCAAGTGTCGATGCAGTAATAATTAAAAGCATATGAACGTCCGTCACCCTGGTCTAGGTGCCAGGAGATACCTGAACCAGAGGCGTAGATAGTAGACCGCCAATAAAATTGCTTTACATCGATGCCAGAATTGGTAGTGAGAACCTGGAATAACTCCTTCCGCCACTTTGATTCTGGATCAAATCCCTCCCTCGCTGGGCCTCTGGATGCGAATCCATCGAAAATTGGATTGATAGAGCCAAGCGTGGCCGACAACTTTTCCGTTTGGATATCTTTCAGTGCTTGCGCGAAGAGATCCTCAGGTAGAGCATCATCAATCACTTTGATCAACTGGTTATTCGTCACTATTATTCCCTCCGATATGTCTGCGAGTTATTTTCTCGGGTCAGTAGTCCTAAGTCCACAAGACGCCTCCTTAGTTCGGCATAATCTGACTGTACGTGGGAGAGTATCCAGTTAACTGTTTTTTCTGTATATAGTCTATCTTGCAGGAATAGATAGTTAGAAATGCGCGTATAATCTGCATGTGTGAGCTTTAAGATTGAGCTACTATCGGGCAGTTCAGAAATTCTTCTATTAAGTACCGAATCCAGGGGGGAAGTGTCCTCTAAATTGATTCCTAGGTCCTCTAAGTTGGAAATATGTTTTTGAACCTTTTTTACGCTAATTCCTAATTGTTTTGCAATTTGAGGAGCGGATATTTCACCAAGGGTAGATAGTGCCATAATCTGAAGAAAGGACTTATCTCGAATGACGTCGAGTAGACGCCTTTCGGAAGATGAAGAAATTTCCCTAAAGTGCTCCAGATTTCCGGTGGGTACGTCTTGACAGGTTTGGAGCTCTTTCAGTAAATGCTTCGGATCGCGAGTTTGCTCAAACTTGGTTTTCTTACGTAAAATTCCTACGCCGGCTTGTGCCGTTTTATGGAATTCAGGAAGAGTGAGCGTTTCGAAGGCCTCCTGCGGAAAAACCTTTAATAGATTCCAAGCAATTGAGTAGCCTCGCTGCACAACCCTCCTGCCACTGATATTGAAAGGCTGAACCTCCAAAGGTTCATGCAGGACAAGCGTTCCTCCAGGGTTGATTATGGGGATCAGCGAATTCAAGAGCACTAGGTTGTCACTGGGTCTACCGATATCTACGATGACTAGGTCATAGGTGCTGCCTAGAAATCGAAGAACTTCTTTATAGTCGGCGTTGATAACCTCGGCGAAGCTGTAGGAATCGATTCTATCCTTTAGCTTCGGGTAAAGGCTTCCTTCTCCATTTCCTGCATCAATTCCAAGGTACTTAAGCGGTGACTCAGCGTGCCAAAGCGGATCCACAAGGTCTCCGCCTAAGCGCGCAGGGAGGGGATGTTTGCTATCTGAGTAATGAGATATTAGTTCTTCAGTGGTTGCTAGGAAATCTAGGAGGGATTCTGTTGTTTTCCCATACCTATCTCTAGGATGCTTCTTGGTCGGCTGGCAGAAACGAGCAGGCGCAAAGTATCTATAATTATTGCCGAGCCCATAGCGTTCTCTTCAGTTGGAAAAGGCATTCTATGAAAATAGTTTCTCTACTTGGGATTCATTGGTATATTTATCGTCTTGAAATGCGTTTTCAAGGCATTTGGAAATTCTGAATAGCTTTTCATCGAAGCGTCGCTGAATCAGTACAGTGTTGTTTTGTTCGCTAACTTTATCGAAGGTGGCTCGCTTTACATTGATGGAGGTAATATCTCCCCAGAAGAGCAATTCGTCGCAAAAGTGGGAGATGTTAGTCTCTTTGGAGTTCACGGTTAATGTTTCTTGTCTTCTCTTATGGCTTTTAAGTGCGGTGAATAGAGTCTCTAGGGAATTGGCGGTTACCTCGAAGTGGCCCGCGTGAGTTAATGAATATATTCCAGCCACCGGTTCTCTGTAGTAGAGTCCTTGAGGCTTGATGTCGGTTATAATAATACCTTGAGTCACCTGCGTTCCTCCGATATTTCCAGGAAGAAAAGAGGACTTCCAAGGTCGACGGTCTGCTAATTGAAATCTTTCCTCAAGCTGTGAGTCAATGAGAGGCGTTCCATGAAGGTATAACGATAAGTCGTAGCTAGAGAGATCTGTTCCGTATCCCCAGAGTCTTTTGGGTAAAGAGGGTGATAGACCAATGCTTGCAGTCGAACGATTTTCAGTCATTTATCTGAATCACGATTGATTGATCTAGGTAGGAAGAAAGTGCTTTATTGCTGAGTATCCAAGCTTTAAGATCGCTACTTTCAGGAAGGGTCGTTGCATTTAACTTTAATGCATGGCCATTTGCAAACATGCGTAGCTCTTCGCCTACTTGTGCAAGGATTATTCTTGATAGAGGCGCGTCGGGTGTGCTTGGCAGAGCAGGGGAAGGGGAGCTGGCCTCCATGCCGAAAGCCGATACTTGCCTTAAGGCTCTGACAACAAGCTTCTCATCAAGCTTCTCTGTAATGAAAGCTGGAGTCTTCGTTGCCAAATAAGGATGTTTTATAAGTGACTGTGTATAAGAACTCACAAAAGCGTTATAAAGACCTCCTGTGTGGTCGGGATTGGTTCCTTCATTAATGTATGAACTTTCCCAGATAGCGATATTCACATTGAATGAGGCGGAGTCTGGAGTTGTGGCGCAGTGGAAGTAATCATGCGGGAAGTAGCATAAATTGTCGGTCTTGTAAGTGAGGGGATGGGCTGCTTGGTAGTACTCTGCGTCGCTCCATATGTGAGGAATGAAGGAGTGGGGAGGCATAACGTGCATAGTCTTTCCGTTGGACAGTGTGAATGCGAAGTTATGCGCGAAGTCTGTATGTATTCCGGCAAAAGTTGCGGAGTATCTTCCCACGAACGCGTCAATATCAGTGCGTCCAGTGGGTGGATTGGAGGAGTTCTTATCTACCTGATTTCTAATTTGCGCTCCGAGCTGCCACATGGCATGGCTGTGCCTGTGTAGGCCGTATGCCATAAGGTTCCATTCGCTGCTTTGGTATTTTTCTTCAAACGCCTTAGTTAGAGACGCTGCTTCCTGGTATTTAGATAGTGAAGGTAGGTCATGGTTTGCGCTGATCCCGTTCACTGTAAGGTAGACGCCTGCTCCAACATTCTTGGCCGAAGATGCTCCCTCGTTTCCCTGAAGTTCTCCGAGAGCGTGGCAAACTTGCTTATCTGAAACGAAAGAATGGAGCCGCATTCCGTCGATTGTTGACGGCGCGCAGCCCCATCCTTCACTCCAGAAATTATCTGGAATATCTTTCAAGCCTAGGCCTCCGCCTCAACGAGAGCCCACTTGGTAGGGACGTAGGCAGCTTCAGCTTCTTCAATGGTGAAATCCTGAATGGTGTCGGACATTTTTCCTCCTGTCCGAGTTGTTGTGGTGTATGTCACTTTATGGAAGATTGCTGGATGAGTCAACACTTGTGGAAAAGTTTTGGAAAGATTGTAGCCTAAGAGCTGACGTACGTGCGGTGGCCTTAGCCACAGCCTGCTGGACGATTCTTCTTGAAACTCCGAACTCTGCGGCAGCCTCGTCCACTGTTGGATACTGATCTACCTTGAAGAGCTTATCGTCAAAATAAGCAGCTCTCCTGTGTGAGACAGATAGTCCTTGTACAGCACGCTTCTTACTAGCTCTAGTTAACTTCTGGGTTTCTGACTGTGCATATTCGTTATTTCGGTCGTTCCATCGCTCCGCAGCCTTGAGGGATTTTCTATAATCTCGTCACTACGACAGATAAAAACCAGTGGCACCTGGCACGAAGAAACGACAACCGATACAACGTCTGACAGCAATCGATACAACGCCTGACAACAACCGATACAACGCCTGACAACAACTGACGCAACGCCTGACAACACCCGATAGAAAACCAACGACAACTAGCAAGGGAGGAACCCCGTGAATGAACACATCCGTAATGGCCGCGACCTATTTGGAGCAACTCACCCAGAAGTTCGCCTACCTGAGGAACTGCGCACTGCCGTGACCGCTGATGTCGCCGGTGCCGATATCGAAACTCTAGAAGCTCTGGCAGAGGCTAACCCCAAAGACTCCGGAGCTTGGGCGGCGCTGGCTAACCGCCACCTGGCGGCCGGTAACGCCATCACCGGATACGCTTGCGCGCGCACTGGTTATCACCGTGGTCTTGATGCTTTGCGCGCCCACGGTTGGAGGGGCACTGGTCCTGTCCCGTGGGATCATCTGCCCAACCGTGGAGTGTTGCGAGCTATTGGCGCCTTAGTCTCCGCGGCACGTGTCATCGGGGAAGATGAAGAGGTCACGCGTTGCCTCAACCTGCTCCATGACTGTGATCCTGCAGCTGCACCGGCGATGCGCCTGCTCGATAATTAAGCTGCAGAAATCTACCCCGGAGCCCTCCGAGCGGAAGGTTTTCCGCCTACGAGCAGCTGGGCTACGGATTTTGCCCCAGTGTCATCCGATCACAAGGTAAAGAGAACAGAGAACATTGGTGAGTCAGCCACAGAAGAAAAACGAACGCGAACGCCGGTTCTTCCGCGCCATGGTTCGCCACGTCTCTGCACCGATGCTCGTCATCTCGATCCTGTGGCTATCCACCGTGATATGGCCACCCAACGTCACTGCGCATTGGCCGTTCGTCTCCGCTCTACAAGCCAGCGCCTTCTGTGCGGCGATCACTGCCGTATTCGCAGTGGGTTTGTTCCGCTCTGCGCTCCGTGCCTTTCTCTTTGCCCTTATTGCTGTGGTCTTGGTCGCTGCCGTGCCGCGAATACCCGCCCTCTTTGTGTCCGACGCCACCGCGGACTCCGTCCGCGTCCTCGCCCTCAACACATACTTGGGTCAGGCAGATGACCACGCTATCGCAGAGCGCGTGAAGGAACTCAAGCCAGACGTGCTCATCCTTTCGGAGACCAATCCGGACGAGGTGGAACAGGTGGCGTCGGAAACCACAATGGTTCCCACCAACACAGCAGAGCCGGGGAAAGGAGGGGCGGACGCGGTGGCTATCCTGCTGCGCCAGGGCTCAGACTTCGGTGCTCATCAAGACCTAGGCCTCACACGTTTCCAGAATCCAATGGTGACCCGACCAGTGCTGACACCAGGCGGCAAACCCTTGCATGTGGTGGGTGCACATCTTGTCGCGCCGATCGGCAACGACCGGCCAGAATGGGACCAGGAGCTGAAAAACATTGCCGAGTGGACAGACGGGAAGAAAGCGACGGGCACGTCAGGGGTGATCGTGGCTGGTGATTTCAACGCCACGCGTTCACACCCGCGTTTCCGAGACATCAATCTCAAAGACTGCACCGGACACATGGCTCACACGCCCACATGGCCGACGGTCATGCCAGTGCTCCGATTGGATCACATCATGACCACGGGAACATGCCACGGTGCGGGAACAGTACGAGTGGCAGGCACTGATCATCGAGGGGTATGGGCGGACATCACTGCATAAACTGCGTACGCTGAGGGCACTATGGTTCAACACACTGAAGGGGAGAAATGGTCAGAACCCCTTGACCCTTCGCGCCCCGCTTTAGGTAGGCTGCGGCACTTAGTACGCCGCAGCCCTGGCGTACGCGCAGCGGCCACAAGCCTGCGCCGTGTTGCCCCCATCAAAGCCATAATGCGCGTCCGCGACACAATGATCTTCGCCATCCAGTGTGCCATTGCCGCAGGACTAGCACTGTGGATTGCACAGGATGTGGTTGGCCACAGGCAGGCCTTCTTTGCCCCCATCGCAGCTGTCATTTCTCTTGGCGTGACAGGTGGCCGTAGAACTCGCCGCTCATTTGAACTGGTGCTGGGTGCGGCGGTCGGGGTGGGAGTCGGTGATGTGGTCATTCACTTCATCGGATCCGGCCATTGGCAAGTGTCCGTAGTGGTGCTGGCCGCCATCCTTGCTGGCACATTCGTGGATAAAGCCGGTTCGGTGGCGATCCAATCAGCTAACACCGCGGTTCTCATTGCCACCATCATTCCACCGGGTAGTTCCGGGGCGCTCGATCGCATGGTCGACGCGCTAGTCGGCGGCCTACTCGGCATCCTAGTGTTGGCGATTGTTCCAAACTCACCCCTGAAAGCCGCCAGGCGGGAAGTATCCACCCTGATTTCCAAGGCCTCACTGGTACTCGATGATGTGGCAGCGGGTGTGGAGGCTGGGGACGCGGAAGCGATCCACGAAGCTCTTACAGCCGCGCGAGGAACACAAACATCCGTGAACGCGATGCTCTCTGAAGCAGACGGCGGATCAGAAGTAGTGGCATTGTCCCCGATCTATTGGACGGCCAAACGCTACAGCAAATCCATGACACGCATTCTTGTCCCCGTGGATAACGTCATGCGCAATACGCGCGTGCTCGCTCGCCGAGCCGAAGTGCTTGTTGGTGATAACCTCACCGCGCGTCCAGAACTGTTGGCACTGATACGCGGCATCTCCAATGAGCTTGGTCACTTAGGCGCACTCTATGCGCAGGGAGGGACCCGAGGCACGCGTCAGCAGACTCGAGAGATCCCAGACATTGTGCGTAACCTCCAATGGTTGGGGGCGCAGGCGAAGATTGAACTTGCCGAAGGTACCGGTTTATCTGGCACCGTGGTTCTGGCGCAATGCCGCAGCATTATCGTGGATGCCCTGCAAGTGTGTGGCTACTCGCGTGACTCAGCGATGGCCTGCCTCGCGCCGACGGTGGATGCCCCGCTCCTGCCACCTGAATTGCACGAGGAATAGCCACCTAGATAGGTAGCTAGGTGCGTACACACTGCCCATTCCTTAGCCAGCTCCGGCCAATGCTCTGAGCTGCTCAGTAGAGCCTACACATCAGCAGGGTTTAGTTAGGTACGTACGAACTGCCCATCACGCAGGTGCCGGTAGAACGTGACGGACTTCAAAGGTCGCGTATGCGGTAGCCCATCGCGGGAGACCACCATGTCCACTCCACCCGCCTGCAGCGCACGGCCACGTAACACCGGAGGGTCGACAGGACGGTGTGTCCGGAGAAAACCCCATAGACTCTTCTTTCGTTGAGGAGAGGGAAGAGGTACAGCGGCTAAACCAGGCGCCCCGATTGTTGGAACTAAACGCACTCCGCGCGTGAATTCGCTGTGGAGACCCTGCTCGGGGTCGTAGCTATATAACACTTCAGAGTCCACGATAGCCTCACCCACCAGCTCACCATCCGATCCCGTAATCTCTGCCGCGCCTAGCACCACCACGCCGTGATCGTCGCGCATTAACGCCGTGGGGCGGGAGGCCTCTTCCAGGGCAAATTTCATGTATTGCTTCGGTGTGGCGTCGGGAAGAAGACCCCAATTCTGCGCAACGGTGGAGGTCGCAGGGAAGGAAGGAACATAACCAACCTGAACCCACAGCGCATCGATGCGCATGAGCTTAGAGACCACAGCGGCAAGCGATGCATCCGTACCTTCGACAATCACCCGGACACGTTCAGATACCCTGTGCGGGTCAGGCTGCGGATGCCCCAAATGCTCAACATCGGGCTGCGCTGCGATTTCATGGAGCGATGGTGTAGACCCCACCACATAACGAGATGCGAGCGCGTCCAAGAACTTCAGATCGCGACGGCCGGGAACCTCCGGCAGCTCGATAACCGTTAGCTCTTCCCCTCGGAACTGTGCTGGTAAATCAGCAGGAGGCAACGGAGAATCTGGAACAGAGCAGCGCAGAACGAAAATCATGGGACAGCCTTACCCTAAAAACGTGGGAGAATTCTAACCTTAGAGCACGATGGCGAGATGGTCGGCAACAAAATGCCACGATGGCGAACCACGCGGTGACGGCGGTGACTTGCCGCAACAGGCGAGATACTCAGCCACTTATTTTGCTGGGGGTAGCAGTGGACATAGTAGGATAGGAAAACGTCTCACGGGGTGCGTATTTCTGCGCGCCGCAAAACATCAGCAATCGCTAAAGGACGTGTCTGCGCTCATGGCAGCAATCATTGTCGTCGGTGCCCAATGGGGCGACGAAGGTAAAGGCAAGGCCACCGACATCCTCGGCGGCCACGTCGACTACGTTGTGAAACCAAACGGAGGCAACAACGCAGGTCACACCGTGGTCGTCGGCGGCGAAAAATACGAGCTGAAATTGCTCCCGGCGGGTGTGCTCTCCGAAAACGCGCTTCCGATCATCGGCAATGGGTGCGTGGTGAACCTCGAAGCGCTATTTGAGGAGATCGACGGTCTCGAAGCCCGTGGTGCTAAAGCATCCCGATTGAAAGTGTCCGCCAATGCGCAGCTGGTCGCTCCCTACCATGTCGCCATCGACCGGGTAGCAGAGCGCTTCCTAGGCAAGCGAGCCATTGGCACCACCGGCCGTGGCATCGGCCCCACCTACGCAGACAAGGTTTCCCGCGTTGGCGTGCGGGCACAGGATGTGCTTGATGAGTCTATTCTGCGGCAAAAGATCGAGTCTGCGCTTGAGCAAAAGAATCAGATCCTCGTGAAGATCTATAACCGCAAGGCCGTCGACGTGGACGAGGTTGTGGAGTACTTTATGTCCTACGCCGAGCGCTTAAAGCCAATGTTGATCGACGCCACCTATGAGCTCAACAAGGGGCTTGACGAGGGCAAACACGTCCTTATGGAGGGGGGACAAGCAACGATGCTCGACGTCGACCACGGCACCTATCCATTCGTGACGTCCTCGAACCCGACGACCGGCGGGGCATGCGTGGGTTCAGGTATTGGTCCGACTCGCATCACCTCTTCTCTGGGCATTATCAAGGCCTACACCACCCGTGTGGGTGCAGGTCCGTTTCCCACCGAGCTATTCGACAAGTGGGGTGAGTTCTTGCAAACCACCGGCGGGGAAGTGGGTGTGAATACAGGCCGGAAGCGCCGCACTGGCTGGTACGATTCCGTCATTGCCCGCTATGCCTCCCGCGTTAATGGCTTCACCGATTTATTCCTGACGAAGCTGGATGTGCTTACCGGTATCGGCGAGATCCCCATCTGTGTGGCCTATGATGTGGACGGTGTACGCCACGATGAAATGCCGATGACGCAGACTGAGTTCCACCATGCGACGCCGATTTACGAAACCATGCCCGCGTGGGACGAGGACATTACGGGCTGCACCAGCTTCGAAGAGCTTCCAGAGAAGGCTCAGGATTATGTCCGGCGTCTGGAGGAACTGTCCGGCTGCCGTATCTCCTACATTGGTGTGGGGCCCGGCCGTGATCAGACTATTGTCATCAATAACGTGCTGGAAGACTAGGGAATTGGTGGCCTCGGATGCCGGGAAGGGTACGGTGATCCTGGGTAGAATGCCGGCTCATAGTGGTGAGGGGCTCGTCGAAGCCTGACGGTTTAGCGTTCCGGCGAGTTGATTAACGCTACCCTGTTTTCATGAGTGACTCTTCTGCTTTTAGGCGTCGGCGTACTGATTCTCGGCGGGGTCTGGGTACCAGTTCTCCCGCTGATTCTCGTGGGGATTCGGGCACTGGTTCTTTTGGGGATTCATACGACAATTCTCAACGGGGTGAGGACATGCCACCCAGGCAGCGCATGTCTAGTAATTCACAGCGACAGGTGCTTATCACCGGAGCTGCATCAGGTCTTGGCCTTGCGATGGCCAAAATCTACTTAGAACAAGGCTGCAAGGTATGGATTACAGATCTGAACGTCACTACACCACCGGACATTTCCGCGCTGTCAGGGGACTGGGAATACCTTCAGCTCGACGTAACCAATGATGAACACTGGAATGCTGCGGTCAAGACGGTAGGAAACTTAGATGTGCTGGTGTCGAATGCCGGCATCGCTGTAGGCGGGCAGATTGAGAAGATCTCCATGGATACATGGCAACGTGCCTTGGATATTAACGTACTAGGAGCAGTGCGTGCTGTTCGTGCTTTTTCACCATTGATGAACGACGGAGCTCGCATCGCAATCACCTCCTCCCTTGCCGGCTTAGTACACGCCCCGTTAATGAGCACCTACAACACCACGAAAGCTGCGTGTGTCGCTCTGGCAGAAACCCTCGATGCTGAGTTTCACCACCGCAACATTTCAGTCAGCGCGATATGCCCGCAGTTTTTCAGATCCGGATTAGCGGGATCCCTGACGGGTGATGACGAGAAAGCCGACGATTTTGCGCGAAAGCTGCTGGGTGGAACCTATTTGACGTCGGAAACGGTTGCACGCCGTTCCGTGCAACTTTTAGAAAAAAGGCGGAGAGTAATCGTTCCGGATGCCTTTTCCATCGCCAATTGGTACATCAAACGCTTCATCAGACCGCTGCACCTGACCGGGGTACGTTTTATCGGAAATATCATTGCGCGTCGCCGTTGAGGCAAACGCGGTGTCCAGGGAAAATACGGTGCCAGTTAAGCATCCCCGCTAGCCAAGCATCCCGCTAGTCAAATACCACACCAAATGATTCCAACGACGGTACCGTAGAAACATGTTTGGACTGTTCGGGAAGAAAAATGATCACGATACCGCAAGCACCGGTCACACCCCCGCAGGAGAAGACAATCCAACGACCGTCATCCGCAACGGTGTCGGTGAAGCAATGTTTG
This sequence comes from Corynebacterium anserum, assembly GCF_014262665.1. Classification (NCBI taxonomy): domain Bacteria; kingdom Bacillati; phylum Actinomycetota; class Actinomycetes; order Mycobacteriales; family Corynebacteriaceae; genus Corynebacterium; species Corynebacterium anserum. Next base: position 291,765 of record NZ_CP046883.1, read on the forward strand.
CCGCACTGGTCGGCCAACAAGCAGACATGTCCGAGTACACCTATGCAAAAGAATTCCTACCAGGCATGTGGTGCTACCTAGCAGCTCAGCGCAACGGCGAATACCACCTGATGAAAGACAAAGAAATACCTGGACCGTTGGATTCTGACCCATTTATGGGACAATTTGAGCAAGCCCCAAACATCTTCCACGTCGCCCGAGAATCAACACGGATCGAGTGTGAAAAGAAATTCACCGTCATGGGAGTAGAAGGGACAGAGATCCAAATGCTCACCACTGGCAGCCCATTCGGCGCAGTCCTCGCCACCGATATGAACAGTCTGCTGAGCATGATGGAAATCCCAGATCACGGCCACGGACATGTGATCGCTATGCCATGGACCAACTCCGTCATGGTCTACCCCGTTCAACAAGACTGCAATGCCCAAGACCTAGTGACCATGTCTCAGGTAGCAATGCAAGCTACCCAAAATGGTGAACAGCCCCTGAGCCCCTTCATGTTCTGGTACAAAGACGGGAAATTTCTACCACTTAGCGCTGTGCAAGGCGACCAACTAGGGCTAAACATCCCCCTCGAACTCCCGATCAAGAGGGATGAAAACAACCAACCCGTCATGGAATCCTCCGAAAATTCTGAAGACTAAGGGATACGTAGCTGACCTGAATCAGCCTCGATTGCCTAACAACTTAACCATCCCACATCTCCCTTCTCCCGCCATGCCTTTCCCTTGGCCAACCAATGAGCATCCGTGATCTTCCCAGGATGTGCCCGCATCCATTCCACTCTGTGCGCAATATCCTCCAACCAGCCATCATCTCGGCGACCCGGCCGATAACTATTCCGGTCGATCCGTATGATTTCATACCCCAACGATGCAATCGCTTTATGCCTTGACAACTCTTTAGCCATTTCCACATCCGCGCGATACGTGTCACGTCCGAAAGCTCCGTGGCGATACTTCTCCCTGCCGTCGTACTCAACAACCACACCACACGCAAACAGAAAATCTACACGCCCCACAAAACGACCCGAAGGGCGATGGATCATCACCTGCTGGTACGGAGCGGGCAGCCCAGCCTCCCACATACGAACCTTGAGCTCGCTTTCCATCGGACTTTCCGACCACGGTGTAATGAGATTCAACATCTGCCGAGCTGACCGCGCCCCATGCTTACGGCTCACCAGGTGCGCACCGAAAGTGGTTGCGTAAGTATCAGCCGGCATATGGCGTAAAGCACTTTCAGCTCCGACGCATCCCTCTTCAACCGAATACCATTGCGCCAATTGCATACATGTGTCCTCCACACTCGTGACACGCAATTCCCCAAAAAACAGTGGGGAGGAGTTCCGTACGGCTCAGGACATCTCTAGAAAGACGCCGCCGGTGAATAGGCAGATCAGCGGTATGCCGAGTGAAAGCTTGACTGTCATAGTGGAAGCCGATGTCGATGCTCCCAGGGTGAGAAAATTTATAAGAGGAGGAGGGGCGCGCCAAACCACGCAGACAAGCTGCGGAGCGGCCAGCGAGTACCCCTTTGGGTTGGGAAGCGGCAGCCGCATGAACAATCAGCTGGTAATGCAGCTCTGAGTCATTGGCAAAGTGTGCAGTGTAGCTGCCTAATGCTTCGCGATTGACGAAGACTCCCGGAAAGAGTTTTTCCAACTTCCCTGCGTGATGTTCGCGGTACAGCACCCTACGTTGTGCGGGGGTGAGCCCCATCGTTGAAACCAGTGGTCCCCCAACCCTGTTCATTCCAATCCCCCGATTTTTCTGGTGTTTTCCCAGCCCCTGTTTACAGTTGATTAGTCTTGCACGTTTCTACTGAATTGGGAAGGGTTTGGGCAATGGGCGCGCATTTGCGGGTGATGTTTTGAGAGTCTGTGGATCGGAAGGGACTGTCGCATAGTCAAAGGCAGCGGAAAATGCGCAAATACCGCGTTTTTCTTGCTGCAGAATTTTTCGACCTGGGGCTTTGTCTGGTTCTTCTGGATTAAGCGCGGTATTTGTGCGGGGGAGGGGGGAGGTTGGAGCGGATTGTGCGGGGGAGGGGGAGGTTGCAGCGGAGTGCGGGAGAGGCGAGCGTGACAGGCTGCCCCTCGCAGAAGTGTGCTTCCCCTCCGCCGTGGCTTCCCACGTGCTCCTTTCACCCCGGCTAATCTGGCAGCATGACTCTCCCCCGTGTTATTGCAGACGTTGACACCGGTATTGACGATGCCCTTGCCCTTGCTTGGCTTGGGTGTTTACATGCGAAGGGGAAGATTGAACTTACGGTTACTACTTCTGCAGGCAACACCACGGTGACTAATGCTGCTCGCAATTCCAATGCTGTTTTGCGTATGACTGGCTCTCGTGCTCGTGCTATTCCCGGTCTTCCTCGTCCGCGGGTTTGTCCTCTTACGACTACGCCGGAGACTCATGGCCCAGGTGGTCTGGGGTATTGGGCCGATCATATTCCTGAGGATGAGCCGGATGCGGGGCGTAGTTTTTTGGAGGCTTGGCGAGCCGCTGAACCTACGCATGTGTTGGTCGCGGGGCCGGCTACGAATCTTGCTTATGTTTTGGATCATGCGCCGCGCCTTCTGGAGAATACGCATGTCACACTGATGACTGGTGCGTTTACTTATCCAGGTAATACGACTCCGACAGCGGAGTGGAATGCGTGGGTTGATCCGCATGCGCTTAAGCATGTTTTGGCGAATTGGCCTGTGTCTTCGCCTTTGTTGACTATTTGTCCGCTTAATTCTACGGAGAGGGTGTTGCTTACTCCGCAGCGTTTGCAGCAGGTCTTGCGTGGTTTGTCTCTTGCTCAGGCTGAGCTTGCCGATCTTCTTCTCGACGCCACCCGCTTCTATTTCGAGTTCCATGAAAGCGTGGGGGTGGGTTATCAGGCACAGATTCACGATCTTGCCGCTGCACAGGTGTTGTTGAGGGATGAGTTGTGGATTTTGCGTGGGGATGTTGACAAGAAGAAAGCCACGGTGGATGTGGAGGCAGATTCGGAGTTGCTTCGTGGTACGACGGTGGCAGATTGGGATTGCCGTTATTGGGGTAGGAAGCCGAATGCGGAGATTGTGACGCGCATTGAAGCGGAGTCTGTGTTTACTACGTTTGAGAAGGCTTTGGGCTAGTTGGTCTGTGGTGATTCGCTGCGCATATGTGACTCCTCATGGGGTATGAACGGATGAGACGAGCAGTGCAGCATTGAGGATGCACCTAAGAACGTGCGAGGTGGTTAGCCTGAAATCGGCACGGGGGGGGAAGGAGCCCGTGTTTGCCAAATCGGCGCAGGGGAAGGAGCCCGTGTTTGCCAAATCGGCGCGGGGGAAGGAGCCCGTGTTTGCCAAAACGGGGCGGGAAAAGGAGCCCGTGTTTGCCAAATCGGCGCGGTAAAAGGAGCCCGTGTTTACCAAAAACGGGGGGGAGAAGAGGCCAGGGGAGCTATTTCCGGGTTGCTCGCCCTGGGAGGAAAGTCCTTAGGGGGCGCTCTCTTTTTCTGGGAATCTCTCCCCGGGGAGTTTTCGCTGTAAATCCTAGATGATGGGGGTTTCAGCTGCTCCACGGTGGGCTTTGAAGCGGTGTACAACCACGCTAGCGAGGACACCAATGACGATGAATGCAATCAGCCCCGAAATCCCGCGCATGAACAGGCCATCATAGATGCCTGAGGTGGCGCGAGTGAATGCGTCGCGGGCGTAACCCATCGGGTTCAAGAGATGGAGGATTTTGAGTGGGCGGGGAGTGGCGTCGGCGGGCCAAACAGCACCCGACGCGAAGAGGCCAAGTACGAAAGTTGCAATGATCAGTGCGCCGCCGGTGATGTGACCGAACGCAGTGCGTAGGAATTGATACACGGCAGTGCCGGCACCAACGATGAGCGCGAGCACAATCAGCGCAGGGCCCCAGCTGGCCGGCTTCCAGCCAAGGGAAGTGGAAACGACCGTGAGCAGAGCCATTACTGCGAGGCTAGCGCCGAATAGCAGGGCATAGCCGCCGAAGACGCCTGCAGCGGTTCCGTGGTCTGTATGAAGGTGTGCAGCGCCGTGGGCACCTTGGTCACCGCCGTCCGCACGAAGACCCTGGTCACCGTGGCCTGCGTGGACGCCCGGGTCACCGTCCTCTGCATGGGCGGTAGCGTTTACACTGCGCGAATTCCTCCGCCGGAGGACGGCTGGCAGCATCAGTGCAAGGATGGCCATACCGAGGAAAGCGAAAAGAATTACGAGCAGGATGGATGTGCCGCTGGTCAGTTTGGTTAGGGTTGGGTCTTCGGTGCTGATAGCGGTCTGTACTGGGTTGATGTTGTCAGTGGTGAAGTCGATGGGCGTGGCCATGTTAGCCGAGGAAACTTCTGGCTGCTTGATGTTCGGTGCTTGTTTAACACCATCAGCAAGCCCTGTGGCCAACTGCTGAGTACCGTCTTTGAGCTGATCCATACCGTCTTTGAGTTGGCCGGCGCCGGTGTTGAGTTCGGTAAGGCCGTCGTCCAGCTGTACGGTTCCGTCGGCGAGTTGGCCGGAACCGTTGGATAACTGGTTGGCACCGTCAGAGAGTTCTTTGGAGCCATCGCGCAGTTGGTGGGCACCGTCCTGTAGCTGGATGACACCGCCGAGGTATTCGGAGTGGGGATCGGCAAGGTTGCGGTGTAGCTCTGCGGTTCCGTCACGCAGTTGGCCGAGCTGTGTGACGAGATTCTGTGGATTCTGTGGGTTGAGGTCGTTGAGCAGGCTTTCCAGTTCAGTGGCTTCTTTATTCATTCCCATGCCGCGCAGCACACCGACGACTGGACGAAGGTTCTGGGAGGGGCCTTGGGCGGTAGAAAGAAGTGGGATGAGCATGTCGGTGAGTTCTTTCACACCGTCTTTGATCTGGCCGGCGCCATCGGCTAGTTGGCCTGTGCCTGCTCGAAGTTCGTCCATTCCGTTGGAGAGTTGTAGTGCTCCGTCTTTGAGTTGGCCTGCACCGTTGGCTAACTGGCCGGCGCCTGTGTGTAGTTCGCCTGCGCCGGCACGCAGTTCGGTGGAACCGCCCTTTAGCTGACCAATGCCATCTACAGCTTCAGCGCCCCTGTCGCGCAGTTGTCCGGCACCATCGTTGAGTTGATTTGCGCCGTTGGAGGCGTCGCCGAGACCTTTCGAGAGGTCGTTGAGGCCGTGGACAACTTCGGAGGCATATTCGGCTGTGACGGCTTGTGACACGCTGGCCTGCAGTTCGGGAATGAGTGAGCCGGTGATGAAGCCGCTTTGTGTGCCGTAGAAATCGTTGAGGTCGAAGTTGATTTTCGGTTTGACTGGTTGGTCGTCGATGATGGTAGCTGCTTTGGTGGAGAAGTCCTTGGGGATGGTGACTACCATCATGTATTCGCCGCGTTCGAGTTTGTCGTGTGCCTCCTCGGCGGTGGCTTTGTTGAAGTTGAGGTAGTCGAGGTCTAGCATGCCGTCGGCGATTTGTTCGCCGTAGTTGGTGAAGTCTTTTCCTTCTCCGACGCCAACATCTTCGTTGACCACAGCGAGTGGAATATCTTTGAGGTAAGTTTTGGGATCCCACATTGCCCACATGTAGGCTGCAGCGCCGACGACTGGGAGAACGAGGAGAAGAGTCACGAGCACTCGTTTCAGGGCGGATGGCCCATTTTTATGGGCCGTCTTCTTGTGCTGTGGGGTGTGTGCGGTTTCCGCTGGGATCGACTCAGTATTTGTCGAGTCCTTATGTGCCGACTCGTGATAGCTAGCCATGCTAGGAACCTCTCGGAAGTTAATACTGGGGACAGGTCATTCTGTAGACGGTCAGTGAGATGGTTAGTGCTGCAGAATTAAACGCTGTCGACAGTTAATGCTGTAGATAAAAGGTGTTGTTGGGCAATGCTCCCGAGTCGCAAAGCGTTGGGAGGGAATGCTCGTTATATGTGAGTAGCGATGCTAGCAATCTTTTTTCGTTTAAAAAGCAAAATGGAAAAGGTTGCCGACCTCGTGAAACTTTTATGAGTGAGTACTCAATCTATGTATTGAGACTGAAGTTGTTGTGCAGGGGATATTCAACCCGTGTACGAGGGGGTGCTTAATCTGCACGCGGAGGCTGAAGTTGTTGTGCAGGGGATATTCAACCCGTGTACGAGGGGGTGCTTAATCTGTGCGCGGAGGCTGGGGGGGATTCCTTGGAGAGGTATCTGCCCCCACAATCTGACTCAAGCTGTGTGCGAGGAATCAGAGCTGGATGTCGCGGTCCAAGATGCTATGACCGTGGTAATCGGGACGGTTAGAACCAGAGCCATTGCGCCCACGAGGGAACGGAGCATCTCAGTAGCCATCACATCGGAGGTGATGATCTGCTCAAGGGGGCGGCCAGACTGGCTCAGCAGCAAAAGAGTCGGTAGAGCCACGCCCGTGTAGCTCAGCACGAGAGTGTAAACCATCGACGCAATATGGTCCCGTCCGACCTTCATGGCACTGGTGAAAAGGTGCCACTTGGTGGCGTCGGGCTCAATTTCATGAAGCTCTTTGGCAGTCGACGCCTGGGCGATGGCCACGTCGTTGAGGACACCAAGGGCGCCGACGATCATGCCTGCAAGCATCAAACCACTGATGTTAATGCCAGGCATGTAGACGAGGATATGAAGGTTTGACTCATCCCCTAATCCTCGAATGCCCGTGGTGCGAACAGAAAGATAAGAGAATACGGCGGCGAAACACAAAGCGATGAGCGTTCCCCCCATCGCGCTCGCAGTCTTCCAGCTGAATCCATGAACCAGGAAGAGGACAAGGAACAAGACGGCAGCACCGCACGTCAGTGCCAATAAGACCGGTGAACCTCCCTGAGCCAAACCTGGTAGGAGAAATACGAGAATTGCAGCCATGGTGATAGCCAAACCGAAGAGGGCACGGATACCTCTCCATGCTCCAATAACAGCGATGAGGACCAGGGTTGCTCCCAACCACAGCCACACTGAAGTGGAACGATCAAAATCCTGGAACGCGAGCTGTGTGGTGCCGTTGACACCATTGTTGGACAACAGGATGTGATCGCCAACCTCAAGATGAGGCTCGCCAGGGATGTTGGGGCGCAGCTCGAGAAGCGTGCGCTGGCCGGCGAACTCGCCGCTGTTGATATTGATGATCGCGTGAGTGCAATCTGTTGGGGCGAAGGGTTCAGTGATCGGGGCGCTCTGGAAAGGTTGCCCCAGCGACGGAGAATTGCACATACCGGGCTGGATGATGGCAACATCAGCCCGGATGAGCTCTGAACTGAGGCCAGATTGTGTGCGAAACGCCTCGGACATGTGTGGTTTCTCGCCCGTTGGCCACAGCAAACCCAGACCAATAGCGGTGGCAACCGCTGCGAGAACAAGCCAGGTGATGAGGAGTTTATGAGGCCAGTGCAGCGTGGAGCTTGCAGGTGTCTTCGCAGATGTGGCGGTGGATGTGCCGGCCGATGGGCTCGCAGATGTGGCGGCGGATGTGCTGGCCGACGTGCTCGCAGATGTGCCGGCCTGAGGGGAAAACCGGGAAGAGCGATGTTTGGTAGAGGAGTGGCGTCTGATAGAAGAGCGGCGTTTGCTAGTGGTATGTCGACCCATGACTGATGAATGTAACCGGCGGCGGGGATCAATAGCTAATAATAACTGTTTTCACTACTGTCGTAGCGGTAGCACGACCTTCGTCATTGCGCGAGATGAAGACTCGAAGAAGTGCGTTCAGCGCAGGACGATGTGTGGTGCAACATTTCTTGTGAAGAGGTAAAAGGGGCTATCCTGTTGAAGTCCTGTGCACATCATGGAACAATGATGTGCAGTGCATGCCATCAAGGTGGCATACGAATCCTCTGACACGCTAGTCGAGTCTCACAGATTGAGGCTTACTAGTTGAGCCACAAGAAGAAGAGCCGATGACTATGAGCGTAAAGAAGTCTGTTCTGGGCAAGACCGTGATAGGCACTGTAGGAGCAGCGGCGTTGACTCTGTCCGTTGTGACCGTGCCTGCGGCCGCGGCAGACACCAAGCTGCAGTGGGGACCCTGCCCTGTGGGGGCCATGACAGCACCTGATGCTCAATGCGCGACATTTACAGCGCCAAAGGATTACAAGAATCCTTCTGCCGGCACCATCACACTCACCATGAGCAAGATCCCTGCGAAGAGTGGTAAACCGCGGGGTGCCATCGCCGGCAATCCCGGTGGGCCTGGTGGTGAGGCACTGCCCATGTTCGAGGGTAACCAAAAGGACGATAAGGGCGTGAACCGCGTCAAGATGACGCAGGAGATTAAGGATAATTACGACCTCATTGCCGTCGAACCACGCGGCTTGGCCTACGGTGATCCTCTGACCTGTTCTGTTGCTGACATCCCTGTGGGGAATCTTGCGATGACCGTCGGCGCTGGACTCGCACACGATGTGTGCAATTGGTCGCAGCCTGGGTATGTAGACCAAATCAATACGGAAAATACAGCTCGTGACCTCGACGTGGCACGTCAGGCACTGGGACTGGACAAGCTCAGTCTTTACGGAGTGTCCTATGGCGGCCTACTCATGGCAACCTATGCCACGCTTTTCCCAGAGCACACCGACCATTCGTTGCTAGATTCTACGGTCTGGGCGATACTCCGCTGAAGGTGTACATCAATTGGTCACGCGTAGTGCAACAAGAAACGGGTGTACCAGCTCAGTTAGCCCCACCACCAGCTCAAATTGGTGATCTTCCTCCGGGAATTGCGGAGTACCATGACGTGGTACTCCCGGCTGTGAACCAGGCAATGCCGCCGTCGTGGCGTTTGTTCTCTGCGATGTATACCGTGGCTACGCTCTCCCCAGGGGCTACGATTCGCTCGCCGTTGTTCCAGTACACCTATTACACCGGGTTGTATGACGATTCGAAGTGGGATTCTGTAGCTCGTTATATTCGCGATGGGAAAGCTCCAGCGGATGCTCAGGGGCCGAAGATCGATCAGAATAATGAAGAGCTAATGAAGGAGATCATGCTCCAGGCTGCGACCTATTCCATGGTCGAACGCTCAATAGTGTGTAATGAGAACCGCGTACCAGTTCAGCCAGAACGACTGATCCCGGAGAAACTGGAAGCTCTGACTGGTGGCGATACGATCAACACCATCGAAAATAGCTTCATCACCGGCGAGGCATGCATGGGCTGGCCTGTGCCAACGCCCGGCCCTGCTGTCAATGGAGACAAGCTGGCGATTAAGCCTTTGCACATGGGGTTCTCCCACGATAATGCTGTGGGATCGGATGCCATCTACGACATGCAGAAGCGTATGGGCGGAGAGATGATTATCCTTGACGGGCATAACCACGGCGTGATGGTCCACCACACGGATGAGGTGGCCGGCCGAGTGAACTCATATTTTGGCCTCTAAGAAATAAAAATTTGGGCACCTTCCCTAGGGAGGAACGCAACCGAGCGCCTCCCTAGGGACAAACACAATCGAACGCCGCCCTAGGGAGGAACGCAATTGGGAGCGCCCCTAGGCAGTGGCTAGACTGCCCGTTAGAAAAGCATCCCCGTGATTCCCCACGGAGAGATGCCCTGAACCATAGGGAAATGCCCTGGGCGCGAGCCAGAGCCATTCTGGTACCGCAACAGAACTCCCCAGCGGGGAGCTGTGTTAGGCGCGAGCCTTGCGTGCCGCTTCCACCAACACCTTAAGGCTAGCGGTTGTTTCCTCCCAGCCGCGGGTCTTCAAACCGCAATCTGGGTTAACCCACAAGAGACGCGGGTCCACAGAATCCAGTGCGCTTTGGAGAAGCTGATCCACCTCTTCTTGTTGAGGTACGCGAGGAGAGTGGATGTCCCACACACCTGGCCCCACGCCTAGCTCGTAACCGGCATCTTTGAGTGCAGCGAGTACTTGCATGCCGTTGCGTGCAGCCTCAATGCTGGTGACGTCTGCGTCCAGGTTGGATACAGTGTCGATCAGCTCGTTGAATTCGGAATAGCACATGTGGGTGTGGATCTGAACTTCGTTTGGCGCACCCGACGTGGCAAGCCGGAAGCTGCCCACTGCCCAGTCGAGGTAGGTAGGCTGGTTGGCTTCGATGAGTGGCAGAAGTTCACGGATAGCCGGCTCATCGACTTGGATGATCTGCGCACCGGCGTCGATAAGATCGCTAATCTCGTCGCGCAGAGCGAGCGCTACCTGGTCGGCAGTTTCACCCAGTGGCTGGTCGTCGCGCACGAAACTCCAGGCCAGCATGGTGACTGGTCCGGTGAGCATGCCTTTGACTGGCTTATCAGTGAAGCTCTGGGCGATGGTGTACCACTCCACGGTCATCGGAGCTGGGCGGTGCACGTCACCGTAGATAATCGGCGGGCGTACGCAGCGTGAACCGTAGCTTTGTACCCATCCATGGTCAGTGGAGAGATAACCTTCCAGCTGCTCGGAGAAGTATTGCACCATGTCGTTTCGCTCAGGTTCACCGTGGACCAACACGTCCAGCCCTAGCGCTTCCTGCCGGGCGATGACGTCGGCCACTTCGTCAATCATGGCTTGCTTGTAAGTGGCGTCGTCGATTTCTCCGCGACGCCACTTCGCCCGAGCCCCACGGATTTCTTGAGTCTGTGGGAAAGACCCGATGGTGGTGGTCGGCAGTGGAGGCAGTTTGATGGCTTCTTGCTGCGCCGCCTGCCGGGTGGAGATGGAGTCGCGGTGACGGTCGTCGTCGGTGATGGCGGCCGTGCGCTCGCGCACTTGGGCGTTGTGGCTGAGAGGTGATTGGGCGCGGTGCTGGATTGCTTCGCGGGACTCATGGAAGAAATCAGCAACGTCTTCGCCACGCAGAGCCTTCGACAGTGCCGCGACTTCGGCAATCTTTTCTTTGCCGAAAGCGAGCCAGGCCTGTACCTCGCCGAGGTTCTCCCTCTCCAGGGTGTAGGGCACATGCAAGAGGGAACAGCTGGTGGAGACGGCAACGGGGCCACGCTTTTCTAGAGCCCGCAAAGTGGTTAGCGCCTTGTCCAAATCCGTGCGCCACACGTTGCGGCCATCGACGACACCTGCGACGAGGAGTTCTTCACCCGTCCAGCTGGGCAGTTCGGTTCCTCCGTAGACGAGGTCTACACCGAAAGCCTTCACACCGGTGCCGCTGAGGGTTTTGATGGCGCGGTCGCCATCCTCGAAATAAGTCTGAACTAAAATATTGAGTTCGGACGCACCAACGAGTTTTTGATAGCCGGAACGCACTCGTTTGAGGATGCTAGCTGGAACTTCAGTGACGAGGGATGGCTCATCGAATTGGATCCATTCCGCTCCACGGTCGGCGATCCGTGGCAGGAGACGAGCGTAGGCCTCGAAGAGAGCTTCCAGGTGGTCGATGGCGTTGGAGCTATCGACGGTGCGGGCTAAGGAAAGGTATGTCAGCGGGCCGATGAGCACGGGGCGAACGGCGGTGCCGGCGCGCTTGATTTGGTCGCGGAGGTCCTCCAGAAGTGCCTGATCTTCCAGGGTGAAGGTGGTGTCTGCAGAGAGCTCGGGAACGATGTAGTGGTAGTTCGTGTCAAACCACTTTGTCATCGCGGATGCTGGCAGTTCCGCTGTGCCACGAGCGGCGGCGAAATAACGGTCGATGTATGCCGGTAGGCCGTCGTTATCGTGGTCAGCAATAGAGTTCACTCGCTCCGGCAATACGCCGAGAAGTGCGGTGGTGTCCAAAATTGCGTCGTAAAAGGACCGGCCAGCAAACGGGGCGGAGTCTAGACCAGCGGAGAGTAACTCGTCAGTGTAGGAGTTGGTGAGGCTGGTGATGGTGGAAGTGAGCTGGCGGCCGGTGGAAGAGTCACGCCAGTAGTTTTCCAGAGCCTTCTTGAGCTCACGGTCAGGGCCGATACGGGGCACCCCGGCGACAGTTGCATGAAAAGTCATGTTCTTCTGATCCTCGTCAGTTGAAAGCATTACGTGTAATCGCAGCCGGCAGGCATTCGGACTTACACATGGCGTGTTGCAGGATCGAAGCTTGAGCAGGAAGAAAGCCTATGGGCAGACTTTGACCCCGGCAATGCCATGCGCATACCGTTGCGGGACAGCTCAGGATTCTCACCTGATTCCCCTGCTACATCGCGTCGGTGGCCTCTCACCTTGTCCGGGGCTCCAGAAGGTGGACCAGTTGTTGACGCGAATCGGTTGCGGTAACAAACAGCAAACACTAGACAGCTCGGTCTGTCAAATAGGTGTCGTGAGCAGTCTAAGGAAACTGTGACGACCAGCCAGAAAACGTAACGAAAAGCCCAAAGGAAAACCACTGAGGCCCTCCCGATTGTTGAGTGGGTAGCGGGAGGGCCGTGTATGTGTCGTACGCCGCTGCTCGGGGCGTGTTCAGCCCGTCGGTGAATGGGCTGAGGAGTGTTCCAGCGGAGATGCCGGTGTAGCGAAAAGCGTCTGAGTGGAGCGCTTTCACATTGACACAACGCTGCTTATAGGCGCGGCGTTACATGCGCGGACATTTTTTGGCGAGGTTCTTGTTCCTCGGACTACTTTTAGCCCTGATTGGGGAGATTCTAAGGGGTGGTGACTGTGAGGTTTTTCCGATGAAGTTGCGTTGTGACCTGGTGATTTAGCGTTGAGTCGCATTTTTCCTCTGTGGCTTCAGCTCACGCTGCAGGTCTTAGCTTTTCACCTCGACTTTATCTCCGCTTTCTGTGACCGACGATGCGCTCTTCATTGGGTCGCGCGAGGGACCGGAAAGGACGTCGCCCGTGGCTAGATCGAAATGAGAATTGTGCTTAGGGCAAATGGCAACCGCTTGCCCGTTGACTTCTTCGATCTTGTCGATGGTTCCACCCGCATGAGGGCATGACGTGGAGTATGCGGTGAACTCGCCTTTCTTTGGTTGGGCGATGATCCACTTATCGATGATGATTGCGCCGCCAACAGGAATGTCTGCCTTGGAAGCTTCAGCAACGACGGATTCACCAGCGCAAGCTGCAAGGAGAGCGCCGGAGGCGGTAGCTGCGGTAGCTATCGCTACGCCTTTGAGAAAGCCGCGGCGGGAACAAAGAGGTGAGAGGTTATGAGATCCGGTGCCTGTCATGGCCTCATTATTGCTGGTTGCAACGCGTGTATCCAGCAAGGTGGCGCTTAGTTTCTGCATGGTAAAAGTTTTCCGTTCTCTGCAGCCCCATGTTGGAGGGGATTGGTTGTGGTTGGTTGCATGCCGGGGATCGGGTTGCGAGTTGCGAAAGGATTAGCTGCGAGGCGTCGAAGGGTCGGCTTCGGTGCATTCTGCAGTGGCGTCGGCTGTGTGTACTGCGGTACGGGAGAGGAATATGGACGCCACCAACCCCACCACGAGAATGCCGGCAGACACATAGAAGACCATGGCAGAGGCCTCCGAGAATCCCTGCTCAAGTACTGCGCCCAACTGAGAACCGAATTTTTCCGTTAACTGGGGAATGGCTGCCCCGGCGCTGTCGCTGGTGACGGAGGTGACGAGCGTGACCTGTTGGGGAGCCAACCCAATTTCTTCAAGTGCGGTAGGTAGTCGATGACTCAGCGTTGTGGCCAGCACGGTTCCGGCCATAGCGATTCCCAGTGCGCTCCCGATTTGTCGAGACGTGGATTGCGTTGCGGAACCCATGCCTGAACTGGAGACGGGAACGTCTGCGAGAACCACAGATGCCAGTTGAGCTGAGGCGAGACCTACTCCCGCTCCATAGAGAGCCAAGATGAGTGTGATGAGGAGAGGGGAGGAATTGGGGCTGAGAATTATGGCCGTGATGCCAATTCCGATGACTTCCAAGAAGAGACCAATGACGACAGTGCGCCCCGGACCGCACATGGCTGCAACGTGTCGCGCTGCTCCGCCCGAAATAATCGAGCCAGCGGCTAGCGTTGCCAATACCCAACCCGCGTGGATAGTGCCAAGTTCCAGTACAGAAACGAGGTAGAGCGGTAGGGCAAATAGTGCTGCAAATTCACCCATGGATACCGCGAGAGCTGTGAAATTTCCCAGGCTGAAGGAGGGGAGCCGGAAGAGCGAGACGTCGAGTAGGGCTGGGCGGTGAGAGCGCAGACGGCGAAGTTCGTAGCCAATGAATGCACACAGGATGATGAGCCCAGCGAAAGAAAACCACCAATGATGCTCGATGAGACCATAGACGATGAGTCCGAGCGCTACGGCTGACAGGGTAGTTCCGATCGGATCGAAGCCTTCGATGTGCCCTCGGCTGGGAGGCAAAATCTTGACACCCAGGGCAATGAGGATGATCGCGATGGGAACGTTAATGAGAAATATCCAGTGCCAGCTGAAAGTTTCTGTGAGCCAGCCGCCGAGCAGCGGCCCTACGGCAGCCATTGATGCCATGGTGGCTCCCCAGATGCCGAAGGCTGCCGTTCGATCGTCGTCGCGGAATGTGGCGTTAATTGTGGCGAGTGTCGAAGGCAGGATCATTGCGCCGCCAATTCCTTGAATGCCGCGGGCGAGGATAAGTGTTGCTGCGCCCGTGGAGACGGCGGCGAGGAGCGAAGCCCCGGCGAACACTGCGAGCCCGAGCATGAAGATGGTGGTGCGACCCCACTTGTCCCCGAGTGTTCCCATGAAGAGCAGGAGTGCGGCGAAAACCACGGAGTAAAGGGAGGAGATCCACTGTGCTTCGGTGAGATTGAGGTCGAGGCTAGCGATGATTGTAGGTAGCGAGACCGAGACGATGGTGGAGTCTAGGACGATGAGGGATACGCCAATCATGAGGATGGCAAGTGTGCTCCATTTGTTGGAGAACTGTTGTGCGACAGGGTGTCTCATAGTTGTTATTTAACACCCTGAGACATGGTGTCGCAAATAGAGGCGTTCCGTGAGCGAGTCGGGGTTCGCAAGGTGCTTTAATGGGTGCATGAGCCGTCGCGAGAAAACAATGACCGCTATCGTCGACGCCGCCGAGCAACTCCTACAAGAAGGCGGGGCGAAAGCACTCACCGCAGGTGCAGTGGCGGAGTCGGTGGGGCTTGCACGCAACTCTCTCTACCGATACGTCGATTCCATCGATGACTTGCGTGGGTTAGTCGTAAGCCGCCATCTTCCTAGGATGTTTGCTGATATGCAGGACACCCTCGAATCAGCTGAGAATCCCGAGAAGGCGCTTGTCGATTATGTCCGCGCAAATCTTCGCATCGCTGCCGAATCCAACCACGCGTGGCTCATAAGGATTACAGAGAACATCAGCGGAAGCACTGCCGAAGACATTGGGAGGATGCACCGCGACCTCGAAAATGCATTGCTCGAGGTCTGTACACACATTGATCCAGATGGGTCGCGTATGACTGCAGATCTCATCAACGGTGTGATCTCTGTGGGCTTCAACTGTCTTGAAAAGAATATGAACCCTGGCGATGTGGAGCAGCGTTGCGTTGAAGCTGTGTCGGCGATTCTCACTGCCCGGCGCCGCAATGTTGAGCGTGGCAACTAGCGCCGTAATGTTGGGTGTGGGGACTACGCAGGGGGGATTGGCGCGCATCAACTGCGGAAATCCCGCGCCCAACGGCTAAAATGGTCATCCATGTACACACCTGAAGCGCTAGGTACACCGTTTTCTCACAATGCGACGAAGGTTCTACTTCTTGGCTCGGGGGAGTTGGGTCGTGAGGTAACCATCGCTTTTCAACGTCTCGGTGTGGAGGTGCATGCTGCTGATCGCTATGCCGATGCGC
This sequence comes from Corynebacterium anserum, assembly GCF_014262665.1. Lineage (NCBI taxonomy): Bacteria > Bacillati > Actinomycetota > Actinomycetes > Mycobacteriales > Corynebacteriaceae > Corynebacterium > Corynebacterium anserum. The sequence continues at coordinate 307,405 of NZ_CP046883.1, forward strand.
CTGCACATCACGTGGCCTCTGAATCCCACGTCATCGACATGACCGACGCCACCGCCGTGCGAGCTTTGGTGGAGAAGGTACGTCCGGATTTCATCGTCCCGGAGATCGAGGCTCTGGCCACTGATGAGCTGCAGCGTATCGAGGATGAGGAATTGGCAACGGTCATCCCCACTGCTCGCGCTGCGCGACTCACGATGAACCGCGAGGGCATCCGCAATCTGGCTCACGAGGAGTTGGGGTTGCCGAATTCCGCGCATCGCTATGCGTCGACTTTCGAAGAGTTGCAGCACGGGGCGGAGGAAATTGGTTTTCCCTGCGTGATCAAACCAGTGATGTCTAGTTCCGGGAAGGGGCAAAGCTACGTGGGTGGCCCGGAGGAGTTAGAGGCTGCCTGGGATTACGCGCTAACTGGCGCGCGTGTGAGTAATGCGCGCGTGATCATCGAGCAGTTCATCCCATTCGACTATGAGATCACTTTGCTTACGGTTCGTTCCATCGACCCTGAGACTGGTCGCGATGCGACATGGTTCTGCGAGCCTATTGGCCATCGCCAGGATCGGGGAGATTACGTGGAGTCCTGGCAGCCGGCGGAAATGAGTGAAACAGCTCTGGATAATGCTCGCAGTGTGGCCGCTCGCATTACGGGCGCACTGGGAGGTCGCGGTGTATTCGGGGTGGAGCTGTTTGTGAAGGGGGATGACGTGTATTTCTCTGAGGTCAGCCCACGCCCACACGATACGGGTATGGTGACGATGGGCTCGCAGCGTTTGAGCGAGTTTGACTTGCATGCGCGCGCGATCTTGGGTTTGCCGATCGATACCACGTTGGTGAGTCCCGGAGCCTCTGCAGTGGTCTATGGAGTGGATAGCGAAGGGCCAGTGAGCTTTTCTGGCGTGCGCGAGGCCATGAGCGTGCCGGAGACTGACGTGCGCTTGTTCGGCAAGCCGGAAAGTTATGATCGCCGTCGTATGGGCGTGGTTGTATCCACTGCTGAGACAGTGGACGAAGCTCGTGCCCGCGCGGCAGAAGCCGCAAACCGGGTTGTGGTCAATGGCAGCTAGCTGCGGCGATCTCGATGCACTCCGGGTTGCCGCAGTGCGCGGTAGCGGGGTTGTGCGCGCACTCATCGCAGAGGAGAGTCTGTTTGCGGCAGGCTTCGTTGATGCAATTGTGGAATAGATTGGTGGCCGCCCCGCAGTTGTGACAGTGACCGAGCTGCTTGGAATGGTCACTGAACTCCATGTGCATGCGCTTGTCAAAGACGTAGAGGGAGCCTTCCCACAGTCCGTCATCGCCAAATTGTTCGCCGTAGCGGACTATGCCTCCGTCGATTTGGTACACCTCCTCAAAACCGCGGTTTTTCATGAGGGAGGAGAGGATTTCGCAACGGATTCCACCAGTGCAATAAGAAACGACGGGTTTGTCCTTCATCCAGTCGTACTTGCCGGACTCCAATTCGCGGATGAAGTCGTGGGTGGTGTTGACATCGGGCACGACCGCGTTTTTGAATTTGCCGATTTCGGCTTCCATGGCGTTGCGACCGTCGAAGAAGACGACCTCATCACCTCTTTCGGCAACGAGGTCATTCACCTGCTGTGGTTTGAGATGGATACCTCCGCCGATGACGCCATTTTCGTCGACTTTGAGTTCTCCCGGCGCGCCAAAAGCAACAATCTCATCCCGAACTTTGACGGACAGGCGCGGGAAATCTTCGGCGCCTCCGTGGGACCACTTGAATTCCATCTTCTTAAAGCCCGGATATTGGCGAGTGGCCTTGGTGTAAGCCTTGCAGTTGGCTAAGGTTCCCCCGACGGTGCCATTGATGCCGTGCTCACTGATGAGGATGCGGCCGGTAAGCTCTAGTTTTTCACACAGGGCCCGCTGCCACAGCATCACTGCTGTTGGGTCTGCGATTGGGGTAAAGCAGTAGTACAGCAGGATGCGAGATTCGTGGAGGTCAGTGTAGGAATTTCCCATACATGGGATCTTAGTGCGAGGGGGAATGCACGAGAAAATGAAGCTACTGCAGTGGCAGGTGCATTTCGACGTGAGGTACGCCTTCGACTTCGAATTCCTCTCCGACGATCGTGAATCCGTAGGAGGCATAGAAGTTCGTGAGGTAGGTCTGTGCCTCTAGCTTCACGATTGCGGATTGAGTTGTTGGATCCAAGGCAGCGGCACGGGCCTTGCACACTTCCAGAGCTTCGTCCATCAGTTGACGAGCTACGCCGTACCCACGCATATCCGGGGCAACGCACACTCGGCCGATGTGTTGCGCTTCCGGGGGACCGAATACGCGAGCGGTGCCCACGAGGCGCATGAGACTACCCGGATCAGGGGTGCCGAATGGATAGTCGGGACCGGAACCTGGATGAACATACGCCAGGATGTGATGCGTGTTCGGGTGGGCGTCGGTGTCGTCGATCTCTGCAAACGGGGCGCGCTGCTCGTTGACGAAAATGTCAACGCGCAGTTTGTACAGCGCATGAACCTGCTGCGGAACCATGTTCAGCAGAGCTCGACCGGTCAGGTGAACGTCAGGTGACTTCATAGGCCAAGAGTTTACCCGTGAGCTACTGCTCGCGGGAATACTTGACCATATCTTCCCAGTCGCGAACCTTCTTGCGCTCGCGGCCTTCGGCCTCTCCAAGCTCACGCTCTACCTTGTCCAGGGCGTACCAGCCAGCCCACGTAGTGTAGTTAAGTCCCTTGTCCTCCAAGAAAGCATCGACGGCTTCGAGTTCTGGCTGCTCAGGGGCAAAGCCCAGCCCAGCTTCGTGGTCTGCTAGGAGATTCGCAACGGCTTCGTTTGCGTCGCCCTTGGTGTTACCGATCAGGCCGACGGGACCGCGACGAATCCAGCCAGTGGCGTAGACGCCCTCGAGGCGCTCACGCTTCTCAGCTTCTGGATCAGCTGAGCCTGGAACACCTGCGATTCCGTCAGCAGTAGGCCCTTCGGTGAGCACGCGACCGCCAACGTTAGGGAGCACGTTTTCCTTAGTGTCCCACGGCAGATCGGCTTGTTCATCGGATTTGTAGCCCACGGCGCGGTAGACGGCACCCACCGGCCACTCGGTGAGTTTTCCGGTGCCTCTGACGGATCCATCGCCGGTGAGTTCAGTTCGCTCGGTGACTAGGGCGATGACCTTGCCGTTCTCGTCAGTTTTCACCTCGTGAGGGGACTCGAAGAAGTGTAGGTAGAGCTTGTGGGGGGCTCCCTTGGGGTCGGCAATAGCGTACTGCTCGAGCAGGGTGCAGACCATGTCTTGAATCTTGGAGGAACGGCGGGCGTTTTCGGAGCCCTCGTCGTAATCGATGTCCTCAGGGTTGACCACAATCTCGATCGTGTCGGAGTAGTTGAGTTCCTTGAGCTCCAGCGGAGTGAATTTCGCCTGAGCTGGGCCGCGGCGACCGAAGACGTGAACCTCTTTGGCCTTGTTCTGCTTGAGAGAGTCGTAAACGTTGTCGGGGATTTCCGTGACGCGTAGTTCGTCGCCCGTCTTGGCTAGTATGCGGGCGACGTCCAGGCCCACGTTGCCCACACCGATGACGGCGACGGATTCGGCTTCGAGGTTCCATGATGCGTCGAAGTCGGGGTTGGCATCGTAGAAGCCGACGAACTCGCCGGCGCCGATGGTGTGTTCACCGCCGGGAATGGTGAGGTCTCGGTCATCGGTGGCGCCGGTGGCGTAGATAACTGCGTCGTAGTACTTCTTGAGCTCTTCGAGGGTGATGTCCTTGCCTACGTTGATGTTGCCGAACAGGCGAATCTGTGGCTTGTCCAGCACTTTGTGGAGGGATTTGATGATGCCCTTAATACGTGGGTGATCGGGAGCCACGCCATAGCGGATGAGACCGAATGGTGCTGGCATGCGCTCGTAGATGTCGATTGCTACGTCGATCTCGGACTTGGTGAGTGCATCGGATGCGTAGATACCGGCGGGGCCGGAGCCAATGACGGCAACTCGGAGCGGACGGTTTTCAGCCATGAATTCTTCTGATTCCTTGCATGAATTGTGTTTTTGTTCCTCTGCCACACTAGCCGTTTACGTGCGAGTAGTGGTCACTAGACCCGCACTATAGACAGAGTTGTCTATAGATTGCAAGAAATTGCTTGAAATTCTGAACAGATCGGTCTAGTGTTTCGGGCAGACATATAGACAGGTTTGTCTAGGGCATGACTCCCAGAGAACGATTCCGAGGAAAACAAGAGATGACTACTTCCACCCCACGCAAGCGCACCCGCAAGGCAAACAAGCCGCAGGGGCAGTGGTTGGTCGACGGCAAGGAGCCACTCAACGACGATGAGCGCATCAAGCAAGAAGACGTCGGTCTGAGTGTGATGCAACGTGTCCGAGACATCTACTCCAAGGAAGGGTTTGCCTCCATTCCTCCCGAGGACTTGGCGCCCCGTTTCAAGTGGATTGGCATGTACACTCAGCGCAAACCATTTCTCGACGGCACCAAAACATCCACCCTGACCAATGCGGAACTGCAAGACGAATACTTTATGATGCGCATCCGCATTGATGGAGGCCTGCTGGATAACAAACAGTTGCGCGTCCTAGGTGAGGTCTCCCGTGACTACGCTCGCAACACCGCGGACTTCACAGACCGTCAAAATCTCCAGCTCCACTACGTCAAGATTGAGGATGTTCCGACGATCTGGGACAAGCTTGGCAGCGTAGGCCTAGACACCAACTTTGGGTGTGGCGATGTGCCGCGCGTTGTCCTCGGCTCCCCGGTGGCTGGGATCGCCAAAGATGAAATCATCGACGCCAGCCCTGCCATAGAAACAGTCGTCAAGGACATCCTGCCGCGTGAAGAGCTGCACAACCTACCGCGGAAATTCAAATCTGCTATTTCCGGAAACAAGCGGCAGGACATCACCCACGAGATCCAGGACCTCGCCTTCATAGGCTCCGAGCATCCTGAACATGGGCCGGGTTTCGATGTGTGGGTTGGGGGAGGCCTGTCTACAAACCCGATGCTTTCTCAACGCCTCGGTGTGTGGTGCTCCCTTGAGCAGGTACCAGATGTGTGGCTTAACGTGGTGCGCATCTTCCGTGATTATGGGTACCGGCGCATGCGTAATCGCGCGCGTCTCAAATTCCTCGTCGCTGAGTGGGGTGTAGAGAAATTCCGTCACGTGTTGGAAGAGGACTACCTGGGATATGTGTTGCCCGACGGTCCCGAGCCGGAAACTGTCACAGGATACCGAGACCACGTTGGGATCTATGAACAGCGGGATGGCAAATTCTACCTGGGGGTGAAACCTACAGTCGGGCATACCGATGGTGAACAGCTCATAGAACTAGCCGATCTCGCGGATAAGTACGGCGTCACTCGCCTACGCACAACCGCAGACAAAGAATTGCTGTTTCTCGATCTGGAGCGCGCGCAGGCCGACAAGTTGGCGTCAGAATTGGAAAAAATCGGCCTTTCCGCTAACCCCAGCGCGTTTCGTCGGGACATCATTTCATGCACCGGTTTGGAATTCTGCAAGTTGGCGCACGTGGTCACCAAACAACGCGCCATTCAACTGGTCGACGAGCTGGAAGAACGCCTCGGTGACCTTGACGTGCCCTTGAAGATCTCCCTCAATGGCTGCCCCAATTCGTGTGCTCGTGCACAAGTGGCAGACATCGGTCTCTCCGGCAAGATCCTCACCAACGACGAGGGCGAACGAGTCGAAGGCTTTCAAGTGCACCTCGGAGGCGCCGTTGGTTGTGGGCCGCAATTCGGTAAGAAAGTACGCGGCAATAACGTCTACTCCACAGAGCTCGGTGACTATGTGGTGCGCATTGTACAGAATTTCAAGAAAGATCGCTCTGATGGAGAACAATTCCGTGACTGGGTGAGCCGGGCCGATGAAAACTTACTGGTATAAGGCAGGTTGAGCACCAATGTCCGTTCCAGATCACGATGTCTTGCCACCGGTGAACGAGGCGATCGGCGGAAAGACGGCGCATGTCAATGGGCGACGAGCTACAGTCAACAACTGCCCCTACTGCACTTCTGCTAACTTGTGGCCGGATGTAGAAACGGATAATGCCTGGCAGTGCCACGAATGCCTGCGGGTATTCTCCGTGAAATTCCACGGCCAACTACATCGGGGTTTCTAGGCTCTCCAGTCTTGCTGCGGTTTCCTCCTGTTGGCAGTGTTTTGTGTGGTTGCCTCTGCTTCCCCGGCTTTTCGGATTTCCGGACGTTTTTTAACGCACGCTTCGGAACATTTCTAGAGGTTTTTTGGGGAATAGAGCGGGCTTAATAGACTGAGTGCATGGTTGACGACCCGTCGAAAATCCCCAGTTCAGACGACCCTAAGTGGTTGCTGAAAACCACCCTCTCGCAACGTCCGTGGACACACATAGCAGCCCTTGGGGTGCTGCTGAATTTCCTGTGTAACGCGACCGTGCCCATCATAGTCGGTAAGGCGATTGACGATGCAGTGGCAACTTCTCACTACGCCCGTCTCATCCACTGGCTGCTTCTTCTCGCCATCGTTTTTGCGGTGTCCACAGCGAGCATGTACTTCGGGCGTTACATCATGACGCGCTCGATGCTACTGGTCAACCACCAATTACGCACGATGGTCACAGACCGTATCCAAGATCCAAAAGGATTTCGTGGCAAAGACCGTACAGCCGGAGGTCTTCTTTCTGTTGCCAGCAATGACACCACGAAGGTCGCCGATGTCATGTTCCTTGCTGTATTCCCCGTGGCTGAGATCGGGTCACTAATATACATGTCCGTTGTAGTGCTGACGATCCACGTCCCCTTGGGAATCGGTGTACTGGTCGCAGGACCCATCGTGGTGATGATCGCGCTACGAGCAGCCCAGCCATTGCGGGCTCAGTCAGGAGAACGTCAACGAGCCGTGGCGAAGACAGCGTCGATGGCTACCGACCTCGTCCAAGGGTTGAGGATTCTCAAGGGATTGGGGGCGATTGCGTCGGTGAACAAAAGATATACAGCGCAATCCACGCAGGCTTACGAGGCAACGGTAGGGGCTAACAAGGCCCAGGCGGCGCTCAACGGTGTCACGGAATCCACGGGTGCTCTCTACGTGGCGGTGGTAGGAGTTTTCGCCGGATGGTTGGGGTTGAAGGGGCAGATCACGATTGGTGAGTTGATCACGGTAGTGGGGATGACCCAGTTCATTATCACCCCAATGACCATGCTAGGGAAGAACATTGCTGAAAAGGTAGCCACCGGACAAGCGAGCGCACAGCGCATTCTCGATGTTCTGAACGCACCGGCTGAGCAGCGAGCGCCCATTGACGACGAGGAGATGAATCGCCTGTTGACCCAGATCGACGAAGGCTTGACGGTGGTATCCGGGGATGAGGCCCTCTCCTTGGTGGACACGCTGGATCGCATGTCCACAACCCGCGTTATTGTCGCCCCCCATGCGGCGGACCTATTCGACGCCAGTGTGGCTGACAACGTCCACCCAGATCGAGATACGGCGTTATGGGCTCTGGAGGTAGCGGCAGTGACTGATATTCCCGGAGGCCCCGATAAGCGCGTGGGAGAAGGTGGCAACCAACTATCGGGCGGACAGCGACAACGTGTAGCGCTGGCGCGGGCTATCGCAGCAAACCCGGACGTTCTTGTGCTACAGGATCCGACGACTGCGGTGGATTCCATTACTGAGCAGCGTATTGCCGAACGAGTGACGGCGGCGAGAGCAGGAAGGCGCACGATCGTGGTGACCCAAGCACCAGCGTGGCGGGCGGAGGCGAATCACTGTGTCTGAACGTTTTCCCCTGGCTACATGGCAACAAGTCCGGGGTGAGGTTAGCTCCCAGATTAAGACTGTGTCCGGTGCTGGTAGACGTGCCCTTGTCGCCGTCTTAGCACTCGCCATGGGTGCATGGCTGACCGTACAGGTTCCACAGATGCTTGGGCGCATCGTGGACTGTGTGCGCGGCGATGGTGAAAGCCTGGGGCTCTTAGGCGTCCTGCTTGTTTTAGCTGCAATCGGCGGCGCTGTATTCAATGCGCTGGGCTTCTTCACGCTTTCTACGCTCAGTGAGCGAGTGATCGCCAATGTGCGGGAAACGATGGTCGCCACCGCCCTCGGCTTACCGTTGCACCGTGTGGAGGAGGCGG